>NZ_JAAXKY010000065.1 GCF_012911925.1 Pseudonocardia xinjiangensis | reverse complement strand
GGGTTCGCGGGACTGGGGTTCGCGCCGCTGGGGTTCGCGCGGTTGGGGCTCGCGGGACTGGGGCTCCCACGGCTGCTTCTCACGCGGCTGGGGCTCCCACGGCTGCTGTTCGCGGGGCTGGGCCTCCCAGGGCTGCGGCTCACGCGCCCGGCGCTCCCGCGGCTCACCGGCGGACTCCCACGGCTGCGGCTCCCGCTCCGGCTGCCGGTGCGACGCCGGCTGGGCAGGCGACGGCACGCGTTCCCGCAACATCGACCGGTCGGGCTCGCCCGGCTGCCACTGCGCCGCGAACGACCCGGAGCCGTTGCTCGACGGGGGCGGCGGCGCAGCCTCCTCACCCGGTACGTCGTCAGCGGCACGACGGCGACGGCGACGTCCGGTCGCACCGGTGTCGCCGTGCTCGGCGAGCAGCTCGGCGACGGTGCGCTGACGCGGGTGGTCGGTATCGGAACTCATCCAGTCCACCGTGCCTCGTACGAGGTCAAGCTACCAAGTCCACCCAGGGCTTCCTGCGCCGAGCGGTCTATACGGGACATTCCATCGAGCGTGTCGAGTCTGCGGAGAATGACACCCTCCCGCAACGCCCACGGGCAGATCTCGAGCTGGGAGACCTGTAACGCCCGCATCGCCGCCTCGGCGACCAGTGCCCCGGCCACCAGCTGATGGGACCGGCTGGGGCTGACGCCCTCGAGCTCGGCCAGGTCGCCGGAGGACATCCGGGTGATGAACGCGGCGAGCTGCCGCAACCCCACCCGCGTGAGCACCCGGCGTGCCCGCGGACCAGCACTCGAGGGTGCCGCGCCCGTGAGCCGGGCCAGTGAACGGAACGTCTTGGACGTGCCGACGGCGAGCTCCGGCTCCCCGGCCCGGCGCAGCCGGCGGGCCACGGGAGCGAGCTGGGCGTCGACGTGCTCACGGAGCCGGTCGATCTCGTGGCGGGACGGCGGGTCGGAGTGGAACCACTGACGGGTGAGCCGTCCGGCGCCCATCGGCAGCGACTCGGCGACGTCGGCGTGCTCGTCGAGCCCGGCCGCAAGCTCCAGCGACCCGCCCCCGATGTCGAGCACGAGCAACCTGCCCGCCGACCAGCCGTACCAGCGACGCACGGCGAGGAAGGTGTAGCGGGCCTCGTCCTCGCCCGGGAGCACCTCGAGGGAGACCCCCGTGCGGTGGCGCACCTCGGCCAGTACCGCCGAGGAGTTCGTGGCGTCGCGCAGGGCCGAGGTGGCGAACGCGAGCAGGTCGGCGCAGCCGGCTTCGGCCGCCGCGGCGCTCGCCCGCTGCACGGCTCCCACCAGTGCCTCGGCACCTGCCGCGGTGAGCGCGCCCGCCGGATCGAGGTGCTCCGCCAGCCGCAGTTCGACCTTGTCCGACGTCATCGGCGTGGGGTGGCCACCACGATGCGCGTCCACCACGAGGAGGTGGACGGTGTTGGAACCGACGTCAAGCACACCGAGGCGCACGTGATCAGGCTACTGCGCGCACGTGACGTACTCGTGACCGAACCCGTGACAACGAGCAACGAACAGTCACCGGTAGCCACCATCGGCTTCCGTTCATGCCTCTGACGTCGGCGTCTGCTGCGTCAGACCTCGGTGAGCGGCAGACCCGGCAGCACCTTCTCGATGGTGATCGGAAAATCACGCACGCGAACCCCGGTGGCGTTGAACACCGCGTTGGCGACCGCCGCACCGGCCCCGCAGATGCCCAGCTCGCCGAGTCCCTTCACGCCGAGGACGTTGGCCTTGTCGTCGAACCCGTCGAGCATGACGGCGTCGATCTCGGGAATGTCGGCGTGGACGGGCACCAGGTACTGCGCGAGATCCCGGTTGACGAAGCCGCCGGACCGCATGTCCACCACCCCCTCTTCCGCGAGGGCCTGGCTCACGCCCCAGATCATGCCGCCGATCAGCTGCGAGCGCGCCGTCTTGGCGTTGAGGACGCGCCCCACCGAGAACACGCCCAGCATCCGCCGGAGCCGGATCTCGGCGGTGTCGGCGTCGACGCCCACCTCGGCGAAGTGGGCGCCGTAGGTGTGGATCGCGTACGCCCCGTAGTTCGGCTCCTCCGTCAGCAGGACGGTCTCCCCTTCCGCCTCGAGGCCTTCGGGACAGTTGCGCGTGACGATCTCGCCGAGCGCCTCGGACGCGCCGTCGATGCTCACGCTCCCGCCCGAGAACACCGCGCCTGCCGTGTCCAGGCCGTGCAGCGGGGAGCGCACATCGCTGCTCGCCGCGGCCAGCAGCTTCTCCCGCAGCGCCGTGCACGCGTGATGGACCGCGGTGCTCGAGTTGCCTGCTCCCCACGATCCGCCGGAGCCCACGCTGGGCGGGAACTCGGAACGGCCGAGCTCGACCCGCACCCGGTCGGGCGGCAGGCCGAGCCCCTCGGCCGCCACCTGCGTCAGGATGGTGTAGGTCCCCGTGCCGATGTCGGTCATGTCCGACTCGACGACGGCGATCCCGTCCGGCCCCAACCGCACCGCCGCCTTGGTCGGGCCTTGCAGGTGCACCCGGATGGCGGCGGCCACGCCGTAGCCGACCAGCCATCGCCCGTCGCGTCGACGCGCGGGCTCGGGAAGGCGCCGCTCCCAGCCGAACCGGTCGGCCCCGTCGCGCAGGCACTCCACCAGGTGCCGGTCGCTGTACGGCACGCCGCGCTCCGGATCGACAGTGGGCTCGTTGCGGATCCGCAGCTCGACCGGGTCCATCCCCAGCGCATGGGCCAGCTCGTCCACCGCCGACTCGACCACCAGGAGACCGGGCGCCTCGCCGGGCGCGCGGACGTCCTCACCGCGCAGCACGTCGAGCGGTACCAGCCGGGTACTGGTCAGCCGATTCGGTGCGGCGTAGAGGCTGCGGGTGGCGGTGGCGGTCGGCTCGATGAACTCCACGTGCCGGTTGGTGTGCATCGTGACCTCGTGCGCGATCGCGACCAGCCGGCCGTCGCGCTCCGCACCGAGCCGGACCCGCTGACTGGATGTGGGACGCACGCTGACGGAGCTGAACATCTGCTGCCGGGTCAGCGCCACCTTGACCGGCCGCTGCAGAGCCCGGGCGGCCATGGCCGCCAGGATCGTCTCGCCGTGGATCCTCAGCTTGGAACCGAAACCACCGCCGACGTACTGCGTGACGACGTGAACCCGCTCCGGGTCGAGCTCGAGGGTGGCCGCGATCGAGGCACGAGCCGCGTCGACGATCTGGCAGCTGGTGTACACGACCAGGTCGTCGCCATCCGGTACCACCAGGCACGCCGGCGGCTCCATCGGCTGGGAGAACTCGTACGGCGTGGTGTACCACTCGTCGACCTGGACCTCGGCGGTCCGGAGCCCGGCGTCGACATCGCCCACCGCGGTGTCGGCCGGGATGCCGAAGATCAGGCTCTCCGGCGCGTACGCCTGGTCCTGGCAGGCCGCGAAGTCGTAGGACCCCTGCTCTGCGGCGTACTCGACATCGACGAGATTGGCCGCCGTCCGCGCCTGCTCGAACGTCGCGGCGACGACCAGCGCCACGGGCTCACCGTGATGATGGACATCGGGCGAGCTGAGCGTGGGATAGGCGCGCCAGTACTCGAAGGGGACGGACAGGTCGCGGGCGCCCTGCGCCGGCGCGTTCTGGTGGGTCAGGACCAGGTGCACGCCGGGGGAGCTCTCGACGCGTGTGGTGTCGATCCCGGTGATACGTCCTCTGCCGATCGTCGCCCCGACGACGAAGCCGTAGAGGGGCTGGTCGCCGTCCCGGAACTCGTAGGCGTACGTGGCCCCGCCGGTGACCTTCAGCGGGCCGTCGACGCGGTTGAGAGCCTGTCCGATCATCGTGGCCTCCTCAGCTCGCCTGGGCCGCCTGCACGAGCGTGCGGCAGAGCGTGCGCCGGGCCAGGTCGATCTTGAAGTCGTTCTGGCCCTGCCCGACGGCGTCGCGCATCGCCGTCTCGGCGGCGGCGCGGTAGGTGGCCATCGTGGCGGGACGGCCCGTCAGGGCGGCCTCGGCATCCGCGGACCGCCATGGCTTGTGCGCCACGCCGCCGAACGCCACGCGGGCACTGCTGATCGTCCCGCGGTCCGTGGCGACGATCGCTGCCACGGAGACCAGCGCGAACTCGTAGGACGCGCGGTCGCGCACCTTGCGGTAGAGCTGCCGACCCGGCGGAGGCGGGGGCAGGATCACCGCCGTGATCATCTCGCCCGGCCGCAGAACGGTCTCGACATGCGGCGTGTCACCCGGCAGGCGATGGAAGTCCGCGATGTCGACGCGGCGCACGGACCTGTCGGCGTCGAGCAGCTCGATCTGGGCGTCCAGCACGCTCATCGCGACGGCCATGTCCGAGGGGTTGGTGGCGATACAGGAGTCGCTGGCGCCCAGTACCGCGTGTATCCGGTTGAACCCGCCGATCGCCGAACAGCCGGAGCCGGGATCCCGCTTGTTGCAGCCGGCGGCCGTGTCGTAGAAGTAGGGACACCGGGTGCGCTGCACCAGGTTGCCGCCGACGGACGCCTTGTTGCGCAGCTGCCCCGAGGCGCCGGCCACCAGCGCCTGGCTCAGCACCGGGTACCGGGTACGCACCCGCGGGTCGGCCGCCACGTCCGAGTTCGCCGCCTGGGCACCGATCCGCAGTGCGCCGTCCTGCAGCTCGTCGACGTCGGCCAGGGGCAGCCTGCTGATGTCCACCAGATGGCTCGGCCGCTCGATCTCGAGCTTCATCAGATCGAGCAGGTTGGTGCCGCCGCTGATGAACGTCGCACCCGGTCTGGACGCGGCGGCGCACGCGCCCGGCACATCCGTCGCCCGCTCGTAGGTGAAGGGCCTCATGTGGGGCCTCCCTCGGCGACGACCCGGATGGCCGCGACGATGTTCGGGTAGGCGGCGCACCGGCAGACGTTGCCGCTCATCCGCTCGCGGATCTCCTCATCGGTCAACGCGATCTGCGAGGACGACACGTCTGCCGTGGCATGGCTGGGCCAACCGGCCGCCGCCTCGGCGAGCATGCCGACGGCGGAACAGATCTGACCCGACGTGCAGTAGCCGCACTGGAAGCCGTCGCACTCGACGAATGCCGCCTGCAGGGGGTGCAGGTGCCCGGGCTCACCCAGATCCTCGATCGTCACGATCTCGTCGTCCTCGTGCATCACGGCGAGCGTCAGGCAGGAGTTGATGCGCCGACCGTTGACGAGCACCGTGCAGGCGCCGCACTGCCCGTGGTCGCATCCCTTCTTGGTGCCCGTCAGTCCCAGATGTTCCCGCAGCGCGTCGAGCAGCGTCGTGCGCGTATCCACCTCGAGATCCCGCTTGGTCCCGTTGATTCTCAAGGTGATCATCGAGAGTTCGGGGATGTCCCGCAGGCCCGGTTCGATGTCGGTTTCGTCCGCCTTTGATGTGGTCAACACCGTCCTCCTTCTGGCCGCGATCCACCGCAACATCACGAACTCCGTGATCTGCGCGATCGGATCTTGCCCGAATGGACGTCGCCGATTGTGGCCACGCCACGACGACGACTCAGGGTCTCCCAGAAGGCCCTCATATCGCTAGAGCCGCGCGCCAGAATCAGGTTTTAGGCGCAATTCGGGGTGATCGTATCGACGTGGCTGGTCCGGATGAATGGCTCCGGTCCTTCGTTCAGCCGCGGGTGAGTACTCCGGCTGCGTCGTCCCGGACGTGATCGCGTCGCTCGACGCCGGGTCGACCGCCGTCCGAGTGATCGGGGAACGACACCGTCACCCGCCGGCATCCGGGCGGTCCCCGCGGGACGACCCGTCCACCCCGAAAGTCGCCGTGCCGATCCGGTCGGCGTGCCGGGTGTGATCGAACATGACGTGATGGTTCGCCCATATCCGCCCCACCAGCATGAACGTACTGGCTAGGACAAACACGACGGCCACAGCACCAGAAGACCAGCGAGGAGGTTTCGCGTGCCTTCCGGCGGAAAGATCCCCGACGGTCCGGCCATCGGCGCCGTCAATCACCCCACCAATTCCGATCACCGAATTCGTGCGGAGGATCCGGGAGTCGGAGGAAACGGCAGGAAAGGCGGTCGCTCGGTCAGGGCCGTCTCGGCCGGCTGTCAGCCCTCGAACTTGTACCCCAGGCCACGGACGGTCACCAGGTGCTTGGGCGCCGAGGGGTCGGCCTCGACCTTGGAACGCAACCGCTTCACGTGGACGTCGAGGGTCTTCGTGTCACCGACGTAGTCGGCACCCCAGACCCGGTCGATCAGCTGTCCGCGGGTGAGCACCCGGCCGACGTTGCGCAGCAGGTACTCGAGCAGGTCGAACTCCTTGAGCGGCAGCGCCACGTCGTCGCCGTTGACCGACACGACGTGCCGCTCGACGTCCATCCGCACCGGGCCGGCCTCCAGCACGCCGGGCAGGCCGTCGACCTCGGTGGCGCCCTCGCCACCGCGGCGCAGGACGGCGCGGACGCGGGCGATGAGCTCCCGCGCGGAGTAGGGCTTGGTGACGTAGTCGTCGGCTCCGAGCTCGAGGCCGACGACCTTGTCGATCTCGCTGTCCCGGGCCGTGACCATGATCACCGGGACGGTGGAGCGGGTGCGGAGCGCCTTGCAGACGTCGGTGCCGCTCATGCCGGGCAGCATGAGGTCGAGCAGCACGATGTCGGCGCCGTTGCGGTCGAACTCCTCGAGCGCGTCCTGGCCGGTGGCGGCGACGGCGGTGGTGAACCCCTCCTTGCGGAGCAGGAACGCGAGGGGGTCGGCGAACGACTCCTCGTCCTCGACGATGAGCACTCTGGTCATGGCATCCTCACAGCTCCCCCGACGCGGTCGGGCAGTTCGGCTGGCCGCCGGGCAAGGTCGGCCGGGGTGGTGGTGTCGATGGCTTCGGCGCCGGTCTCGTCGTCGGGCTCGGCGTGGACGGGCAGCCGCATGGTGAAGGTCGACCCGGTGCCGGGGCTGCTCCAGAGCCGGACCTCGCCACCGTGGTTGGCGAGCACGTGCTTGACGATCGCGAGGCCGAGGCCGGTGCCCCCGGTGGCGCGCGAGCGGGCCGGGTCGACGCGGAAGAACCGCTCGAAGACCCGCTTCTGGTGCTCGGGGGCGATGCCGATGCCGCGGTCGGTGACGGCGATCTCCACCCAGTCGCCCTCCCGGCGCCGTGAGACCGAGACCGAGGCCTCGGGCGGGGAGTAGGCGATGGCGTTCTCGACGAGGTTCGACAGCGCGGTGACGAGCAGCGTCAGGTCTCCCTCGACCTCCAGCCCGGTCGGGCGGTCGACGATGATCTCGATCCGCGCGGACTCGGCGGAGAGCCGGGAGCGGGCCAGCGCCTCGCGCACGACCTCGTCGACGTCGACGACGCCCATCTCGGGCAGCCGCTCGGCCCCGGTGAGCCGGGAGAGCGCGATCAGCTCGGTGACGAGGTTGCCCAGGCGGGTGGCCTCGTTGAGGATCTTCGTGCCGAACCGGCGCACCTCCACCGGATCGTCAGCGGCGTCGAGCACCGCCTCGGCCAGCAGCCCGACGGCGCCGACCGGGGTCTTGAGCTCGTGGCTGACGTTGGCCACGAAGTCCCGCCGGGTGGCCTCCAGCCGCACCGCGTCGGACGTGTCGCCCGCCTCGACCATGCTGAAGCCGTCGCCGAGCGGGCGCACGTGGGCGAGCACGGCAGCGGGCTCGCGGCCGCGGTGGTCGAGCGGCGAGAGGTCCACGGCCATCGACGACCCGGACTCCAGCACCTGTTGGCAGGCGGCGGCCGCGCGGGCATCGGGGCGCCCCAGCCGGACGACGCCGAGCTCCACGGCGCGTCCGTTGTGCAGCACCACCTCGCCGCCGCGGTTCAGTACCGCCAGTCCCTCGTCGGCCGACCGGAACACCCGCTGCAGGAGGTCCGCCATGGGCGGGCCGGGAACGGGTTCCGCTCTGGCCGGGGTGGCGTCATCGCCCCGGCGGCCCCATCGGACCCCGAGCACGAGACCGAGCACGAGCGCTCCGGCCGCGATTGCCACGCACAGCAGCGCGTTCACGACGGCATCGTAGGCAGGATCGTCACGCCCGAGCGCTGTTCATGCGCTGGTCGTGATGCTGCCGACTCCACAGATCGACAGATTTCGGCCGTCGTTCACAGCTCGTTCACCCGGTCGAGAACCAGACACGGGTGGCCCGGACCCGGACCGTGGTCAGCGTCCCTGTGCCGCCACCGCCGCGGCGGCCGTGGCGGCGGCCTCGGGATCGAGGTAGGTGCCACCGCGCACAGTGGGCTGCAGGTCGTCGTCGAGGTCGTAGCGCAGCGGGATGCCCGTGGGGATGTTCAGCCCCACGATGTCGGCGTCGGAGACCCCGTCGAGGTGCTTGACCAGTGCGCGCAGCGAGTTGCCGTGCGCCGCGAGCAGCACGACCTTGCCGGCCTGCAGGTCGGGCACGACCGCCGACTCCCAGTAGGGCAGGAAGCGGGTGACGACGTCGGCCAGGCACTCGGTGCGCGGCAGCTCGATGCCCTGGTAGCGGGGGTCGCCGTCCTGGCTGAACTCGGATCCGGGCTCGATGAGCGGCGGCGGCACGTCGTAGGAGCGGCGCCACTCCATGAACTGCTCCTCGCCGAACTCGTCCAGCGTCTGCTTCTTGTTCTTGCCCTGCAGCGCGCCGTAGTGCCGTTCGTTGAGGCGCCAGTCGCGGCGCACCGGGATCCAGTGCCGGTCGCAGGCGTCGAGCGCGAGGTTGGCGGTGGAGATCGCGCGGCGGAGCAAGGAGGTGTGCACGACGTCGGGCAGCAGCCCGGTCTCCCGCATCAGCTCGCCGCCGCGGCGGGCCTCCTGCTCACCCGTCTCGGACAGCGGCACGTCCACCCATCCGGTGAACAGGTTCTCGGCGTTCCACACGCTCTGGCCGTGTCGCAGCAGCACCAGTGTTCCCATGGACGGCAACTCTGCCAGGCGTGGTCGACGATCACGTGACCACGGTCAGGGGCCGACGGTCAGTCGTCCCGGTGCTGCTCGTACTCCATGATCGCGTGCAGCAGCGCCTTGCCGCGGCGCTCCATCGGGAGCCCGGAGAGGATGGCGCCGCAGATCTGCCGCAGCTGGATGACCTGCTCCGGCGTCAGGCGGTCGAACACGGCCTCGCGCACGCTCCGGACGTGGCCCGGCGCCGCGGTGGCGAGCGCGGCGAAGCCCTCCTCGGTGAGCTCGGCCAGGGTGCTGCGCCGGTCGTCGGGGCACGGAACCCGGCGGATCCAGCCGTTGGCCTCGAGCCGGGCCACCGCGTGGGAGAGCCGGCTCTGCGAGCTCTGCGTCAGCGCGGCCAGGTCGCTCATCCGCAGCTTCCGCTCCGGGGTGTCCGAGAGCATGGCGAGGATCTGGTAGTAGGCATGGGACATCGACGAGTCGCGCTGCAGCTGCCGGTCCAGCGCGGCCTCGAGGAGCGTCGTCGTGGCCACGTAGGACAGCCACGTCTTCAGCTCATCAGCCGAAAGCCATCGATCCTCGTCACTGTCCACCAACCTAGGGTACCTAGAAGTTGAACCCTCACATTTCCTGGCGTACCGTCATGTTCGACACAGACTCGTCGGAGGACCGGATGCCCGTCCAACGTCTCAACCACGCCGTGCTCTACGTGCGCAACCTCGAGCGGAGCGTGCGCTTCTACACCGAGGCACTGGGCTTCCGCGTCGTCAACCACATGCCGGGCCGGGCAGCCTTCCTGCAGGCCGAGGCGTCCACCAACGACCACGACCTGGGCCTGTTCCACCTCGGCAGCAGCGCGGGAGCGTCCCCGGCCGGCCGCAGCACGGTGGGGCTGTACCACCTGGCCTGGGAGGTCGACACCCTCGGCGAGCTGAAGCGGATCGCCGGCGTGCTCAGCGAGCACGGCGCACTGGTGGGGGCGTCGGACCACGGCTCGACCAAGGCGCTCTACGCCCACGACCCCGACGGTCTCGAGTTCGAGGTCAGCTGGCTCGTCCCGGCCGACCGGCTCACCGCGGACGACACGATCAAGACCGTCGCACTGGACATCGACGCCGAGATCGAGCGGTACGGCGAGCAGACGCAGGGCGGCGTCGGCGTCTCGTTCGCCGCGGGCTAGTGCGGCGGCTCAGGCCCCGTCCATCCGGTAGCCGTCCCGCGCCGAGAAGCGCGCGGTGACGCTGAACCGGTCGGCCCGGACGAGGGTCTGCCGCCACTCGACGGGCCGCTCGGCGGCACAGCCGAGCCGGTCGATCATGAACGCGGCCACCCCGGGACCGATGCCGAGCAGCTCGCGCTCCACATGGCTGGGCACCACCGCCCGCACCCGCTCGCTCCCGCCGGTGACCCGCACCCCGCACCGGGACGCGTAGACGGTGTAGAGGGCGGTGCGGCTGAAGTCGACGTCGAGCAGGGGTGCGGCCAGCCGTTCCGGCAACCAGACGCGGTCGACGGCCAGCGGGTCGGAGTCGGCGAAGCGCAGGCGCTCCAGGTGCACCAGCGGCGTCGACTCCTCCAGCCCGAGCCGGGCGGCGACCACGCCGTCGGCACGCACGTCGAGGGTGCGCACGACGCTGCGCTGCACCTGGCCGGTGGCCTCCACCGCCGAGAACAGGCTGAAGATCTCCCCGAGCGGCTGCTCGATCTCCGCGGGCTGCGCCCGGCGCGGGGTACGGCCACGACCGGCGATGACGAGCCCCTCGTCCCGCAGCCGCCGCACCGCCTCGCGCACGGTGTGCCGGCTGACGCCGTACTCGGAGACCAGTGCCAGCTCACCGGGAAAGGCGACGGTGAACTCGTCGCGCTCGAGGCGGCTGCGGAGGTCGGCCAGCAGCTGCGCCCACAGCGGCTCCCCGGCGAGGCGGTCCAGGGTGCGGGCCGTCACGCCGGACCTCCCGGTGCGGGCGGTCGGGAGACGGGTGTCGCGTAGCTGCTCATGCGGGGTGGGCGCTCAGCCCGCGGCCGAGCGGAGCCGCCCGGCCAGCCCGTGCAGCAGCTCGCGGAGTGCGGCGCTCTCCGCGCGGCCCAGCCCGGTGGCCAGCCCGACCTGCTTCTGCGTGCTGACGACGTCCTGCTCCAGAACGTGGCCCGCCGGCGTGAGCGCCACCAGCACCGAACGCTGGTCGTCGAGCTGCCGGGTGCGCCGGACGAACCCGAGGGCCTCCAGCCTCTGCAGCAGCGGGGAGAGCGTGCCCGTCTCCAGCTGCAACGCCTGCCCGATTCCGCTGACGGTGGTGTCGCCGCGCTCCCAGAGCACGAGCATCACCAGGTACTGCGGGTAGGTCAGCCCGATCGTGTCCAGCAGCGGCCGGTAGTAGCCCGTCATGGCGCGGGAGGCCGCATAGAGGGCGAAGCACAGCTGCTCGTCGAGGGGTGTCGACCGCTCCGGTGCACGCTGTGCCATGCCTCCACCGTATGCCGCCGGATACGTCCCCGGCACCCCACGTCGACCGGCCGGCGAGGTTCAATGCCGACCCAGCAGGTTGTCGGAGACGTTCTGCAGGTGCCGGCGCATGCTGTCCCTGGCGCCGAGCGGGTCGCGGTCCCGGAGCGCCTCGACGATGGCGGTGTGCTCGTCGTGGTAGCGGCGGCGCCGGTCGGGGCTCGACGTGCGGCGCTTGAGACTGCCCCAGACCGGCAGGCTGCGCGCGGTGTTCATGACGTCGAACATGCTGATCAGCAGGCCGTTGTGCACGGCGAGGGCGATGGCCCGGTGCAGCCGGCCGTCCCAGGCCTCGAAGTCCTCGAAGCTCTCGCTGCCCTCGCCGCCACCCAGGCACGCGGCGATGCGGTCGAGGTCGGCCTGGGTGGCCACCCGGGCGGCGAGCTCCGCCACGGGCGGCTCGAGCAGGAGCCGGACCTGCATGATCTCGGCAGGGCTCGTGTCCGGCGGCGCACCGTCCGCCGGCGGGAGCCCGGCCTCGGTGAGGAAGGTGCCGCGCCCGACGTGCCGGATCACCACTCCGTCGCGCTCGAGGACGTCCAGGGCGCGCCGGATCGCGCTGCGCGGGGCGGACAGCTGCTCCACCAGGTCACGTTCCGTGGGCAGCTTGGAGCCCGGACCGAGCGTGCCGTCCTGCGTGCCCTGCACGAGCAGGGCACGCAGGGACTTCTCCACGGCCAACACGCAGACAGCGTACAGCACGCTGAACCAATCGTGACCAATCGGCGGGTTTGATCGACTTCCAGCTCCCTATCGACAGCGGTGCCTGGACGACGTACGGTCGATCAGGTCAAGATTGGTTCCTATTGGTTGAGATTGGTGAGCAATGAAGCTGGTGACCTTCTCCGCCGGGGCCGCGCCGCGGGTCGGCGTGGTCAGTGCCGACGGGAGCGCCGTCCACGACGTCAGCGCGCTGCTCCCGGCCGGCTCCCGGGTACTCGACGTGATCGGGGCGTGGGACGACCTCGGCCCGGTTCTGCGCGAGCGGGCCGGCGAGCAGGAGGCGTTGCCGCTGGAGTCCGTCGAGTTGCAGGCACCGATCCCCGAGCCCCGCCGCAACATCTGGTGCGTCGGCAAGAACTACAGCGAACACGCCGCGGAGTTCGGCCGCAGCGGCTACGACACCCCGAGCCGCTCCGAGGCCATCCCGGACAAGCCGATCATGTTCACGAAGGCCACCACGGCCGTGACCGGTCCGGGCGCTCTCGTCGACCCCGGCCCCACCTCCGAGCTCGACTACGAGGGTGAGCTCACCGCGATCATCGGGAAGGGCGGCCGCGGCATCTCACGCGAGGACGCCTACAGCCACGTGTGGGGCTACACGATCATCAACGACGTCACCGCGCGGGACGTGCAGCGCGACCACAAGCAGTGGCTGCTGGGCAAGTCGTTCGACACCCACTGCCCGATGGGGCCCTACGCCGTCACGGCCGACGAGATCGGCGACGTCACCGCGCTCGAGCTCGAGACCACCGTCAACGGGGAGCGCCGCCAGTTCGCGCCGCTGAAGGATCTGATCTTCGACGTGCCCGAGCTGATCGCCACGATCTCCGCAGGCACCACGTTGCTGCCCGGCGACCTCATCGCCACCGGCACGCCCGCCGGGGTAGGCCTCGGTTTCGACCCGCCGCGCTTCCTCACCAGCGGCGACGTCGTCGAGATCACGGTCACCGGCCTGGGCACGCTGTCCAACCGCATCCGCTGAGAAAGGACCACTGTGCAGGTCAACGGTAAGGAACTGGCCGTCGAGGTCGAGGGGGACGGCCCCGCCGTGCTGCTCGTGCACGGCCTCGGGGGCACCTCGAACTTCTACCAGGTGCAGGCCGACGCGCTCGTCGACCGCTTCCGGGTGATCCGGGTCGACTCCGCGGGCGCGGGCCGCTCCCCGGTGGCCGACGGGATCAGCGTGGAGAGCCACGCCGACGATCTCGCCGCCGTGCTCACCGAGCTCGGTGTCGCCAGCGCCAAGGTGGTCGGGCACTCGATGGGCACGCTCGTCGTGCGCGCGCTCGCCGCCCGTCACCCCGGCACGGTCTCCGGGCTCGCGCTGCTCGGCGCGGTGCGGGAGCCGGCCGAGGCCGGGCGCCAGGCCCAGCGCGACCGCGCCGCCGTCCTGCGGGAGAAGGGCACGGCCGCCGTCGCCCCGGCCGTCGTCGCCAACGCCGTCTCCGAGACCACCCGGCGCGACCGGCCGGAGGTCGCGGCGTTCGTCCGCGAGCTCGTGATGCGCCAGGACGCCGAGGGCTACGCCCGCAACTGCGAGGCACTCGCCGCCGCCACCGATCCCGGCCCCATCGACCCCGCCCTGCCGTTGCTGATGGTCACCGGCTCCGACGACAAGGTCGGACCGCCCGAGGCGAGCCAGGAGCTCGCTGCAGCGCACGGCTCGGCGACCGTGGAGATCCTGCCCGGCGTCGGGCACTGGACCGCGCTGGAAGCGGCGCGCGCCACCACCGACCTCCTGCTCAAGTTCCTGTAGTTCCACCCGCAGCGCGTTTCACCTCAGTGACGAGGAGCCCACCATGCCCGTCCCGACGAACAAGATCCTGTTCCGCGGCGTCAGCATCCTCGACTCCACCGGAGCCGATCCCTACCCCGGCGACGTGCTGGTCGAGAACGACCGCATCGCCGCCGTCGGTGACGTAGACCCCGGTGCCACCGAAGGCGCGCGGGTGATCGAGGGCCGCGGACGCACCCTGATGTCCGGGCTCTGCGACGCCCACACGCACTTCAGCTGGAACAACAGCGCCGACCTCGACGGCCTGGGCACCCTGCCCGTCGAGGAGCACCTCCTGTTCTGCATCGAGTCGGCCCGGACCTACATCGACTCCGGCTACACGATGTGCCTCGGCGCCGCGTCGGCGAAGGACCGCCTCGACGTGGTCTGCCGCGATGCGATCAACGCAGGGCGCATCCCCGGCCCGCGCTACCTGGCCAACGGCCCGGAGATCGCCGTCACCGGCGGCGCGTTGATCAAGAGCATCACCAAGTTCGCCGACGGCCCCGAAGGCATGCGCAGGGCCGTCCGCGAGCTGATCGACATCGGCGTCGACCAGATCAAGCTGTCGATGACCGGTGAGGAGATCACCGGCACCCAGCGGGCCGAGGACACCTACTTCTCCGACGAGGAGACCGCCGCCGCGGTGACCGAGGCTCACCGGCGCGGCAAGCGGGTCTGCGCCCACGCCCGCAGCGCCGAGAGCGTGAAGATGTGCGTCCGGAACAAGGTCGACATCATCTACCACGCCAGCTTCACCGACGCCGAGGGCATGGACATGCTCGAGGCCAACAAGGACTGGGTGTTCGTGGCGCCCGGCATCAACTGGCTCGTCGCCACTCTCTACGAGGCCGAGTCGTTCGGGTTCCCGCAGGAGGCCGCCGAGGCCGTCGGCTACAAGAAGGAGCTCGACCAGGCGATCAAGGGCCTGCGCGAGATGCACCGGCGCGGCATCAGGGTGCTGCCCGGCGGCGACTACGGCTTCGCCTGGACCCCGCACGGCACCTACGCCCGCGACCTCGAGCACTTCGTGGAGCTGCTGGGGTTCACGCCGATGGAGGCGATCATCTCCGCCACCGCGTGGGGCGGGGAGATCATGCTCCGCCCCGACGAGCTGGGGAAGGTGCAGCCGGGCTACCTCGCCGACCTGCTGCTCGTCGACGGCGACCCGCTCGCCGACATCACGGTGCTGCAGGACCGCGACCGGCTCGACTACATCATGAAGGACGGGCGCTTCCACAAGGAGGCGGCCGACGAGCCGGCGCCGACGCCGCCCAACCCGGGCAGCGCCGACCGCAACGTGGCCGCCTCCGCCTGACCGGCTGCCACGTGCGGTGGTCCCCACGTCCCGGGATCTGCGATGACGTTGCTGATCTGCCGCACCTGCCCCCGCTATGACAGCCGCGCCACCGGCGACTTCGGCCGGGCGCTCGCCGAGGCGATCGCCGACCATCCCGCCGGTTCGCTGGTCGCCGTGCGGAACGTGCAGTGCCTCGGCGGCTGCCCCGACCACGGCGTCGCGGCGGTCGACGGGCCGGGCAAGGCGCGCGTCCGGTTCTCGGGGCTGGACGCGGGAGACGCCGCGGCGGTGCTCGCCGCGGCCGCCGCCCACGACTCGTGCGCCTCCGGCGCTCCCGGGGACTGGGAGGTGCCGGCGGAGCTGGCCGACCGGATCAGCAGCGTCACGCCGAAGCGCGGGCCGAACGGGTTCTGACGGCAGGGGCCCGGGGCGGGCTCAGACGATCGGGGCGTGGTGCTCGCCGTCGGCGTGATCGGCCGGGGCGAACCGGTCGGCATGGGGATCATCGGCGTGGTCAGGAGTGGCCGGGAACTCGGCGGCGTCGTCGGCAGGCGCGCCGAGGTCGCCGTCGCCCTCGGCCGCGGGCTGGGCGGCGCCGTCGAGCCCGTAGGCCGGCTCGGGATCGTCGTCGATGCCGCCGGTGACGGTGGCGGCGCCCACGCCGAAAGCGATGGTGTCGTCGGCGCCGGTTGCGTACCCGCCGCTGTCCGCGCTGCCCGATGCGAACCGCGGCTCGATGTCGGCGTCGGGGTCGAGATACGCGCTGAGGTACTGGTGCGCGTCGCTGCTGCCGTCCGGAGGTGGCGGCGTCGGATGGGCTCCGGCGCTGGTGAAGTCGGGGCTGAACTCGGCGGTCTCGGTGTCCTCCATCAACACCAGTGCATCGTGGACGTCGTAGGGGCTCAGATCGCCCAGCCCGTGCTCGGCCAAGGTGGCACCGGGGTCCGCGGTGAACGCGGAACGGAAGGCGTCGTCGGTCCGGAGGCCACGGAGGAAGTCCAGCAACGACAGGGCCTGGGCCACAGCGACCTCCGCGGTGGGTCTCGATCGATCGCTGACCACGGTATCCGCTCGTTCCCGCTCCGTCCTCCCGAACGCCGTGCGGGGACCGCGTGGCAGAGTCCTCCCGTGATCTTCGAGTTCGGAGCGTTCGAGCTGGACGACGACCCGAAGCGGGTCGACCGGGACGTGGTGTGGCAGTTCCTGTCCACGGAGGCGTACTGGGGCCGGTGGCGGGAGCGGGGCCACGTGGAGCAGCAGATCGAGGGCGCCTGGCGGGTCGCCGCCGCCTACGAGACCGCGTCCGGACGCATGGTGGGCTTCGCCCGGGCCGTGTCCGACGGTGTGTCGTTCGCCTACCTGGCCGACGTGTTCGTCGAGCCGTCGGCGCGCGGCGGCGGCCTCGGGGTCGAGCTGGTCCGGTTCATGGTCGACGGTGGCCCCGGACGCCTGTTCCGGTGGGCGCTGCACACCCGTGACGCCCACACCCTGTACGAGCGGCTCGGCTTCGTCCGGCCGGACGACAGCTACCTCGAACGCCCGGCGGCCCTTCCCGCACCGGGTCCGGCACGGTGAGCTGAGGCACCGACCACCGGAGGGACGACCATGCGTCCGCGCGACGGCGAGGTACTCCACTTCTCGGAGGATCCGACGATCACCACGTTCGTTCCCCACGTCGCCGCGACGGCCGCCGACCCCACGGCCCGGGTGTGGGCGGTCGACGCGGAGCGGGCGCCCTCGTACTGGTTCCCCCGGCAGTGCCCCCGCGCGATGGCCTGGGTGACCGACGGCACGAGCGCCTCCGACGCCGAGCGCATCCTCGGCATCGGGAGCGGACGCCGGGTGCACGCCGTCGAGTACCGGTGGCTCGACCGCATCCGGGAGGTCCGGCTCTTCGCCTACCGGCTGCCCGCCGACCGGTTCGAGCCCATCGGCACCCCGGAGCCCGCCGCTCACATCTCCACGCACACCGTCCGGCCGCTCGGGCCGCCCGAACCCGTGGGCGACCTGCTCGCACTCCACGAGGCCGCCGGCATCCAGCTCCGGGTGCTGCCGCACCTCCACGACTTCTGGGCGGCGGCGATCACCAGCACCCTGGGCTTCAGCGGCATCCGCCTGCGGAACGCCGCGCCGCCTCCGCGGGCGGGCTGACCCCGCCCGACAGACTGCTCCCGTGGAGCAGCGCGACCGTTTCCTGACCCTCGTCCGCCGGAACCCGGTGAACGAGGCAATCCTTCTCCGCGGGGCGGCACTCGGCGTCCCGGACTGGTGGCTGACCGCCGGGGCGGTGTTCCAGACCGTGTGGAACGTGCTGGACGGGCGGGACCCCGGAGCCGGCATCGCCGACTACGACTTCTTCTACTACGACTCCTCGGACCTGTCCTACGAGGCCGAGGACGCGGTGATCCGCCGGGCCCACAGTCTGTTCGCCGACCTCGGGGTGACGGTCGAGGTGCGCAACGAGGCACGCGTCCATCTCTGGTACGAGGCCCGGTTCGGCGTCCCCGGCGTCCGTTTCACCGGCTCGACCGACGCGATCGACCACTTCGCGTCCACGACCTGCTGCTTCGGTGTCTCGCGGACGGTCGGCGGCGAGCTGGTGGACTACGCGCCGCACGGCTACGCCGACCTGTTCGCGAAGCGGGTCCGCCCGAACCCGCGACTGGCGCCGCGCGCGGTCTACGAGGCGAAGGCGCGGCGCTGGCAGCGGGAATGGCCCGACCTGGTGGTGGACCCCTGGCCCGACCCCCCGTGAGCGGCCGGTCCCGAGTTCGAGCCCTCGTACTACGAGACGCTGCGGGACGGCTGGGAGCAGTGGATCAGCCGTCTGGAGAAGATCTTCCGAGCCCAACCCCGGGCTGGGCCCGCAGCGCGCGCTCCAGCGCCGTGCGCAACCAGGAAGCCAGCGCCGACTCGTCCTGCGTACCCCGCACCAGGGCAGTGAGGATCAGTCCGTCGAGCGTGGCAGCCAGCTCATCGGCTGACCGGTCGGGGTCCGTCGCTCCGAGGGGGCGCACCAGGTCCGCGGTCAGGCGGCGGATCGTGTCACCGCCCCGCAGCAACTCGGCACGCAGGTGCTCATCACGCACTGCCGCAAGTGTCAGCTCGAAGCGGGCCAGGGTGCGGTACCGCTCCTCCGTCACCATCGCGACGCAGACCGAAGCGAGCACCGCCGCGAGGCTCGTGACGTCCGTCGCTCCGGACCGCACCACCGGGAGGTCGACCTGCACGTCGATCTCCAGCAGCCGCTCGACGCACCCGGCGACCAGGGCGGAGCGACTGCGGAAGTAGTAGGAGGTACTTCCGGGCGGGATCCCGGCGGCAGCATCGACCGCCCGATGAGTGAGGCCTCGCATGCCCTGCTCCGCCAGCACATGCAGCGCCGCGTCGAGGATCTCCGTGCGTCGATCGCTCAATTTTCCTCTACCCCGTGTAGAGCATTCTGCCGTATGGTCTCTACAAGCGTAGAGGGGGGCTGCAGATGCACATCGTCGTGGTAGGAGCGGGCCTGGGCGGGCTGGCGGCGGCACTCGCCGTCCACCGGGCAGGCCATGAGGTCACGGTGCTCGAACGAGCGCCCGAGCTGCGTGAGACCGGCGCCGGAATCGGTCTCCCGCCCAACGGGGTACTGGCGCTGGACGCGCTCGGACTCGGTGAACCCGTGCGGGCCCGCGCCGTTCCGCTCGACGGCGGTGCTGCCCTGCGTGACCGGCACGGTCGCCCCCTGATCACAACCGACCAGGTCGCGATGGCCGAGCACGTCGGCGCACCGTTCGTGGCCGTGCCCCGGCCGTGGTTGCACGGTCTGCTGGCCGAGGCGCTCCCCGCCGACGCCGTCCGCACGGGCTGCGCGGTCACCACGGTGCGCGAGGTGGGGGCGCACGTCGAGCTCGACGGGGCGGCGGACCTGCGGGCGGACGCCGTCGTGGTCGCGGACGGTGCCGGGAGCAGGCTCCGGAGCACCCTGTTCCCGGACCATCCCGGCCTGGCCGGTTCCGGCGAGAAGGCCGCGCGCGCCATCGCCGCTGTGGCTCCGGCGAACGTGCCGATGGTGGCCGGCGAGCTGCTGGACCACCGCACCGGAGACCGGTTCGGCTGTCTTCCGATGGACGACGGGATCTACTGGTACTCGGCCTGGCGGGCGAGCGCGGAGGACGGAGCCTCGACCGCCACGGCGGACGAACGGCACCGATGGCTGCGCAGCCGCCGAGCCGACTGGCACCCGAGCGTCACCGCGCTCATCGACGCGACTCCGCCCGAGGGCGTGCACGTGGTCGAGACGGCCCAACTGAGATGGCCGCTTCCTGTGCTCGCCGTCGGAAGGGTGGCTCTGCTCGGCGACGCGGCCCACGCGATGACCCCCGACCTCGGGCAGGGCGCCTGCCAGGCGTTCGAGGACGCTGTGGTCCTCGGGAACGAGCTCGCCGGAGCGGGCCCCGCAGACGTGCCCCACGCCCTGATTGCCTACTCCGCCCGCCGGCACCCTCGTACGGGCGCCCTACAGCGAGACGCCCGCAGGATGAACCGGGTACTCCGGCTCACCGGGGCCCGGGCCCGCCTGCGGGACGCGGCGTTGCGGTGCGTCCCGCAGGCTCTCGCCACGCGGGCACTGGCAGCGCAGTTCGGGTTCGACACCGAGCCCGGAGCACCCGGTCTCCCTCCGGGGTCGACCACGAAGTCGAGCGCCCCGTAGGCCAGGTCCAGCCCGGTTCCCGGCGCCCGCCGAGCGCAGACAGTGTCTCTCCGCGGCGTGACGTGGCACGATCTCGCGGTGACCAGCAGGCCACCCACGGCACAGCACCTGCGCGATCTCACTCTGCTGCGCCGCGTCCGCGACCGGATCGACCGGGAGTACGCCCAACCACTCAACGTCGAGGCGCTCGCCCGCGGTGCACACATGTCGGCCGGGCACCTCAGCCGTGAGTTCCGGCGCGCCTACGGCGAGTCGCCGTACTCCTACCTGATGACGCGGCGCATCGAGCGCGCGATGGCGCTGCTGCGGCGGGGCGACCTGAGCGTCACCGAGGTCTGCTTCGCGGTCGGCTGCCAGTCGCTGGGCACCTTCAGCACCCGCTTCACCGAGCTGGTCGGGGTGCCGCCCAGCGTCTACCGGGACCAGGTCGGGCGCGCGACGGCCGGGATGCCGCCGTGCGTCGCGAAACAGGTGACCAGACCGATCAGGAATCGAGAAGCACCGGTCACCGTGCCGCACCTAGCGTGACCGCCATGGACATCAGCATCTACCAGACATTCCTCCCCCACGACGACCCGAAGGCGTCCCTGGCCTTCTACCGCGACATCCTCGGCTTCGAGGTCCGCAACGACGTCGAGTACGGGGGGATGCACTGGATCACGGTCGGCCCCGCCGACCAGCCCGGCACGTCCATCGTGCTGCACCCGCCCGCCGCTGACCCCGGCATCACCGACGACGAGCGCCGCACCATCGCCGAGATGATGGCCAAGGGCACCTACGCCGGCATCAACCTGGCCACCAAGGACCTCGACAGCACCTTCGAGCAGCTGCAGGCGAGCGACGCCGAGGTCGTCCAGGAACCGACCGCCCAGCCGTGGGGCGTCCGCGACTGCGCCTTCCGCGACCCTGCAGGCAACATGATCCGCATCTTCGAGGTGCGGTGACCCCGGTGGACGGGCGGCGCGCCGCTCTCGAGACATGACACCGACGGACACCGCGACCGCGCCCCGAGCGACAGATGGAGCCACGATGAGCACGGCCATGAGGACGGACCCGCTGTCTCCTGCGCTGCACGTCGCCGACAGCCACGATCTGATCCGCGTGCACGGCGCGCGCGAGAACAACCTCAAGAACGTCAGTGTGGAGCTCCCGAAGCGCCGGCTGACGGTGTTCACCGGCGTGTCCGGCTCCGGGAAGAGCTCTCTGGTGTTCGCCACGATCGCCGCGGAGTCGCAGCGGATGATCAACGAGACCTACAGCGCGTTCGTGCAGGGCTTCATGCCGACGCTGGCGCGGCCCGACGTCGACGTGCTCGACGGGCTGACCACCGCGATCATCGTCGACCAGGAGCGGATGGGGGCCAACGTCCGCTCCACGGTCGGCACCGTCACCGACGCCAACGCGATGCTGCGCATCCTGTTCAGCCGGCTCGGCCGTCCGCACATCGGCTCGCCGCAGGCGTTCTCGTTCAACGTCGCCTCGATCAGTGGAGCGGGTGCCGTCACCCTGGAGCGCGGCGGGCAGAAGGTGAAGGAGCGCCGCGAGTTCAGCATCACCGGCGGCATGTGCCCGCGCTGCGAGGGCATGGGTTCGGTGTCCGACTTCGACCTGACGGCGCTCTACGACGACACCAAGTCACTCAACGAGGGCGCGCTCACGGTCCCGGGCTACAGCATGGACGGCTGGTACGGCCGCATCTACCGCGGCTGCGGCTACTTCGACCCGGACAAGCCGATCCGGAGGTTCAGCAAGCGCGAGCTCCACGACCTGCTCCACAAGGAGCCGACCAAGATCAAGGTCGAGGGGATCAACCTGACGTACGCGGGCCTGATCCCGCAGATCCAGAAGTCGTTCCTCTCCAAGGACCGGGAGGCGATGCAGCCGCACATCCGGGCGTTCGTCGACCGCGCGGTCGTCTTCGCCACGTGTCCCGAGTGCGGCGGTACCCGGCTCAGCGAGGCGGCCCGGTCGTCGAAGATCGACGGGATCAGCATCGCCGACGCCTGCGCCATGCAGATCAGCGACCTGGCCGCGTGGGTCCGCGGGGTGGACGAGCCGTCGGCGGCGCCGCTGCTGACCACGCTGCGCCGGACCCTCGACTCGTTCGTGGAGATCGGGCTGGGCTACCTGTCCCTCGACCGGCCGTCGGGCACGCTCTCGGGCGGCGAGGCACAGCGCACCAAGATGATCCGCCATCTCGGGTCCTCGCTCACCGACGTCACCTACGTCTTCGACGAGCCCACCATCGGCTTGCACCCCCACGACATCCAGCGGATGAACAACCTGCTCCTGCAGTTGCGCGACAAGGGCAACACCGTGCTGGTCGTGGAGCACAAGCCGGAGGCGATCGCGATCGCCGACCACGTCGTCGACCTCGGTCCGCGCGCCGGAACCGCGGGCGGCGAGGTGGTGTTCGAGGGCACCGTCGAGGGGCTGCGGGCCAGCGGCACGCTCACCGGACGGCACTTCGACGACCGCGCCGCACTGAAGCCGTCGGTGCGGACGCCGTCGGGTGCGCTGGAGGTGCGCGGCGCTGAGCGCCACAACCTGCAGGGCGTCGACGTCGACATCCCGCTCGGCGTGCTGGTCGTGGTGACCGGCGTGGCCGGGTCGGGCAAGAGCTCACTGATCCACGGCTCGGTGTCCGGCAGGGACGGGGTGGTGGCGATCGACCAGGGCGCGATCCGCGGGTCGCGCCGGAGCAACCCGGCGACCTACACCGGGCTGCTCGACCCGATCCGCAAGGCGTTCGCGAAGGCCAACGGGGTGAAGCCCGCGCTGTTCAGCGCCAACTCCGAGGGCGCCTGCCCCACCTGCAACGGCGCCGGCGTCATCTACACCGACCTGGCGATGATGGCCGGAGTGGCCACCACCTGCGAGGACTGCGAGGGGAAGCGGTTCGAGGCGTCGGTGCTGACCTACCACCTCGGCGGCCGGGACATCAGCGAGGTGCTCGCGATGTCGGTGACCGAGGCCGAGGAGTTCTTCGGCGCCGGGGAGGCCCGCACCCCGGCCGCGCACGCCATCCTCGGCCGGCTCTCCGCTGTCGGGCTCGGCTACCTCACCATCGGCCAGCCGCTCACCACGCTGTCCGGCGGCGAGCGCCAGCGGCTCAAGCTGGCCACCCACATGGCTGAGAAAGGCGGCATCTACGTCCTCGACGAGCCGACCAGCGGCCTCCACCTCGCCGACGTCGAGCACCTGCTCGGCCTGCTGGACCGGCTCGTCGACGCCGGCAAGTCGGTGATCGTCATCGAGCACCACCAGGCCGTCATGGCGCACGCCGACTGGATCATCGACCTCGGCCCGGGCGCAGGCCACGACGGCGGCCGGATCGTCTTCGAGGGCACCCCCGCCGACCTCGTCGCCGACCGCTCCACCCTCACCGGCGAGCACCTCGCGGCCTACATCGGCGCCTGACGGCGGAGTGCGCGCTCAGCGGCAGCGATCGCGTTCTGGAAGAGCATGGCGACGGTGGTCGGGCCGACCCCTCCCACTCTCGGTGTGATGGCTCCGGCGACCGCGGCGCAGGACTCGTCGACGTCGGGCAGCAGCCGACGGCCTGCGTAGCGGACGCCGCCACCGATGACGGTGGCACCAGGCCGGACGTGCTCGGGCTGAACGATCCCCGGCACTCCGGCTGCGGCGATCAGAACGTCGGCGCGGCGGGTGTAGCGGGCCCAGTCCTCGACCCCGGTGTGCACGACGGTGACTGCGGCATCGGCCGTGGGGCGCTTCTGGGCCAGCAGCATGGCCAACGGACGGCCGAGCGTCGCACCGCGGCCGAGGATCACGACCTCCCTGCCTCGGATGGGGATCTCGTAGTGGGCCAGGAGGGCCTCGATCCCGGCCGGCGTGCAGGGCGTCGGGCCGGCGATGCCCGCTGCGAGCCGGCCGAGGTTGGTCGGATGCATCCCGTCGACGTCCTTGTCGGGCGCGACGGCCATGAGAGCTGCCGCGTAGTCCAGGTGATCCGGAACCGGGTACTGGATCAGCAGGGCATGCACTGCCGGGTCGTCGTTGAGGTCGGCGATCGCGTGGTGCAGCACGTCCTCTGTGGTGTCGGCGGGCAGGTGGACGTGGGGCGAGGAGAAGCCCAGATCCGCGGCCTGCCGTTGCTTGATGCGGATGTAGCCGGCGCTGGCGGCGTCGTCCCCGACCAGGATGGTGGCCAGCGACGGGACCGTCCCGGACTCACGGAGAGCGCGCGACCGCTCTGCGACGTCGTCGAGCAGCCGTCGCGCAACGGGTGCGCCCGGCAGCATGCGTGCGGTGCTGGTGGTGGAAGCCATGGCACGTGACCTCGGCGCGGGGACCCAGGCGGTCGACCCCCGGCGATGAAGCTCCCCGATGGTTGCCCATCCCCGAGCCGCCAGTCACGTCACGAGCCAGCATGCCCAACCTCCGAGCCGAACGGAAGCCGGGGCCGGTGTGCGGCCTGCGCCCGGGGCGGTCGTTCGGAGCGGTCCGCAGATCTTTCCGCCGACGCCGATGAGTTCGTGGCTTGCGCCGGATCATCACCGGCATGAGCGATACGGATGCCGGCCTGGGCAAGGTCGTCGTGAACAGGGCGATGTCGCTGGACGGCTTCATCGCAGGCCCCGACAACGCGATGGACTGGGTCTTCGACTACCTGAAAGAGGACTTGTTTCCCGAGGTCATGGCGGCCACCGGCGCCATGCTCATCGGCCGGGGCACCCACGAGGCCGCCAAGCGGATGTCCGCCGAGAACACTGGCTACGACGGGGGGCCGGTGTTCGTCCTGACGCACCGGCCGCCGGACGAGCCGGAAGGGGTCACATTTCTCACCTGCGACCTCGCGGAGGCCGTCGCCACGGCGCGCGCCGCCGCGGGCGGGAAGAACCTGGAGATCCTCGGTGCCGACATGGCCAGTCAGTGCCTGCAGCGCGGGCTCGTCGACGAGGTCCTGGTGTATGTCGTGCCGGTGCTGCTCGGTGACGGCGTGCGCTTCTCGACCTCGGGCCTCGGCAGGATCGACCTGGAACCCTTCAGCAACACGCAGTCAGGTCCCGTGACGATGCTCCGCTTCCGCGTGCGGAAGTAGACGACGAGTGCCCCGGCGCCCGGTGGTGCGCCGGGGCACTCGCGCGTTCCGTACCGACGGCTCAGCTCGTCGCCGCCTCCCGCGCGCGGAGGTCCTTGCGCAGGATCTTGCCCGACGCCGACTTCGGGATCTCGTCGATGAACTCCACCACCCGCACCTTCTTGTGCGGCGCGATCCGCTCCGCGACGAAGGTCATGACGTCCTCGGCGGTGAGGTCCGCACCCGAGGCCTGCAGGACCACGAACGCCTTCGGCACCTCCTCGCCCTCGGCGTCCTTCACCCCGATGACCGCGGCGTCGGCGATCTTGTCGTGGGTCAGGAGCAGCGCCTCCAGCTCGGCGGGCGGCACCTGGTAGCCCTTGTACTTGATCAGCTCCTTGACGCGGTCGACGATCGAGAACACGCCGTCCTCGGTCACGGTGGCGACGTCGCCGGTGTGCAGGTAGCCCTCGTCGTCCAGGGTGATCGCGGTGGCCTCCGGGTTGTTGAGGTAGCCGCTCATCACGTTGGGTCCCCTGACCCACAGCTCGCCGCGCTCGCCCGCGCCGACCTCCTGGCCGGTCTCCGGGTCGACGAGCTTGCTCTCGATGTTCGGGAGGGCGAACCCGGAGCTGTTGAGGTCGAGGTCGGGACGGTCGTCCGGCATGGCGTGGCTCACCGGGGACAGCTCGGTCATCCCGTAGCCCTGCAGCACGGTGCAGCCCAGGCGCGCGGCGACGGCGCGGCCGAGCTCGGCGTCGAGCGGGGCCGCTCCGGAGAAGATCACGTCGATGCAGGACAGGTCGTACTTGTCGACGATCGGGTGCTTGGCGAGCGCGACAGCCACGGGCGGCGCGATGTAGATGCGGTTGATCCGGTACTCCGAGATGACCCGAAGGAATTCCTGCAGATCGAATTTGGGCATTGTGATCACTGTGCACTGCCGGTGCAGACCCTGGTTCATCATCACGGTCATCCCGTAGATGTGGAAGAACGGGAGCACCGCAAGGATCGTGGTGTCCGGGGTGACGTTCGACGGCTTCGCGATCTGCAGGAGGTTCGCCACCAGGTTGCGATGGGTCAGGATCACGCCCTTGGCACGGCCGGTGGTGCCCGAGGAGTACGGCAGAACCGCGGTGTCCGCTGCCCCCACCGTCTGCGCGGGGGGCTCGGCCTCGGTGCCCAGCAGGTCGCGCAGCGAGGAACGGCCCGTCTCCGGGGCCGCGTCCAGCAGGATGATCGACTCCGGCGGCAGGCCGGCCTGGGCGGCGGCCGCGGTGGCGCGGTCGAGGAACGCCGAGACCGTGAACAGCAGCTTGGCGCCCGAGTCGGTGAGCTGGTGGGCCAGTTCGCCCGGCGTGTAGAGCGAGTTCGCACTGGTGACGATCGCGTTGGCCCGCAGGACACCGTGGAACACCACCGGGTAGTAGGGCGTGTTCGGGGCGAAGAGCCCGACCACGTCACCCGCTCCGACGCCGCGTTCCGCGAGCGCCGCAGCGAGTCTGAGCACCATCCGCTTCAGGTCGGCGAAGGTCAGCGAGACGCCTGACCCGCCGTCCACGAACGCCCGGCGATCGGCCCTCTCGCCGAAGTCGTCGAAAAGGAAGTCGAAGAGCGACATGTCCGGGATCTCGACGTCCGGGTACGGGCTGCGAACGGGCATTCCCACGCCTCCTTGGGGGGCAGTTACGGCACCTCGGGATCCGCCGAACGGCGTATCGAGTGGCCGATCTCACTGTAAGTGCAGCGTGACCCCGGGTGACCAGTGACCGAAACACCCGAATGGGGTAACACGAAAGTGTTGTTCTGGTCATGATTCACTGTCATCGTGATCGGCGTCGGTCTGGCGAGCCCCACTCGCCGGCACCGAGCCGGGCACGGCGTCCCCTCGCCGTGATCCGGAGCCCACGACCGCGCGGTGCCCCCGATCGCGTGGCCGATGTGGCGGTTTATCGCGGAGTGGCCCGAGTTCATGACTCCCCCTCAGATCCCGGGCCGCTCCGCCCGCTCCAGCACAAGACCCCCGTCGAGCCGGAGCGACTGGAACGCCGGCTGGGGCCTGGATCGCCCCATGGAGGCGACCCGGGCACGATCCAACCACCCGACCGCTCGCCCTCCGGCTCCTAGGCTGCGCCGGGCAGCAGCCGCGCGACGTCCTGCACGCGGAGGTGCAGCCGAGCGGAGCTGAGCCGGCTCGCGGCCGTCTCGGCCTTGCCGAGCACATCCCGGGCCACGTCGAACTCGCCGGCCCGTGCGTAGGACTCCGCGAGCCAGGTCCGGTACAGGGCGACCTCGCGCGCGTGCTCCGGGGTGTACGCGTCGATCGCGGCCGACAGGAGCGGTTCCGCGGCCGCAGGGTCGCCCAACTCGATCAGGCACCGCCCAGCCATGACGTCGATCTCGCGCCGGTCCAGCCAGTACACCCATTCCGGTTCGGCGACGGCGGGCGAGCGAGCCTCGTAGGCCTCGTCCACGCCGTCGAGTGCCCGGCGGGCGCCGTCGCGGTCTCGGCACCGCGCGCCGGCCCACGCGACGCGCTCCAGCAGCAGCGCGCGTACCAGAGGGGATGTGTCCGCGGCGCCCTTCACCGCCGAGCGGGCCAGCAGGGCCGCATCGGCGGGGTCGCCGACATTCGCGATCTGGTAGCTGAGCGACGAGAGGAGCTGACCGGCCAACGCGTCGTCACCGGCCGAGCGGGCGGCCGAGACCCCGGACAGGTAGACGCGCTGGGCCTCGACGTACTGGCCGGCGTCGCTCGCGACCCAGCCGGCGAGCTGTGCGAGCTCGCCCACGACCGTGAGCAGCCGCCGACCGGTCTCCTCTGCGTAGCTCGCTTCGGCCACGACGTACTCAGCGTCGGACAGCTCCTTGCGGACCGCCGGGAGCAGGTCCGCCCCGCTGACGACGTCGTCGAGGTGGCGCAGCTCGATCACGCGCCGTTCCAGCTCGCTCGCGAGACTCGGGCCGACCCGTCGACCGGCGGCGTTGTGCGCAGTGACGGGCGAGTCGGACACGAGCCACTTGTGTGCCACCCGCAGCGGGTCCTGCGGCGGACCATACAGCCCGTCCACGGCCACTCCGAGCGCTCGCGCATAGGCGGTGACGTGCTCCGGCCGGACGTGCCGAACCCCTGTCTCCAGATGCCCCAACAGCGCCTTGGAGTAGTGCGTCCGGCGGGCCAGCGCCGCCAGGCTCACCCCCGCGGCCTCCCGAGCCGTGCGCAGGTTCCTGCCCAGCTCGGACACGGCGCCACCCCTGTAGACGGCAGTAGACGGGCAACCGGTTCCGGTGACTGGCTGCACTCGCCAGGCTACGGGACCAGGTCGTTCCCGGTTCGGTGTCCTTGCCGGCCCGGGTCGACCGACCGAGGCTGAGAACCGGGGGACGACATGCCGGGCACCGAGCGATGATCCACGAGCTGACCGTGTTCATCGCGGCCGAATCCGGCATGGCCGACCGGCTGTTGCGTGCGCACGTGGCCGACCGGCTCGGTCGGTGCCGGGGATGTCCGAACGGCCGCGCCGGGCACATGCCGTGGCCGTGTTCCCTGCACGCCGCAGCGATCGACGCCCTGGCGCGCCAGGCACGTGCCACGGGGATGCAGCCGTGAACGGATCGCGGGAAGCGGACCGCGTCACCGGCGTGGTTGTCACGGCGCTCGCCGTGGACGGGGCCCAGCTGCGCGAGGTCCACGTCACGCTGCACGAGGGAACCTCCCTGAGCGTCCACGTGCCCGAGGGCACCCGGACCCTGACGCTGGAGGGCACGAACAGCGGGACCCCGCGGACCCGCATCGAGCTGGGGCCCGAGCGTCGGGTGCTACCCGCGCCGTCGACCCTGCGGCGCTGGAGGCGCCGGTATTGAGCTGGGCGAGGCGGCGCTACCCGCCGCCCCAGAATGACCGTTCCGGGCCGCACCGCGACCGCGCGTGTCGGCCGGCCCGGGCCGCCGTGGGTCCCGCCGCTAGGTTCCGGACTCGCCCTCAGATCCCGGGCCGCTCCGCCCGCCTGCTCCCGCCACAGCCGGTGTCCGCCGGGCCCGCACGAGGCGACGCACCAGCCAGGCCATCCCGCCCAGCACGGCCAGCACCGGCAGGAACGGCAGCACGAACCCGACCACCGCCAGCGCAGCCGAACCGAGGGTGCGCAGCCCGGCCAGGCCCGAGGCGAGGCCGTCCCGGAAACCGGGAGGCGCCGGGTCGGCCGCGGGGGGCGTGCCCGTCGCCCGCAGATCCACCGTCAACATCGACAACGCCACCTGCTCGCGCAGAGCCTCGAGCCTGCTCGTCAGCGAGTCGAGGTCGGCCTCGCGACGCGACAGCTCGGACTCGATGGCCACCACGTCACCGATGGAGGCGGCCTGGGCGAGCAGCCCGCGCACGCGCGCGACGCTCGCCTGCTGGCTCGCGACCCGCGCGTCGAGGTCGACGACCTCCTCGGTGGCGTCGAGCACCTGGGTCGAGCGCCCGACCACGCGCCCGATCGCCGCGATGTCATCGATGAGCCGCTCCAGCGACTCGGCGGGCACGCGCAGCACCACCCAGCTCCCGGTGTCGCTCGACTGCTCCTCCGTGACCAGCCCGTCTGCTGCGGCGGCCGCGGTCCGGACCTGCCGGGACGACGCCGCCGGGTCGGCCACCTCGACGGAGAGCTGCGCCGTGCGCACCAGCGACCGTTGCACCGTGCCCACCGGGAGGCCTGGCCCGGGCGTGCGGTCGGGTGGGAGCGCAGCCGCGCGGCCGCCGTCCGCGGCGAAACCGGGAGCGACGGCCCCGGCCGCCGCGTCCGTCAAGGCGCTCTTCTCCTCGCCGCCCGGCAGCACCGGCCGGGGGTGAGCGGGCGCGACGGCCGTGGACCTGGCGGGGCCGGGCTCGGAGTAGCCGGTCAGCACCACACCCGTGCCGACCGCCAGTACCCCGAGCACCGCTACCGCCACCAGCGCCGACCTACGTCTGTGCCACCGGGTCACCGTCACCGCCTCCTCGCCCCGGTACGACCGGGTTCCGGGAGGAGGACGGTGGCCGCCCGTGCCGAGGTTGGTCCCTCGACATCACGATCACATCACGAGCGCCGCCGTGCCGCGAGTACGGCGTCGTGGATGGTGACCTCCCGGCCCTCCGGGTCGGTGGCGAGCCGCGGTCTGGCCTCGGCGACGAGCACGTCCCACTGGCCGGGGTCGAGGGAGGCCGCAAGCTCCTCGGCCGTGAAGAACAGGTCGGGCTCCTGCGGCCGGGGCATGGTCGTCGCCAGGTCGGAGGGGTGGTGCGCGACGATCAGCAGGACTCCGCCCGGCGCCACCGCCACGGCGAGACGTGCGTACACCGGCCCCCGCAGCGCGCTGGGGAAATGCACGAACTGCACGTTGACGAGGTCGTAGGCGAGCGGCTCGGGAGCCCACCCGGCGAGGAGATCGGCCTGCTGCCAGGTGATCCGGTCGGCGATGTCCGGGTCGGCGTGGGCGGCGGCGCGTTCCAGGGCCACGGCGGAGACGTCCGCGGCGGTCACCCGCCATCCCTGCCGCGCGAGCCAGTAGGCATCGCCTCCCTCGCCGCACCCGGCGTCGAGAGCGGTGCCCGGCGCGAGGCCCGCGGCCTCCGCAACGAGTTGCGGGTTCGGCTCACCGCTCCAGATGCGGGTGACCGAGCCGTAGCGCTCGTCCCAGAACGGTGCCGTGAAACGTTCGTCCGTCATCGGAGCTCCCCAGCGGTTGCAGCAAAGCCACGTTCAGGCAGTCCCGTTGCGGCAACGTGGCTTTGCTGCAACTCGCGGTGGCGCTCCACGGCGACGCGGGTGTCGTCGGCGATGAGATCGGCGTTGATCGCCGCCCCGGCCATGACGCCTGCCGCGGCGGCCCCGATGACCTGGGCGAGAAGGTCCGTGACGTTGCCCGCGGCCCATACCCCGGGCACGGCGGTCAGGCCCCGGTCGTCCGTCTCGATGTGCGTGCCGATGCCCATGGGGTGCTCCACGGTCGTGAGGCCGAGCCCGGTGAGGACGTCGCTCCGGGCGGTGAAGCGTGGCATGACCGTCACCGCCCGCACGGGAACGACGCGCCCCGAGACCAGCCGCACGCCGGTGAGCCGGTCGTCGGAGCTCTCCAGTGCGGCGACCTCGCCCTCGACGACGGTGATCCCGCGGGCGGCGAGCTGCTCCGACTCATCGGGGGCCGGGGCGGGTGCGGTGTGCAGGAACAGGGTCACGTCGTCGCTCCACTGCCGGAACAGCAGCGCCTGGTGCGCGGCGAACGGCCCGGTGCCCAGCACGCCGATCGGCTGGTCGCGGACCTCCCAGCCGTGGCAGTAGGGGCAGTGCAGGACGTCGTGGCCGAAGCGTGGCGCCACGCCCGGGAGGTCGGGCAGCTCGTCGACCAGCCCGGTCGTCACCAGAAGCCGGCGCGCGGTGAAGGTCCGCCCGCTGTCGGTGCCGACCACGAAGCCGGCGCCGTCCGGGCGGGCCGACGTGACCCGGGTGCGGAGGATCGTGGCGCCGTAGCCGGTCACCTCGGCGGCGCCGAGGCCGACGAGCTCGGACGGCGCGATGCCGTCGCGGGACAGGAATCCGTGCACCCCGTCGGCGGGGGCGTTGCGGGGATGACCGTCGTCGAGGACCAGTACCGAGCGGCGCGCTCTGGCCAGCGTCAGCGCGCCGCTGAGGCCGGCGGCGCCACCGCCGATCACGATGACGTCGGAGTGCGTGTTGTCGTCCATGCGCCGACTGTCCGTCTCGCGACGCCGGAGTGACAAGTGTTCTTGCCGAACCGGCAATCAGCCGAAGAGGTGCTCGAACGCCTTCAGGTTGGCGAGGCTCTCCCCGCGTCCCTGCCGCCAGGCGTGCTCCCGCCGGATCGAGGACGCGAAGCCGAGCTCGAGGAGGGTGTTGAAGTCGCCGTCGGCGGCCTCGAGCACCTGCCCGAGCACGCGGTCCAGCTCCGCGGTGGTGACGGCGTGCAGGCCGAGCCTGCCGATGAGGTGGATGTCGCCGATGCGGTCCAGCGCGTAGTGGACGCCGTAGAGCCGGGCGTTGCGCTGCAGCAGGAACCGGTAGACCACGTCGTGGTCCTCGTCGGGCTGCCGGCACACGAAGGCCTGCACGAACAACGCGTGTTCCCCGACCAGGAGCCAGCAGTGCGTCTGGAGCCGGTTGGTGCCGGGCAGCGTCACGAGGAACTGCCCCGAGTCGCGCCGGTGGTGGTCGACCTCCAGCTCGGCGAGTGCCGCTGCCACCGTCGCCTCGACGGCGGCGACGTCGTCGGTGCTCATCGCACCGGGGTGGTCGGGCGCACGACGAGCCCCTGGCGCTCCGCGTACTCCGCTGCCGCCTCGGTGTAGGTGTCGAGCAGCGCGTCGGCCGTGCGGTCCCAGGAGAACATCCGGGCGTGCCGCACCGCCGCGGCACCCATCTCGTCGCGCCGGCCGGGGACGCAGGCCACCGCGGCCAGCGCGTCGGCCCACTGCTCCGCCCGGTGCCCGGGCACCAGCAACCCGGAGCGCTCGTGGGCGACCGCGACCGGCAACCCGCCGACCTGCGCCGCGACCACCGGGGTGCCGCACGCCTGCGCCTCCAGCGCCACCAGCCCGAAGGACTCGTTGTAGCTCGGCACGGCGGCCACGTCGGCCGCCCGGTAGACGTGCGCCAGGCTCTCCCGGGTCTGCGGCGGCAGGAAGCGCAGCACGTCGGTGATCCCGAGCGACGCACCCAGCTCGTGCAGGGCAGTCGGCTCGGCCAGTCCGCTGCCGGACGGGCCACCCGCGACCAGCACGACGAGCCGCGAGCGCAGCGCGGGGTCGCGGCGCAGCAGTTCGGCCGCGGCACGCAGCAGCACGTCGGGAGCCTTGAGCGGCTGGATGCGTCCGACGAAGGCGAGCACGATCGCGTCGGGAGGGAGGCCGAGCACACTGCGGGAGACAGCACGGTCGCCGGGGGTGAACCGCACGAGGTCGACGCCCGGCGCGATGGCGACGGTCCGCTGCGGATCCGCGCCGTAGAGCTCGACGAGCTGGCGCGTCTCCTCGTCGGTGTTGCCGATGAGCCGGTCGGCCTCGGCCACCACCTGGTCCTCGCCGATCACCCGCACCATCGGTTCGGGCGGGTCGCCGTCGGCCAGCGCCGCGTTCTTCACCCGCGCCAGCGTGTGGGCGCTGTGCACCAGCGGGACGCCCCAGCGGTCGCGGGCGAGCCAGCCGGCCTGACCGGAGAGCCAGTAGTGCGAGTGCACCACGTCGTAGTAGCCGGGCTCGTGACGGGCCTCGGTGCGCAGTACGCCTGCGGTGAAGGCGCACAGCTGGCTCGGGAGGTCGTTCTTGCCGAGGCCCTCGAACGGACCGGCCGCCACGTGGCGGACGAGCACGCCGGGCGCGAGCTCGACCACCGGAGGGTTCTCCGACGAGGTGGCCCTGGTGAAGATCTCGACGTCGACACCGCGCTGCGCCATCCGCGTGGCGGTCTCCACGATGTAGACGTTCATGCCTCCGGCGTCACCGGTGCCCGGCTGTTCCAGGGGCGACGTGTGCACGGAGAGCAGGCAGACCCGGCGGGGCCGCCGTGTCGCACCGTCGCTGGCGAGGGTCACAGCGTCCTGTCTAGCACGCGATCCGGCCGTTCACCCGAGGGCGTCGTCCTCGGTCAGGAGGCCGAGCAGGGCACGCAGCGGGTCGGTGGCATGCCACCGTCCCGAGGCGTCGCGCCAGCTCAGAACGCTGAACCGGCCCGTGAGCGGGCGCCGGACGGCCACCCACAGCTCGTCGTGGACGGAGAGCTCGCCGCGGGGCACGGGTACCCCGAGCGTGTGGCACGCCACGACGACCTCGCCGATCGCCGCCCAGCGGACCGGCCGTCCCGGACCCTCCACGTCCGCGGCGACGATCTCGGACGCCACCGGCAGGTCCAGCAGCTCGGCCAGCGCCACCGGATCGCCGCCCGTCACGAGCTCGCCCGCCGGAAGCACCGCGGCGAGCCAGGGCGCGTCGAGCACCATGGCGACGTCGACGTCCGCGATGGAGCCGTCGAGCGCCCTGACCTGCTCCGGCATGTCGATGTCCGCGGAGTCCACGCGACCGGTCGCGACCGCCTCGGCCAGTGCCTCGTGCGCGTCGGCCACGAGCGCGGCGTCGGGATGCCGGGTCGGGTCGACCAGCCGGGCGAGCAGGTCGGCGGCCACCGCGCTGTCGGAGATCGTGAGATCGGCCCGCACCCCGATCACCGTCAGTACGGCCTCGTCGACGTCGGCGGGCGACCCCTCGGGCCAGGGCGGCGGTTCGTACAGCGGCGCGAGGTCGTGCGCGGTCGGGAGGCGCCAGTGGGCGGGGCGGCGGCCGCCGATCCGGGCGTGCCGGGCCAGCCACCACGCGGTGTACGAGCCGGGCGCCATGAGCGCGGCCCGCGTCTCGCGCTCGGCCCCGAGCAGCGCGAGCGCGGCAGGCCACGCGTCGTCGTCGACGAGGTCGAGATCGCGGACCGCGACGAGCCGCGCCGGCGGGGTGTCGAGGGAGTCCCACCAGCGTTCCTCGTCGTCGAGGTCGTGGTCGGGTGCCACCGGCTCCTCGTCGACGAGCACCGCGAACCCGTCCACCACGCCGACGGCCGTGAGCGCCGACCGCGGCACGCGCGCCGCGAACTCCGGGTCGAGGACGTCGAGCGGGACGTCCGCGGCGAGCAGCGGGCGCAGCGCGGCGTCGGGCAGCATCAGCTCGTCGGCCCGGGCGGGGCGGCCCTCGCGATCGGGCAGCGCCAGCGCGGCGAGGCCGGCGGGCACGGCGCCGACCTCGGCGACCAGCTCCAGCACCGCCTCGGCCAGTGCCGTGGTGTCCAGCCCGGCCTCGGCGTCGTCCACGGAGCGTTCCACGGCCTCGGCCAGCGCCGGGTGTTCGAGCAGACCCGCGGGGTCGGCCTCGGCCGCGCCGAGCCGGGTGAGCAGCGGATGCACCGCGGCCGCGTGGGCCACGTGCAGGCCGGGCAGCGCGAGCGCCGCGATGCGGCCGACAGCTCCGGTCGGACCGGCCTCCGCGGCCTGTTCGGGCGGCAGGAGCACCGTCGCCGGACCGGCGGCCACGCGACCGTCGGCGAGCGGGACCGGGAGGGCCCGCAGCTCGTCGACCAGGCCGGGAACGATCTCGGCGAGCGGTGCCAGCTCCGCGTACAGGGCACGCCACCACGACGGCGGCCGCTCGACGCCGAAGAGCCGCGTGACCAGCTCCGTGGCCGTCAGCCGGTGGACGCCCAGCTCGGCCAGGGCGGTCGGCGCCCGGACCGAGCGGGAGACCGGGCCGGCCGACATGGACCCGAGCAGCCGGTCGAACCCGGCCTCGGCGAGCAACGCGGGCAGCGGCGCGTCGGGGAGGTCGACGCCGGGCAGGTCGAGCCATTCCGCGCGGCCCGGCACGAGCTCGACGCCGGTGGCACCGGGCAGCCAGGCTGCGGTGCGCAGGGCGTCGAGGAGCAGGTCACGCAGCCGCCCGTGGAGCTCGGAGCGCGGGAAACCCGGCTCGGGCACGAGCGCGAGCCGCTGGGCGGCCGGCACCTCGCGGACGAGGTCGAGGTACGCCTCCGCCGCACCGGCCAGAACCCGGTCGGTGGCGGGGCCGGAGCGGGCGCGACGTCGGTCGGGCTCCAGCGGCACGGTGGCGATCAGCCGCGCGGGCAGTGCGAGCCGCTCGGCGGCAGCCGTCGGTGCGTGCAGGACGTCCTCGCCCAGCGGGTCGGGGGCGCCGTCCGCGGTGAGGGGCAGCGCCCAGCAGACCGACCAGTCCCGGCGCTCCCGCTCCTCCGTGGCCTGCGAGTGCGCATCGGCGGCGGCGAGCGTGCCGCTGCGCCGGGCGAGCAGCCAGCGCCGCGAGCCGATCGTCACCTCGCCGGGCACCGGACCGTCCACCCGCGCCACGACGTGGTCCCCCACCGCGATCTCGGCGAGGTCGGGCAGGGCGAGCAGCAGGTCGGACGCGTTGTCGCGGGCCTGCGCGAGCAGTGCGTTGACGTCCACGCCGGGACGCGGCGGCAGCCGGACCTCGGTGTCGAACCCCGCGGGCGGCTCCTCGTCGACGGGCCACACCAGCCGCAGCACGGGCGGCTCGTCGCGGCGGGCCAGCTCCGCCGCCGGGCCGGGCAGCGCGGCGACCGCCTCGGCCGTGCGGGCCGCGGAGAACGCCACCCCGCCTGCGCTGCTCACCACGCGGGGCGCGTCGGAGACGGCCAGTACCGCCGCGAAGCCGACACCGAACCGGCCGACGGCCCCCGGATCGTCGCGCTTGGCCGAAGCGCGCAGCGATGCGAGCGCCGCCACCCCCGCCGCGTCCAGTGCCGTGCCGGTGTTGGCCACCCGCAGCTCGCCGTCGACGAGGTCGACGCGCAGGCGCCCCGCCACCCCGGCGGACCGGGCGGCGTCGGCGGCGTTCTGGGCGAGCTCGACGAACCAGGCGTCGGCGTAGCCGCCGAGGCGCAGGTCCTCCTCGGCGTTGGCGTCCTCCCGGAAGCGGGTGGGCGAACCCGCCCACGAGTCGAGCACGGCGGCGCGCAGAGCAGCCGTGCCGAAAGGATCGAAGTCGACGCGCGATCCGCCGACGCTGGGTGCGGTCACTCCTTGCCGACCGGCTCCAGGTCGACGCCGTCGTCGTACACGAGCTCGGCGACGGCTACCGGCGAGACGGGCTCGACCTGCACGTCGGAGTGGGCCCCGCAGCCGAACCCGACGGCCACGACCGCGCCGTCGGCCGGCGCGTACTCGTTGCCGCACACCCCGAACGCCCCGCGCAGCGACCCCGCGATCGGCAGGAAGAACCCGCACATCCCGCAGCGACCCGGGGCGGAGCGGGCCATGTCGGAGGCCGGGCCGTGCGTGCCCTCGAACCACCGCTGCGCCGCCAGCTCGCGCCCGCGGTGCGACAGCACCTTGGGGCGACCGAGGCCGACCTCCAGCACGACCTCCTCCACGGCGGGGTCGTCGGAGGCGAGGTAGCCGGGAACGAGCCGCTCGTCGCCCTCCGGCGTGGGCAGCAGGTCACCGACGCCGAGGTCGCCGGGCCGGATCCGCCGTTCCCACGGCACCCAGGCCGGCGCCACCATCGCGTCCGCCCCGGGGAGCAGCACGACCTCGCTCACGGTGATCGGGGTGTCGTCACCGCCGCAGGCCAACGTGACCGACCACCGCCAGCCGCGGTAGCCGCCGTGGGTGGCGGCGAAGTAGTGGGTGACACCCCCCGGCCCCTCCGAGACGGCCTCGAGGTGCTCCCCGACCGCATCAGCGGCGGCCCGGGCTCCCATGTCGAGAGCGGCCTCGTCGACGGCGGCGGCGCGGGCCTGCTCCACCGCATCCACGAGCCGGACGGGCGGGTCGAGGGTCGCTACGGCTTCCACCGAAGGGATTGTGCCACCCTCTCCGCCATGACCTTCGGGCGTGCACTCGTCGGAGCACTGCTGCTGACGGTCGCCGGCTGCGCCGCCGCGTTCACGCAGGGCCTCGAGCTCGCCGGCGGCAGCCTGTACGAGGGCACCGGCCTCGCCGGCCAGTCCCAGCTGCGCGAGCTGGACCCGGTGACCGGCGCCGTCCGCCGGTCGGTCCCGCTGCCGCGGCAGCTGTTCGGTGAGGGCATCACCGTGGTCGGGGACCGCATCTGGCAGCTCACCTGGCGCGACCACGTCGTGCTGGAGTGGGACCGGAACACGTTCACGCTGCTCCGCGAGGTGCCGCTGACCGGCGAGGGCTGGGGGCTCTGCCACGACGGGGGCAGGCTGGTGCGCAGCGACGGCACCAACCGGCTGCACTTCCAGGACCCCACCACGTTCGCCGAGACCGGCTCCGTCGCCGTCACCCTCGACGGGCAGCCGGTCACCCAGCTCAACGAGCTGGAGTGCGTGGACGGGCAGGTCTACGCCAACGTCTGGCAGACCGACCGGATCGTGCGCATCGACCCGGGCACGGGCAACGTCACCGCAGTGATCGACGCGAGCGGCCTGCTCACCCCGGAGCAGCGCTCCCACACCGACGTCCTGAACGGGATCGCGTCGCTGGGCAACGGCGAGTTCCTGATCACCGGGAAGCTCTGGCCGACCACCTTCCGGGTGCGCTTCGTCCCCCGCTGACCCCGGCCCCTGAC
>NZ_JAAXKY010000064.1 GCF_012911925.1 Pseudonocardia xinjiangensis | reverse complement strand
GCGGCTGGTCCGCGACGGACTGTCCAACCCCGAGATCGCTGCCCGGTTGTTCATCAGTCCCCGCACCGTCGAGTACCACCTCCACAAGATCTTCGGCAAACTCAACATCACCTCACGCCGACAGCTCTACCGCTGAGTTCTGGAATCTCACCGGCGGCTCGCGCCGGTGCTCATACGCTGGTCAGCTCGGGCGCGTGGCGGTGAAGATGGAGCGGGGCGGTGTGAATCCAGAGCGCGTACACCGCCCACCCCAGCAGCGAGAGGCCCAACCACGTGATCGATCGGTAGATCAGCACGCTCGCTGCGGCAGGCGCGGCGGCGACGTCGGAGGTCAGCAGCAAGGTGAGCAAGCTCGTCTCGGCCAGACCGACACCGCCGGGGAAGATCTGCAACGCGATGCTGCCCTGCACGAGCAGGAAGCCCACGAGGAGTGCACCCCAGGGCACCGGGGCGCCCACCGCGGCGACGCTGGACGCCAGACACAGGTAGTCCAGAACCCACGTGAAGGCAGCCAGTGCGATCAGGCCGAGCCAGCGGAAGGCACTCGGGCGCAACAGCGCGATGCGGGCTGACAGCCGGCTGGACACCTCGTCAGTCCGCTCCAACCATGTACTCCGGCACGTAGGGCACACCCCTGGCACCCAACGGCTCAGCAGTATCGGCAGACGCAGGCCGCGCCGCAGGACCGCAGGGTGCGTCAGCAGCTTCCACACGCCGAACGCGCCCAGTGCGATCACCGCCGCGAGCACCACCGCAAAGGTGAGGGGGATGCGGCCTGCCACGCCCAGACCCAGGGCGCCCAGCACCAGCAGGCTCAGCGTGGCGACGACCCCGGCCACGAGCACCGACCAGGAGGCCAGCGTCGAGTCGACGCGGCGGCGACGCAGCTGGTCGATCGCGTAGACGATGGCGCCCGCGCCACCGACGACGGGCACCGTGGTGGACACCGCGTTCTCGACGAAGTTGATGCCCTGGACCGTGGCCACCGGCAGGCGTGCCCCGCCCACCAGGAGAAGTTGCCGGTGCAGCTCGCCGTACAGGACCAACGCCGACACGCCACACAGCACGGCGACGACCAGCCACTCCCACCGCAGGTGACCCAACGGTCCGGTCGCCTGGACGACCTGGCCCGCCAGCCCCGGCACGAGCCAGGCGAGGTAGCCGACTGCCACGCCGGCGACCACCCAGTGCGCCGCCGACCGCCAGTGCTTCTGCAGCACGCCATGCCACGTCACTGTCGTCCGACTCCTTCGGGGATTCCCGCCCAGGTCCGCATGGGGCGATCGTCAGCTGTCCGGGCCGGCGCTCGCATCCGTGGCCACGCCAGTCCGACGGCCGGTCGTGGCACCGGTCGTCAGACGCGGGGGGCCGGCCGGGACGGGCCGCACCAACTGCGCAGACCTGCGGTGGCCGGCCCGCCGGGGTGACCGGCGTGTCACACGGATACCACGCGCCTATGCCGCCTTCTCCTGCGTGCTCACGGCGCACAGCCCCAGGGATCCGACCGGGGCCGACACGGACGCGACCGGCGCTCTGCCGCGCAACAGTCGGCGTGCGTTCGTGACCCACGGGCTCTCGATCTCCAGCCCTCACGTGCACGGCATGACGCTGTGGGTCGGCCTACGGGTCACAGGCGCGGCGACTCACAGAACACGGTTTGCCGACCCGGCCCGGGCAGTCGCGCGGGCGAGGACTCGCACTACATCTGGAGGAAAATTGAGCACGGACATCAATGGGCACTCGCCGATCACCGAGGCGCCTGACTACAACTTTTGGCGAGACCGCACCAGGATCACCCTGTCACCCGTCGCTGCCCCGTCCATCCTCGGGCTGTTCGGCTTCGCCGCTGCCACGTTCATGGTCGCCGGCAACCTGGCCGGCTGGTACGGAAACGCCGAGACCCCGCTGGTCCTGTTCCCGTTCGCGTTGACCGCAGGGGGTCTGGCGCAGTTCCTCGCGGGCATGTGGGCCTACCGGGCGCGCGACGCGGTGGCCACCGCGATGCACGGGATGTGGGGAGCGTTCTGGATCGCCTACGGGATCTACAACCTGCTCATCGCGGCGGGCGTCCTGCCCTCCGTCGCAAGCCCCACCGCCGCCGGTGCCTTCGGTTTCTGGTTCGTGGTGCTCGCTGCGATCACGCTGCTGGGCGCGATCGCAGCCACCGCCGAGAACTTCGTGCTCACCGGGGTTCTGGTCATGCTGGCCGCCGGTTCCACGCTGCTCGCGATCGCGCTGCTGGGCGGCCTGCCGCTGGTCCAGGCCATCGGCGCCTATCTGCTGATCATCAGCGCCCTCCTGGCCTGGTACCTCGCCGGCGCGATGATGATCCAGTCCAGTTTCAAACGTGCCGTCCTACCGATCGGCAGCCGCCGGCCGCCGGGGGCGTCGCACGGCATCCCGCCGCACAACAACGTGCTCCACTTCGAGGCGGGCGAGCCCGGGGTGAAGGTCGGTCAGTAGCCATCTCCCTGATCCGCCGGCAGAAGGCCGCCGCCGTGCACGCCGGACCGTGCGCGGCGGCGCACCTTCGGGAGCCCCGAGATCCGCGGGTGAGCAGGACAGGCCTCAACAACAGCGGATCGACCACGTGGGTGCCTCCTCCTTATCTCCGGTGCTCGACATCGATTCGAGGAACCCGACCGGGGCTCGCCGACCCCGTCCGTTTCCACGGTACGGCGACGGTCGGGCGCTCGGCGAGTCAGAATGAGAACGATCACCCATGAGCGATATCGATGGGCACCCGCCGATACCCGCCCGGCAAGGCTCCGACCGAATCCATTCGGAATGTCGCGAACACCCTTCGATAAGTCGCACGTGCGCCCGCTTCACGTTGTGGTAACTGTAATTCGAGCGGCAGTGCTGATCGAGAGAGAGACCGCATGGATATCCGGACACGCAGGAGGAACCAGAACATTCCGGGCCATCTCCCGGCGGCGCCCGGAGGACCATGGGAACACGTCAGGCGGCCGCCGATCCGGATTCACATCCGGCGCACCGACCCCAGCACCGCCCATCACCACCGGCTAACCATCAATCGAATCTTGACAGGTTACTATCTCGCACCCTACGTTCCTCACCACCGGACATGGGGGGTCTCGTTAGGAGCACCCAGGATGATCACCGGAACGACGACCGGGATGCCACAGCGCGCGGTCCGAGCGGCACCTGAGTCTCGACCCCCTCGAGGATCCGGCACGGGGCAGGGGCCGATGCCGGTCGGCCGCGCCTCCCGACCCGGAGGCGATCAGAGCACCGCCGGACGCTCCCGGCCTAGCTCATGACGACGCTGCGCGCACTCCAATGTCTCGTGGCACTGATCGACGCGGAATCCGTCACCGAAGCCGCCGCCCAGCTGCACATGTCGCAATCGGCCGTCTCGCACCAGATCGCCGCACTGGAGCGCGAGATCGGCACCCAGGTGGTCGAGCGGCTCTCCCGGGGCGTCCGCCCCACCGCTGCGGGCCGGGCAGCGGCGAACGAGGCCAGAACCGCACTCAAAGCCGCTGCTCGCGCGATCGAGACGGGCCGGCAGGTCGGCGGGGGCCGGGCCGGCCGCCTGCGGATCGCCTGCAGCGAGACGATGACCGTCTGGCTGCTCGCGCCCGTACTCAGGGACTGGAGCAGACGAAGACCTGAGGTCTCTCTCGATCTCACCGAGTTCACCAGTGCCGACCGGATGACCGAGCGCATCGCGGCCGGAGAATCGGACATCGGCATCGGTCCACGGCCCACGATCACCGCGGCTCGCATCGAACTGCTCGGTCAGGAGCCGATGGTCGTGGTGGCTGCCTGCGGCCACCGGTTCGCCACGCAGTCCTCGGTGGCGGTGACGGATCTCGCCGACGAACCGTTCATCCACTACGACCCCGCCAACGGGCTGTCGAGCTGGATGGACGAGTTCGTGGCCCAGCATCGACTGCGGAACACGCCCGTACTCCGCACCGGAAGTCCCCGGACGGCGGCACAACTGGCCGCTTCGGGAGTGGCGATCGCGATCGTGCCGATCTCGGCTCTGGCGACCCAGTCGGCGAGAATCGTCCGCCGGCTGCGTCCCGACGTCCTGCGCGACGTCACGGTCCAGATCGGCAATCCGACCGACTCGCTGGCACGGCGGTTCGTCGCCGATCTGCGTCGCCGCGGCCTGCCCTGTGCAGGGGGCGCCGAGCAGAGCAGCGAAAGCACTGCCTGACAGCCGGCCACACTGCTCTCGCCGCCGTCGTCTCAGGCCGACCGGTGGAGCATTCCTCTGCGAAGAAAGTAAGTCGATGACAACCGTGCCCGGCCAGCCGGCCCCGCCGACCCATGCCGATTCCTCGCCCTCGATAGCCGGTTACCTCGTGGACCGGCTCGCCGCTGCCGGTGTCCGACACATCTTCGGGGTCCCGGGAGATTAATGACACGACGGCACCGCTACTCACAGCACGGGCATCGACGGGTCCTGACCGAAGTGGAGTCCCCCGGCCCACTCCCACATGCGTGCTTGGGCCAACACGTGCTGGGCGATCGTGTTCACGTCACGAGACTGCCGCTCCAGCGGGGACGTCTTCCGAATGGCGGCGGTGCCGACGGTGTCCACGAGTAGCCGAACAGCGTCCCGGCACGTCGACACCGTATGCACGAAACAGCCGGCGAGTTGCGCCCGCTGGTCGAAGGAGGGCTCGTCGCCTGCCTCGAGGGTGGCCCACAGAGTGCCGGCGGTGTCGTACGCGTAGCTGCGAGCCGAGCCGACCAGTGCTCGAGCCCGCGCGATACCGGACCGAACACGAGGTTCATCGTGTGCCGGAGTCAGCTCGGGCATCATGACCTTGCCGGCAAGAATGCCGGTGGCCGTGTCACAGGCATCGAGTGCGACACCCAGCGGCACCCCCACGAAGTTGACCACGTACATCCCGCGCCACGCGTAGAGCGATCCAGCGCGATGCCGCTCGCCGGGAAACCACGTGTTCTCGGCCGGCACGAAGGTGTCTGCAATCGAATAGTCGTGACTGCCACTTCCTGCCAGACCTGTCGGGTTCCAGGTGTCGAGCACCTGCCACTGCGACGCCGGCAGCATCGCTATCCGCCATTCCGGCGCGCCGTCGGCCGTGGTTCGAGGTGATCCGTTCTCGGTGACCCGAGCACCACCCACGACGACGTCGGCATGGGTCACCCCGCTGCCGAACGACCACCGGCCCGACAGCCGGTAGCCGCCGTCGCAGACCTCCATGGTCCCGGCCGGGACGAGCCAGCCCGCTGTCACCGCATCGAGGTCGGGATAGAGCGACCGGGCAGCGAGACCATCGAGGTAACCGCTGTAGTAGCCGCTGTCGGACCCGATCATCGCGCACCAGCCCGCCGAGGCGTCGGCTCGCGACAGCGTCTCGATGATCTCGATCTGCCGGCAGACGTCGAGTTCGGGTCCGCCCCACGCCGTGGGCATCGACATCCGGAACACCCCGGTCGACCGAAGTGCGTCGACGACCGGCGCGGTCAGGCGGCGGGCCGTTTCCACCTCAGCGGCGTGCTCCCGCAACAACGGCCTGATCCCGCTGGCTCTGGCGAGAATTTCCGCACCGTCCAGCACTGTCTCTTCAGCATGTTTCATGATTGCTCGAACCTCGATCCTGGGGCGCCACCACAACACCGGGAAAGACGCCACGATACGAAACCCAGGGTAATACATGAAAGGATTCCAGAATCGCTATCGAAATTCCTCATGCGCAGCTTTCGGCAGCTCGTTGTCGTATTGTTGAACCCAAGAATGCGCCAACTCCCCCACGGACGTAGCCGGAGGATTGATCGAAATGGACGACCTGGACGTAGGCGGCGCCGACCTCATATCTGTCGACGGCTTCTCGTTCGCCGTGTTCTCGAGCACAGGCGGGGTCGACAGGGCGCGATCCGTCGCGGCGCGATCCGAGCGGGCGATCTCCTGGCTCGCCTCCCATGTCGAGATGCCACCTGCGCCACCGCTGTTCGTGGTGGGCCGGCAGGACTGGGACCGAGTGGCGCTGGTGCCGCAGTACGGGTTGCCGCACGTCTCGCGCACGCGACTGCTGACGTGCCAGGAGCCGAGCGAGATATGGGACTCGGTCATCGCCACGGCGTGGCCCGACCTCTCCCCCGCTGCCCGGGACCGGCTTCGCCACATCTACGGCACACCGCCCGACCTCGGCAGCTTCGCCGACCTGCTGGTCGTCCACGAGCTCACCCATCTCGCCGACAACCCGGCGTGGCTGGACGAGCAGGGACCGGGGTCGGAGCACGCCTGGGGCAACCACCCGCACGTGCTCTGGTTCGTCGAACTCTTCGCCAACCTCGGGCTTCACGGGTACGTCTCGGAGCGCGAACCCGGGGCCCTGCCCGTGCTGGAGACCATCTTCGAGGTCATCTGGCACACGTCCCCGCACCGATGGCCGATCACCGGGCTGCCGCGGATGCACGAGGCCTCAACCGCGCAGCACTCCGACGGCACGAACTACGTCTGGTTCGAGTTCGGCCTGCAGGTCCTCGCCTAACACCTGTGGGAATCGTGCGGGACCACCGCGTTGAAGCACCTCAACGCCACGCTGCACGGCCCCGTACTTCCGTACACCGGGATCATCGACGTTCTCGGCGAGCTGAGCCACGAAGCCGCCGACAGCGTCCGAGCATGGCCCTCCGCCGGAAGACCCTGAACCGCCGGTCAGACGGCCCGCTGGTTGCGCTGATAGTGCCGACGGACCTTGAGCCGGTTGCCGCAGGTCTTCATCGAGCACCAGCGGGCGGTGTTCGGGCGGCTGCGATCGATCAGGAACAGGCGACACTCGTCGTTGGCGCACGGGCGCAGACGGCCGGGCATCTGCTCCTGCACCCGCCCCCACACGAGCAGCGCGCGGGTGGCGAGCCGCCGGTCGTCCGGCACGTCGAGACGCCAGGTCACCCCGGAGTCCGCGACCTCGGGGAGCAGGCGCACACCGCGCAGCGCCGGTGTCAGCGTGGTCGCAGGCTCAGCGCCTCGCACCACGGCCTGCAGCTGGTCACGGACCCGGCGCAGGTGCGCCACCTCCGCGGGCGAGCCGGTGCCGCCCCGGGCCCCGCTCCAGTCCGCAGCCTCGGCGTCGACGGCAAGAAGATCCACGAACCCCCCGCGGGCCACCGGGGTGCTGTTGAGCAGATCGAGCAGCACCAGCTCGTCGTCCGGGTCAACCGCGTACGCCATGCCGCCATGCTAACCATCCTGAACCAGTTGACAAGTTAGGTCGGCCGGTGTCTGATGACCGGGCCAGCTAACCAGTTAAACGACGATTAGGGATTAGCTTCCCGAAGGACGTGCCCACCATGACCGGATCACTGCAGCACCGGACCGTGCTCGTCATCGGCCGAGGCAGCGGGATCGCCCGCGCGGTCGTACTCGCCGCGCGCAACGCGGGCGCCGATGTCGTCGCAGCCGGGCGCAACGCCGAGGCGCTCGCCGCGGCCTACGCCGACGAACCCGGTATCACCACCGAGACCGTCGACGTGACCGACGACGACTCGATCGTCTCCCTCGGAGAGCGGCTCGGCATGCTCGACCACATCGTGTCCACCGCATCGGCCCGCGCCCGTGGGCGGCTGCAGGACCTCAGCCGTGAGTCGGTCCAGGCGTCGCTCGACACCAAGGTCATCGGGCCACTCATGCTCGCCAAGCACCTGGCCCCGCGGATCAACGACGGCGGCTCGCTCGTGCTGTTCTCCGGGGTGGCCGCCTTCAAGATCGCCGTCGGCACCCTGGCCGTGGCCATCACCAACGGCGCCGCCGACACCCTGACCCGCTCCCTCGCGGTCGAGCTGGCCCCGATCCGGGTCAACGCCATCTCCCCGGGAGTGATCGACACCGGCGCGTGGGACGCACTGGGAGAGAAGGGCAAGGCAGACCTGTTCGCCGAGCAGAGCGAGCGCAACCCGGCTCGGCGCATCGGCACGGCCGACGACGTCGCCGACGCGGTGTTGTTCGCCCTGACCAGCACGTTTCTCACCGGGGTCACCCTCGCCGTCGACGGCGGCGAAGCCCTCACCTGATCCGCAGCCACGCCGCACCCGCGGCCGTCCCACCTACTCGATCGGAAGAAGTCATGGGCCTGTCCTGGCAACAAGGACCGCTCTCCGCGTCAGCCGTCGGGCACTTCCTGGTCCCCGATCCGCTGCCCGAACGACTCCTGTTCGCCGAACCACTGCGCCGACGGATGCGCGTGCGGTTCGGCGGCGAGTGGATCGCCGACAGCGAGGACGTCGTCCTCCTCCACGAACCCGGCCGCTACCCGGTCGCCTACTTCCCCCTCGATGACGTCACCCCCGGCGCCCTGCAGCGCCTGGAGACAGTCACGAACCATCGCGACCTCGGTGCGACGTCGTGGTTCGCAGTCAGCGCCGGTGGGGAGACCACGCAGCGCGCGGCGTGGCGGCACACCGGCCTGCCGGCACATGCCGGCGTGCTCGAGGACCGGGTCGCGTTCGCCTGGCGGGCGATGGAGGCCTTCTACGAGGAGGACGAGCGCATCGTCGGCCACGCCGCGGACGCCTACCACCGCAACGACATCCGCAGCACCTCCCGCCACCTGGTGGTGCGTGTCGGCGACCAGGTCGTCGCCGACACGGTCGAGCCGCTCGTGCTCTACGAGTCCGGGTTCGCCCCACGCTGGTACGTGCCCCGCGCTGACGTCGACCCGGCGGCCCTGAGCCCGGTCGAGGGCCAGACGTTCTGCCCGTACAAGGGCCTGGCCAGCTACTACGACGTCGGCGACGTCGAGCGGGCGGCGTGGTCCTACGTCGAGGCGTGGCCCGAGGTCGGACGGGTGCGCGACATGGTGTCGTTCGAACCGGACCGGGTTACCGTGCTGCTCGACGACGAGGTCCTCGACCTCGAACCCGGCCAGCGCGTCACCCCCCACGGCGTCGACCGCGGGCTCACCGTCGACGAGGTCGCGACCAGCAGATCCGTCTGATCGCTGCCTACCGGAATCGACCAGGCGAAGGCCTCAACCAACGGAAGGAGGGACGACAGTGACCGTCAGTGGATTTCACGACGGCGAGCGCGCCGTGCAGCGCCGCGCCGGTGTTCTCGACGACGCCTCCCGCCTCTCCGGGATGCTGGCCACCCCGCATCTCGGCGGTGCGATGAGCCGCTTCTTGGCCGATCGTGACCTCGCCATCCTCACCGGCCGCGACGACGCCGGCGAGCTGTGGACCTCGCCGCTGCTGGGATGGCCGGGTTTCCTCGTGGCTCACGACTCGACCCTGACGGTGCGGACGGCTCCGTCAGCCGGCGAACCCCTGTACCGGTTACCGGAGGGACAACCGGTCGCGGTCATGGCCCTCGACCTCGCGATCCGCCGCCGGATACGGCTCAACGGCACCCTCACGCGAGAGGGGGAACACGAGCTGGAGATATCCCTCCACCAGGCCTACGGGAACTGCCCCCGGTACATCCAGCAGCGCCACCTGCGCCACGGCGATGTCGAGGACGCCGGAGGCCACACCGTCACCCATCGCTACGGCAACCTCCGACCGGAACACATCGCGCTCATCGGCCGGGCGGACACGTTCATCCTCGGCACGACCCACCCCACCCACGGCACCGACACCTCCCACCGCGGCGGCTCACCAGGCTTCGTGCGGGTCGAGGAGTCCGGTGAGCTCTGGTGGCCGGACTATCCCGGCAACAACCTGTTCAACAGCCTCGGCAACATCATCACCGATCCCACCACCGCCCTGCTCTTCCTCGACTTCACCACCGGCACCGCCCTGCAGATCTCGGGGAGGTCGGCCCTGGAATGGGTCAGGCCGGGTGCGGCGGGGGACGACGCCGAAACGGGCCGTCGCGTCCACTTCACCCCGGTGCACGTGGCTGTCACCAGCGGGCTTCCGTTCACGGCTCTCGATCTGGCGTCCTCTCGGGACAACCCGACCCTCACGTAGCCCTCCACGGAAGGTGGCAGCAATGGACTACCGACTCGAGGTCGCCGTCCTGCCGGTCGGCGACGTCGACCGGGCACTGGCGTTCTACACCGAGCAGGTCGGTTTCACCCTCGACGTCGACTACCGGCCCAGCGACGACTTCCGGGTCGTCCAGCTGACGCCACTGGGCTCGCACTGCTCGATACAGATCGTCGCCGGCCGCACCGACGCACGGGCCGACCCGGACCGCAGCATGTATCTGGTCGTCACCGACATCGACGCCGCGCGTCGTGATCTCCTGGAACGTGGTGTCGACGTCGGGGATGTCCGGCACAAGTCCCCGATCGACGGGTGGCAGGGCGGGTGGCAGCCCGGCGTCGATCCCCAGCGGGGCGACTACGCGAGCTTCGTCGACTTCGCCGACCCCGACGGCAACACCTGGGTGCTGCAGGAGCGCGGCTTCCACGTGCGCGGATAGCCGACGTCGCACGGGCTCCTGCGCGATCTACGCGAGGGGGTCCTCACGATGCGCGACGACGAACCCCAGCTTTCCGAGCACCCTGACGGCGCCGGTCTTCCCGCCCTCGAAATCGCCTGAGGCGAGGCGGTGGCCCGTCGCCAACTCATAAGCGGTGCCCAGGATCGCTTTCGGCGGATAACGACGTTCGTCCCAGACCAGGTCATAGGTCGTGGTAGGGGCGAAACCGTGCTCGTCGAAGAATCGCTGCGCCCCGAGCCGGTCGTACTCCTGCATTGCGTGCAACACGTCAGCAGGGGTCACCTGGTCCCACGTCGGCGGATGTGTCATCGGTTTCTCCCAAGATCGCCGGGGCCGGCATCTCCGCCGGCCACAATGGACGTGCGGAAAACGTCAGTTGCGTCCCGCCATGACGCCGCCGTCGACGTTGAGGATGGTGCCGGTGACCCACCCGGCACGGTCGGAGAGCAGGTAGGTGATGGCCGACGCGACGTCATGGACGGTGCCGACCCGGCCGATGGGGTGGAAGCCGTTGAAGCTCTCGAGTGTCTCGTCGATCTTCTCCGGCGGGATGAAGCCTTCGTAGATCGGCGTGGCGACCACGGCAGGTGCGACGGTGTTCACCCGGATGTGCCGGTCAGCCAGTTCGAGGGCCAGGTTGTGGGTGAGTGCGTGCAGTCCGGCCTTGGCCATCGAGTAGGCGCTGGACGGGGTGGCGCCGACTGCCTGGAGGGCCCACATGCTGCCGATGTTGACGATCGAGCCGCCGCCGGCCTCGGTCATGCCGCGCACCACGGTCTGGGTCAGGAAGAACAGGGCGCGGTTCAGGTCGTGGTAGGAGTCGTAGGCGGCGCCGTCGTGGTCGAGGAACGGCTTCGGGACGAAGATTCCGGCGGCGTTGACCAGCAGCGTGGCGTCGCCGTGCTCACCGGCGAGCCGCTGCTGCACGTGGGTTACCTGCTCACGGTCGCCGAGGTCGGCGGTGATACCCCACGCCTCACCCTTGGCCGACAATGTTGCGACCGTCTCGTCGACCCGCTCCGAACTGCGGCCCACGATCACCGCGCTTCCGCCGCCGGCCACGACGTCGGCCGCGGTCTGCCGGCCCATTCCGCTGCTTCCCCCGATCACGATCAGTTTGCGCCCCTCGAACGTCTCGGTCATGACGATCTCCGTTCCCCATCGGATCATCCGATGCTCGACAACCGGGCCGGGTATCCGGCTCACCGGCTACCTTCACCGCGGCACATCCGCATCGCACCCGGGATCTGCCTAGGCAAACCCCGGGTGGCACCCTCGTCCGTCACTCCCGGCTCCGGCCCGGCGCCGGATCAGCTCCGCAGCTGTCGGCGGGACGTGACTCCGCATTTGATGAATACCTTGCTCAAATGCCATTCCACGGTGCGCGGGCTGATGAACAGGCGGGCGGCGATCTCCGCGTTGGACAACCCGTCGCGGACCAGCCGCACGATCTGCTCCTGCTGCACGGTGAGCTGACCCGAGCTCACGTCGCTGTTCTTACGCACCGTCTCGCCGGAGGCGCCGAGTTCCCGCGCGGACCGCGCCGCGAAGGCGTCCATGCCCATCGCGGTGAACATCGTGTGCGCGGTGCGCAACTCCTCACGCGCTTCCTGGTACCGGTCGCTGCGGCGCAGCCACTCGCCGTAGTGCAGATGACAGCGGGCCAGACCGCCACGCATGCGCGTACGGCCGAAACGGTCGATCGCCTCGCGGTGGTGAGGCTCCGCAGCCTCTCCGAAGCGGACCAGCGCCTCGCAGCTCGCCTGCAGGCCGAGCGCCCAGTCGGTGCCACTCGCCTGCGTCATCACCCTCAGCCGCGCGAGCGCCTCGGAGGCCGTGCCGCCATGTCCGGTGCGGGCCGCCGCGATGACGAGCTCCACCAATGAGCACCAGGTCAGGACACCCATCTCCTGGCGTGGTTCCGTCGCCTGTCGCGCCGCGGGCAGGGCCTCGTCGTAGCGTCCGAGACTGTTGAGCAGCAGTGCCTGCATCCAGCCTGCGGCGACCACGCCGACCCCCTCGCCGCGCTGTGTCGCCTCCCGGGTCGTCGCCCCGATCAGCGCTGCGGCCTTCTCCTCCTGGCCGCGCCACACGGCGAGCAGCTGCGCGGCGTAGGGCGGCTCGTCGAGCCCCGTGCCCTCCCGAACGGCGTCGAACTCCTCCAACAGCAGGTCAGCGGCGGCCAGGTCGCCGGCGAACACCTGCATGACAACGCGCTGTGTCAGGGCCAGGGGAAGCGCAGTCAGCGCGCCCGAGTTCCGGGCGAGCTGAACGAACCGGCTCGTGAGCACGTCGCCTGCTTCGGCCTGCCACAGGTCCAGCGCGGTCGTGCAGGCGAACCACAGCCATCGCAGGTCCGTTTCGGCCGCCGGCTCCGCACCGAGGAACGCGTCCAACGCCTGCTTCAGCAGCGGCGCGCCTGCCGGGTAACCGTCCCGGTACCGCACAGCCAGACCGTCCAGCAGCAGGTCGGACGGACTACCGGGGCACTCCGCAGCGGGCGCCTCCAGAGCGGCGGCGGACAGATCATGCAGGTGGGGACCGGCGGACAGATGGGCGACGAACCAGCCCGCCCGCAGCGCCTCCAGATAGGTCTCCCTGGCCATCCGCGCGTCGAGCTTCTCCAGCCGGGCCGCCGCCCTGAGCAGCAAGGTGGGCGCCTCCGGCCCGCGGTTCAGGGTGAACGCCACGCGGGCACGCAGCAGATCGACGTTGGCGCGCTCGAGCGCACCCAGCGGGCACGCCTCGGCCCGCGCGAGCAGCGGCAGCGACGCGTGCGGCATCCCGGCCTGGTAGTTGGCCTGCGAGGCGGCGAGCAGCCGTTGTCCCCGTCGTGCGGAGTCCCGCGTCAGGTCGGCCGCACGCTCGAAGAATGCGGCGGCCGCGGCCGGCCCACCCCGGGCCTGCGCCCGCCCCGCCGACTGCTCCAGTTCGGCGGCAACGTCGTCGTCGAACCCGGCGGCAGCTTGGGCGAGGTGCCAGGCGCGGCGGTCGGGATCAGTGACGGGATCCATCACTCGCGCCAGCGCCCGGTGCGCCTGCCGCCGATCCTCCGGGGTGGCGGCATGGTAGATGGCAGACCGCAGGAGCGGATGCCGGAATGTCACCCGGGCACCGAACTCCAGGAACCCTGCCGCCGCTTCCCGCAGTGCACGCTCGGCGCCCATGCCGATTCCGAGCGGGTCGACCGCGCGCCAGACGAGGACCGGATCGCCCACGGGTTCCGCGGCGGCGACCAGCAACACCTGTCGCGTCAGCGGCGCCAGTGCGGCGATCTGCCGTCGGAAGCTCTCCTCGATGCGGTACGGCAGTGCAGCCGAGCTGAGCAGCCCGAATCCGCCCGCCAGTTCGGCCAGCGTGAATCCGCGGGGCAGCTCCTGCAGCGCCAACGGGTTGCCTCGGCTGTCGGCGACGACCCGGTCGAGCACCCGGTCGTCGACCGGCCCGGGATGGGCCGACAACAGCAGCGCGCGGGCGTCGTCGTCGGGCAGCCCGGTGACGTGTAACTCCGGCAGGCCCGCCAGCTCCGCCTGATCGCCGGAGCCTCGCATCGCGAAGATCATCGCCAGCGACTCGGCCTTCAGCCGTCTGGCCACGAACCCGAGCACCTGCGCCGATGCGCGGTCGAGCCACTGGGCGTCGTCGATCAGACACAGCAGGGGCCGCTCCCGTGCGGTCTCGGCGAACAGGCTCAACACCGCCAGGCCGACCATGAACCGATCCGGTGGACGTCCGGCGCTGAGTCCGAACGCCGTGCTCAACGCCTCGCGCTGCGGCCCGGGCAGCCGCGCCGACCGGTCCAGCATCGGCGCACACACCTGCTCCAGGCCGGCGAAGGCGAGTTCGTCCTCGGCCTCGTTGCCGCCGGCCCGGACGACCTGACAGCCTGCGGCCTGTCCGACCACGTACTCCAACAGTGCGGTCTTCCCGATACCGGCGTCTCCTCTGAGCACCAGTGCGCGGCTCTCACCCCTGCGCAGATCGGCGACGACGCGGTCGAGCACCTCGCGTTCGCTGCGCCTGTCCAGCAACACGGGACGGACCCCAGACGTTCGAGACGCCGGCCTCCGGGGAGCCCTGGCATCTTCCTGGCGCGGCGACGGCACCCCACCAACCGTACCCTGACCTGCGATAAGTCTCCCCGGACGCGGGCGGGCGTCAGCGCGGGCGGCCCGGTGCGATCTCGTCGGCGGTGAGCTCGCGGTCGATGCCGTGGGGGGTGACCTGCTGGCCGGGTTCGAGCTTGAGCACCGTGCCGTCGAGGAACACGGTGACCTTGTCGGGCTCGAAGGAGACGAGGTCACGTACCCGGCCGACCTCGGGCCAGGCCTCCCGGTAGGACCAGGCAGCGCCCTTCGCCTCGCCGATGTCGTAGTAACTGGCCAGGCCCTTGTACGGGCAGAAGGTCTGGCCCTCGACCGGGGTCAGCGCCGACTCGTCGATGGCGGTGCGAGGCACGTACCACCGAGGGGCGAACCCGGACTCGTAGAGCACGACCGGTTCTCTCGTGTCCGCGACCTGACGGTCGCCCGAGCACACGACCAGGTGGCGCGACGTGCGGCGGATGTCGATGCGGTGATAGGCGTCCGCGGCGTGGCCGACGATGCGTTCGTCCTCCTCGTAGAAGGCGTCCATCGCACGCCAGGCGAACGCGACGCGGCCCGCCAGCTCGCCGGCGTACCCGGGCAGCCCGGTGTGCTGCCATGCCCCACGCCGCGCGGTCCGACCACCGGCGTGCACCGCGAACCAGGAGGTCCTGCCCAGGTCACGGTGTTCGGTGACGGTCTCCAGGGGTTCCAACGATCCCGAGTCGATGTCCTCGATCGGGAAGTAGGCGACGGGGTAGCGGCCGGGTTCGTGGAGCAGGACCACGGTCTCGCTGTCCGCGATCCACTCACCGCCGAAGCGCACCCGCATCCGCCGCCGCAACGGCTCGGCGAACAGGAGCCGCTCGGGCAGGGGGTCCGGAACGAGGAAGCGTCCCGGGGTTGCGCCCGAGAGCGGTCCTTGCTGCCAGGACAGTCCCATGGTCGGTCCTTTCGGTACTGGTCAGGTCAGCGGTTCTCCACCGTCGACAGCGAGGGTCACACCGGTGAGGAAGGTGTTGGTCAGTGCGAAGAGCACGGCCTGCGCGACGTCCTCGACCCGGCCGATGCGCCGGGCGGGGTTGCGGGCGGTCATGTCCTGGAACATCTCGGCCTTGGCGTGTTCGCCCAGTGCGTCCCAGGCGCCGGTGTCGATCACTCCCGGGGAGATGGCGTTGACCCTGATGGGCGCCAGCTCCAGCGAGAGCGAGCGGGTCAGCGTGTCGGCGGCGCCGTTGGTGATCGCGACCCCGAGCGTGCCGACCGCGATCTTGAACGCCGCGACGCCGGAGAACAGCACGAAGGACCCGCCGTCGTTCAGCCGGGGCGCCAGGTGTTTGGCCAGCATGAGCGGCCCGATGACCTTCGTGTCGAACGACTTCCTGATGGCGTCGCGGTCGAGGTCGGCCAGGCGCCCCCGCGCACGGGACGAGGCGGTGGAGACGACGTGGTCGAGGCTTCCGAGCCGGTCGCCGAGCGCGCTGATCGACGCGTCATCGGTGACGTCGACGTAGTCGGTGGTGATCCGGTGCTCGCCGGCGTAGGCGGCCGCGAGGGCGTCGGTGCTGCGCCCGGCCGCGACGACGTGGGCGCCGGCGTCGCGGGCGGCTGTGGCCACCGCATGCGCGATGCCACTGCCCCGCCCGATCACGAGGACGGTGCGGTCCTGGAGAGGTCCGGTCATGACGATGTCCCTTTCGAGGTGGCGAGGGTGCGGCCGAGGAAGCCGCGGATGTATCCGCTCGCCGTGTCCAGGGCGCTCTCGAGCAGGAAGTGCCCGCCGTCGAGGAGGTGGATCTCGGCGTCGGGGAGATCGCGGGCGAAGGCCGTGGCACCTGCGGGTCCGAAGATCTCGTCCCCGGCTCCCCAGATGGCCAGCAGCGGCACCTGGCTCCTGCGGAAGTAGTCCTGCACCGCGGGGTAGAGCGGCGGGTTGGTGGTGTAGTCGCGGAACAGCGCCAGCTGGATCTCGGCGTTGCCGGGGCGGCTGACCTGGGCGTGGTCGAGAACCCACGTGTCGGGATCGACGAGGTCCGGGTCGGGCACTCCCGTGAGGTACTGCCAGCGGATGGCCTCGACCTCCAACGCCCCACGAACTGCCGGCTCGGTCTGCGGGCCGGCGGCCTCGGCATAGGCCCACACGGCCGACCAGAACTCGGGGACGAACCCCTCGTCGTAGGCGTTGCCGCTCTGGCTGATGATCGCCGCGACGGTGGCGGGCCGGCGCAGTGCGAGACGCCAGCCGATCGGAGCGCCGTAGTCCTGCACGTACATCGCGTAGCGATCGACGCCGAGGTGGTCGAGCAGGCCCTCCGTCAGGACGGTCAGGGCGTCGAAGGTGTAGGTGAACTCGTCGACCGTGGGCATCGCCGAATGGCCGAAGCCGAGATGGTCGGGGGCGATGACGTGGTAGCGATCGGCGAGCGCGGCCATCAGCCGGCGGAACATCCGCGAACTGGTGGGGAAACCGTGCAGGAGCAGCACTACCGGCGCCTCTGCCGGGCCGGCCTCTCGATAGAAGATCTCGAGGCCGTTCACGGTCGCGGTGCGGTGATGTACATCGGTCATAAACTCACTACCCATCATGATGGCGCCGGCGCAGGCAGACGGTCCGTGAATTACATCTGCTTTACGTTCTGGGCCGTTGCGCCTATGCAATCAGCAGTACCACCCGGTGCAGCCTCGCGGGCTGACGATTTTCGATGACAGTCCCGCATATTCGTCATGAGCGCCGGGGGCGGGCTAGCCCCGGTAGGCCTCGAGCAGGCGCAGCCAGACTTCGCTGATGGTCGGGAAACAGGGCACGACGTGCCAGAGCCGGTCGATCGGTACCCGACCCGCCACGGCGACGGTCGCCGAATGCAGAAGCTCGGCCATGCCCGGCCCGACGAACGTGGCGCCCAGCAGGTACTCGTGGTCGAGGTCGACGACGATGCGGGCCCGGCCGCGGTAACCGTCGGCATACAGGAGGGCGCCCGGCACCCGCTCGAGGTCGACGTCGACGGCCCGGACCCGGTGCCCGGCGCGTTGCGCCTGGTCGGTGGTCAAGCCGACGCTCGCTGCCTCCGGGTCGCAGAAGAACACCTGCGGCACGGCATCGATGTCGGCGGTGGCGACATGCGCGCCCCACGGCGAGGTGTCCACCGGTTGCCCCGCAGCGCGCGCTCCGATCAGGTTGCCGATCATGCGAGCCTGGTACTTGCCCTGATGGGTCAGCAGCGCCCGGTGGTTGACATCGCCCGCGGCGTAGAGCCAGCCGTCGTCGACGCCGCGGACCTGGCAGCTGTCGTCGACGTCGAGCCACGACCCGGGAGCGAGCCCGACGGTGTCCAGGCCGATGTCCCCGGTGAGCGGTTCCCGCCCGACGGCGAACAACACCTCATCGGCAGTGACCTCGCTGCGGTCGTCCAGAACGAGGGTGACCGGGCCCGTCCCGCCGGGCCGATGCAACTCGACGACCGACACGCCGCTACGCACGTCGACTCCGGCCTCCTTGAGTCCGTCGGCCACCATCTCGCCGACGAACGCCTCCATCCGCGGCAGGAGCGCGTGCAGGCGCGAGAGCAGGGTGACCGACGAGCCCAGCCCCTGCCACGCGGTGGCCATCTCGACCGCCACCCCGCCGTCCCCGACGATCGCGAGCCGGCGCGGGACGTCACTGCTGTCGGTGGCGGCGCGGTTCGTCCAGGCATGCGCCTCGGCGATACCGGGCAGGTCCGGCAACGCGGCCGTGCTGCCGGTGCACACGACAACCGCATGCCGCGCGGTGAGCACCCGCTGCTCGTCGTCGGCAGTGGCGACGACGACGCGCCGCGCGCCCTCGATCCGCCCATGGCCGCGGATCACGTCGATCCCCATGCCGGCGAGCCCGTCGGCCTGCCCGCTGTCGTCCCACCCGGTCACATACCGGTCGCGACGGCGGAACACCGCACCCGCGTCGACCGGCCCGGTGACCGCCTCCCGCGCCCCGTCGACCCGGCGGGCATCCGAGACCGCGATGACCGGCCGCAGCATCGCCTTGCTGGGAATGCACCCCCAGTAGGAGCACTCGCCGCCCACCAGCTCCCGCTCGACAAGGGCGACACTCAGGCCGTGGGCACGAGAACGCCCGGCGACGGTCTGACCGACCGGGCCGGCCCCGAGGACGACCACGTCGTAGCTGTCGGACGCCGATACTGCACGGGAACGATCGGGCATGGTGACTCCTGTTTTCTGCATGTCGCGGACGGGTGGCCTCTGGTCGGACGCGTCCGCACGCCTGGCTGCTGTGGCCGTGGCACGGCGGACCGCGAGGCGCACCTTGCGTGCTGCCCAGCGTTGCGGCGGGCCGGCCCGGTCGCATCCGGGAACGCCCTAGCCGAACACCCCGGGTCCGTGCCTCTGGTCGGTGCAGACCTGGACGGCGGGAGGAACCCGAAGCGGCGTGCCTCTCCTGGCGCCGCCGGCAACTCGAGCCATTCGGAATCCCGCGGAATTCGATCGAAGATGCTCATGCCCGGGCACTTCGGCAGGCGTCTTCATCATGAAAGATTGGCGTAGGGTGCAAGTATTGCCGGAATTGGCCATTGCGGACACCAGGTGAATCACGCTGGAGGCCAGGACGGTTCCGGCCGCAGAAAGGAGTGGAGATGTCTTCTGACGTGACCGTTGTCCTGGCACACGGGGCATGGGCGGACGGCTCGAGCTGGAGCAGGGTGATCACGGGTCTGTGGGCCGCCGGGGTGCGAGCCGCTGCCGCGTCACTGCCGCTGACCACACTCCAGGACGACGTTGCGGCGCTGGATCGCACCTTGGAGCGCGTCGGCGGACCCGTCGTGCTGGCCGCGCACGCCTACGCCGGCGGAGTGATCGGATCCACCCGTGCGGCCAACGTGACGGCGTTGGTCTACATCGCGGCGCTCGCGCCGGACGAAGGGGAGACCGTTGCCGACGTGTTCTACCGGACGACCCCCCACCCGGACGCGCCCACTCTGGAACCCGACGCACACGGCCTGCTCTGGCTGCCCGCTGAGGCCTTTCCCGCGGCCTTCGCCCAGAACGCGTCCGCAGAGGACCGGGCCCTGCTGGAGGCCGTCCAGCGGCCGATCTCGCCCGAGTGCATCACCGCCGCGGTCGGACGCCCGCTCTGGAAGGACCGCCCGAGCTGGTACCTGCTCGCCGAGGACGACCGCATGATCCCGGCCGAGACACAGCGCTTCATGGCCGAGCGGATGGGTGCGACGGTGCGCAAGCACGGCGGCGATCACATGCCCCTCGTGACCGCCCCGTCCGTCGTCACGGATCTGCTCCTCGAGGCGGTCGACACCGCCGCTCGGGGTCTGTAGCAGAACTGGCGGCCGCAGCCTCAGCCGTCGAGGTCGAGCTCCAGGCGAACCGGCTCCCCCGCCGCCACCGGTACCGGCTCGCCACGGCTGATCGGCCCGCGAGCCCGCGAGCACCGCAGCGACACCGTCACGTCCACGTCGGAGCTCAGAACGACGCATCCCGTCGATCGGTCCAGGTCCCACGCCAGCTCGTCGACGGTGACGCGGTTCCGGCAGCGGACCCCCCTGATCCGCCCCCGCGCCCATCGCGGAGGCAGCGCGGGGAACAGCTCCACCACCCCCGGGCGGGAGTCGACCAGCGCCTCGACGAGCACTGCCGGGATCGCGTGCGCGGCGTCGGCGTTGTAGGTCTGCAACCCGGGGTTGTGCGAGGTCATCAAGGACCGGAACACCATGTCGTTGCCGAGGATCTTGGCCAGGTTCGCCTCGACGAGGTCGGGGGCCTTCAGCCGGGCCGCGCACAGGGCCCGGTGCAGGCTCCCGTGTGCCGAGAGGTTCTCGTCGCCGCGGCGCACGAGCGCGCGGTGCGCTGCCGCCGCCAGCTCGGGCGTGGCGTCCGCGGTGATCTCGTGCAGCGGCCAGACCGGGTACAGGTGGCTGACGTGCCGGTGGTCGTCCGGGGTCGTCAGCCCCGGCCAGGCCCACTCGGCGAGCGCGCCGTGCTCGTCCACCACGTACTCCGGCAGCCGCTTCAGGAGGGTCTGCCAGCGTGCTGCGGCCGCCTCCTCGATGCCGAGCCGGGCGCACGCCTCGACGGCAGCGGACAGCGCGTGCCGGGCAGCCGCGATGTCCATCGTGGCGTTCACCGCGGCCGCCCCGGCGCGGCCGGCCGGGCCCACCTCCGGCGAGTACGACGGGACGAGCACCAGCGAGCCGTGCTCGTCCTCGCGGGCCAGGAAGTCCTCGAAGAACAGGGCCGCTTCGACCAGCCACGGCGCCAGCGGCCCGGCCAGGAACTCGTCGTCGCCGGTGACCTGCCAGTGCTCCAGCAAGGGGAACAGCAGCCAGTCGGCGCCTGCGACCCACATCGCCCACGGCCACTGCGCGTCGAGGTGGAACAGCCGCCCGTGCTCGCCGTCGGTGCGGCTCGGGGCGAGCACGCCGCGCGCTCCGAACACCGCGCGCGCGTTCTCCCGCCAGTCGGCGATCTGGTCGGCGATCAGCGCGCGCAGGCTCGCCACCACCTCGGGCAGCGCCGTCGTGCTGGCCGCGGCCAGCTGCAGGTTCAGGTTGGCGTCGGTCGTGAAGTCCCCCGACCAGGCCGCGCCCCACTCCCCCAGCCACAGGCCGGTCAGCCGCGGCGGCAGCACGCCGCTGGAGCTGATCAGCGTGTAGCGCCCGGCATGGAACATGACCTCGAGCAGTGCCGGGCTCACACCCGGATCCCGGACCTGCGCCGCGAGCAGCTCCCCCACCGGCTGCGCTCGCTCCGTCGGCGAGACGCCGAGGTCCAGCTCCACGCGGTCGTACATCGCGGTGTGCAGAGCGGTGTGCCGGCTCAGCAGCTGCTCGTACTCGGCCGGGAGCACGTGCAACCGTTCCCGCAGGAGCCGCTCGTCCGGTGGCCCGTCCGCCCGGTCTAGCACCGTCACCAGCAGGAGCCGGGACGCTCCGCGCACGACAGCGCGGTCGCCCTCCTGGCCGACCGGCCCATCGACCGTGACGAGCCGGGTGACACCGGTGAACCCGTACGCCCCGGGACCGGCCGGGTAGGTGCCCCGGAGCGTGATCAGGACCTCTCGTGCGTCTCCGACCTCGACCACGCAGGAGTACCCGACACCGGCGGGCCGCCCCGGTAGATCCCCCGAGAGCCGCACCGCCAGATCGAGCGCGGGCCCGGCGAGCTCGTACACCAGCACCCGGTCCGCGCGGGAGACGAAGGCCCGGCTCCGCCACGCGCCGGCGATGTCGGTCCAGGCTGCGCTCACCTCGCCCGTTCGGAAGTCGGTCTCCCTCCGGTAGTCGCGCACCGGAGCCGGGTTCGACCGGTCCAGCTCGACCACGAAGCCGGGGTGGAACGGTTGGGTCCAGGCCAGCCGCCTGCCGTCGGAGAAGGCTCGCTGCGCAGCCTTCGCGTCGCCGGCGAGCACGAGGTCGCGCACCTCGTCGAGCCGGTCGGCGACCGCAGGCGGCGCCATCCCGCGCGATCCGTTCGGCAGCACGAATCGGTGGTGGTTGACGATCAGCCGCTCGGCGGCGGGGTCGCCGAGTGCAATCAGGCCGCACTCCCCGTTCCCGGAGAGGAACCCGTCCTCCCACCGCACCGCGGGGGCCGTGTCGTGGATGCCGTGGCGCGGCCCTTCGCGGCGCGTGCTCACCCCTTGAAGGCCCCGTCCAGGATGCCGTTGACCATCTTGCGCCCGACGAACACGAACAGCACCAGCAGCGGGAGCGTGGCCAGGAACGAGCCGGCCATGGCCAGGCCGAGGTCGATGTCGAAGCTGTTCTGCAGCGCCTTGATGGCGATCTGGGCGGTGAACCGCTCCGGCGACTTCAGCACGATGAACGGCCAGAGGAAGTCGTTCCAGGCCTCCACGAAGCCGAACAGGCCGAGCACGAACGCCGCAGGCCGGACGATCGGGAAGGCGATGCGCCAGAAGATCTGCCAGGTGCTCGCCCCGTCGATGCGCGCGGCCTGGATCAGCTCGTCGTTGAGGGTCGTCACGATGTGCTGGCGCATCCAGAAGATGCCGAACGCGCTGGCCAACCCCGGCACGGCCACCGCCTGCAGCGTGTCGACCCACCCCAACCAGGAGACGATCATGTACTTCGGGATGACGGCGAGCTGCGTCGGCACCGTCATCGTGAGCACGACCACGAGGAACAGCGCGTCCCTGCCGCGGAAGCGCAGCTTCGCGAACGCGAAGCCGCCCAGCGCGCAGAGCACCGCCTGCCCGACGCCGATCGTGGTGGCGATGACCAGGCTGTTGATGATCGACTGCAGGAACGGGACCGTGTCGAAGACGAGGCCGGCCAGCCGGAAGAAGTTCTCGCCGGGCAGGATCTCCGGCGGCATCTGCGTGGCGGTGGCCGAGTCGGTCGACGCGACGATGAACATCCAGTACAGCGGGAACACCGAACCGAACGCGGCGACGCCCAGCAGCAGGTACGTCCACCATCGCACGCGGCCCATGCGGCCGCCCGACCGGCTGCTCCTGGCCGCGGGCGGCGCGCCGGTCAGCGTGGCGCCGATCGTGGTCGCGGCTGTCGTGTCGCTCATCGCCGCCCTCGCTGACGCTCGGGCGACCGCTTCGCGGACGCACTGTGCCCATGACTCGCTCGCTGCCGCTCGCTCATCGACCCTCTCCTCGGATCCGGCTGGAGAGCAGGTAGTTGACCGCGGCGATCAGGATGATCATCACGAACAGCGCGACGCCGATCGCCGACCCGTAGCCGAACTCGTACCGGCCGAAGCCCTGCTCGTAGAGGAACAGCGTGAGCGTCTGGCACTGCCGCACCGCGCCGCAGGTGAGGTTGGTCGTGCGGGCGACCAGCAGGGGCTCGGTGAAGATCTGCAGCCCGCCGATCGTCGAGGTGACGATCGTGAAGATGATGATCGGCCGCAGCGCCGGGACGGTGATGTGGCGGAACTGCCGCCACCCGCCGGCGCCGTCGATCGCCGCCGCCTCGTAGACGTCGCGTGGCACTGCCTGCAGCGCCGCCAGGTACAGCAGGGTGTTGTAGCCGCACCAGCGCCACGCGACCATCACGGCGATCATGAGGTGGCTGCCCCACACGGACTGCACGAAGTCGATCGAGGAGATCCCGACCAGTCCGAGCAGCCAGTTCAGCAGGCCGTAGTCGCGGTCGAACATCTGCGCGAAGACGATCGCGGTGGCCGCCACCGAGGTGATGAAGGGGACCAGGATCGCCATCCGGAAGAACACCGCGGCCCGCAGCCGGGCGTGGTTGAGCACGTGCGCCAGCACCAGCGCGATCGCCAGCTGCGGGATGGTCGACAGCAGCCAGATCCGGATCGTGTTGCTCGTCGCGTTCCAGAACCGCGGGTCGGCGAGCATCCGGGTGAAGTTGTCGACGCCGGTGAAGGTCTGGTCGCCGATCGGGTTCCACTCGAACAACGCGATGTAGAACGTGGCCAGGAACGGGACGAGCCCGAACACCCCGAAGATCAGGAAGAACGGCGCGATGTAGGCGTACGGCGCGATCCGCTCGCGGAACGGGAGGGCCCACCCCCCGGCGCGCTTGGGCGCGCCGGGGGACGGAACCTGCTTGGCCGACAGGGTCGCGGTCACGGGACCCACCCACGGTGGCGGCGCATCGTGGTTACTTCCCGATCGCCGTGCGGATGTTGTTCACGGCGTCGTCCCAGGCCGTGGCGGGGTTGCCCGACCCCTGCTCGACGTTGGTGAGGGCGTTGAGGAACTCCGAGCCGATGGTGGCGGTGTCGGGCCCCATGTGGAACGGCTTCAGCCCCAGCACGGCCTGGGTGTAGATCTGCCCGGTCGGCGCGCCGGAGAAGAACGGGTCGGCCTGGCCGGTGAGCTTCGGGTCGTTGTAGACGGCGGGCGTGGTCGGCAGGGACCCGACGTCGAGGAAGTGCTCGAGCTGGCGCTGCGGCGACTGCATCTCCTTGATGTAGTTCCAGGCCGCCTCGGGGTTCTGCGCGCGGGCCGGGACCGCCAGGTAGCTGCCGCCCCAGTTGCCAGCGCCGCCGGGGATCGTCGCGACGTCCCACTTGCCGCTCGTGTCGGGCGCCGCCCGGCGGATCTGGTCCAGCATCCACGCCGGCGCGGACACGACCGCGAAGTCGCCACGGGGCAGCGCGGCATTCCAGGCGTCGGCGCCGAAGGAGATCTTGGCCGAGATGCCGGCCTCGAGTGCCTTGAGCGTGGTGTCGAACGCCGCCTTGACCTCGGGGTTCTTGTCGTAGATCAGGTTGCCCGCGTCGTCGTAGTACTTCTGCGAGACCTGGTTGACGGCCTGGTAGAACACGCTGGTCGGCGCGTTGTCGACGAACGGCTTGCCGGTCGCGGCCACGTACTTCTTGCCGGTCTCGATGAAGGCGTCCCACGTCGGCCACAGCTTGGAGACCGACTCCCGGTCGGTGGGCAGGCCGGCCGCGGCGAACAGGTCCGTGCGGTAGACGACGGCCATGCCGCCGACATCGGTGGGGATCCCGATGATCTGTCCGTCTTGCGCCGTCGCCTGCTCCATCACCCAGTCCAGATAGTCACCCTTCATCTGGTCGGCGCCGCGCTCACGCAGGTCGAGGAAGTTCTGCGGCTGCTGCACGAACTTGGGCATGTCGTCGCCCTGGATGAGCACCAGGTCGGGAACCTTCCCGCCGGCGAGGGCCGTGGCCAGCGCCTGCGCGGTCTCCGTCGTGCTGCCGACCTCGGTCAGCTTGACCTGGATGTCGGGGTGGTTGCGTTGGTAGATGTCGACGTCGTGCTGCTGGTCGATCCCGCTGAACGACCAGAACTCGAACGACTTCGGATCCCCACCGCCCCCGGATGCGGAGCCCGGGGAGCAGGCTGTGGTCGCTGCGAGTGCGGCTGCTGCGAGCAGCACGAGCAGGCTGGAGCGGAGTTTCACGGCGGTGTGTCTCCGTTCGAAAGTTTCGACACTGGATAGGGCGATGTGGCCGTCGAGACGCGCGGCGAATGTAATGGGCGACACAGTATAACGTCAAACCTACCCAGAAGAGTGACGTCGCGCTCGAAAGTTTCGGTTCTGAGACCTGTCAGTTACCGACACTCGATGCGCCTCGTCGACCGAGTAAGGATGCCGATGCCCCCGTCGACCGCCCGGGCAGTGATCGACCTCGACGTCACCGGTCCGACCATCAGCAAGCACCTGTACGGCCACTTCGCCGAGCACCTCGGCCGCTGCATCTACGGCGGGTTCTGGGTGGGCGAGGACTCACCGATCCCCAACGAGGGCGGCCTGCGGCTCGACGTCGTCGAGGCCCTGCGCGCACTGGACATCCCCAACCTGCGCTGGCCGGGTGGCTGCTTCGCCGACGCCTACCACTGGCGCGACGGCGTCGGCCCGAAGCAGGACCGTCCGGTCATGGTCAACTCGCTGTGGGGCGACGTCGAGGAGAACAACCACTTCGGCACCCACGAGTTCATGGCGCTGTGCGAGCTCCTGGGCGCCGAGCCCTACGTCAACGGCAACGTCGGCTCCGGGACCGTCCAGGAGATGAGCGAGTGGGTCGAGTACCTCACCCGCGACGGCGACTCGCCGATGGCCCGGCTGCGCAAGGCCAACGGCCGGGACCAGCCGTGGAAGGTCCCGTTCTGGGGGATCGGGAACGAGGCCTGGGGCTGCGGCGGGCACATGCGCGCCGACACCTACGCCGACCTCGCCAGCCGCTACGCGACCTTCCTGCACAACCACGACGGCAATGAGCTGTACCGGATCGCCGCCGGCGCCGCGGACGACGACCTCGCCTGGACCGAGGCCCTGATGAAGGCCGTGAGCTGCCTCGGCTGCACGAGCCGGCCCCGCGGCATCTTCCAAGCCGTCTCGTTCCACTACTACTCGTTCGCCGGCGACGGGATCTCCAAGGGCTCGGCCACCGAGTTCACCGATGAGCAGTACTACCGGACGATGGTCAAGGCGGCCGACATCGACCGCGTGATCGCCGGCCACAGCGCGGTGATGGACGCCTACGACCCGCAGCGCCGGGTCGGGCTGGTGTGCGACGAGTGGGGCACCTGGTGGGAGGCCGAGCCCGGCACCAACCCGCGCTTCCTGTACCAGCAGAACACCCTGCGCGACGCGCTGGTCGCGAGCCTGCACTTCGACATCTTCCACAAGCACGCCGCCCGGCTGCGGATGGCGAACATCGCCCAGACCGTCAACGTGCTGCAGGCGATGATCCTCACCGACGACGACGGCGGCCTCGTGCTCACCCCGACCTACCACGTGTTCGCGATGAACAAGGGCCACCAGGACGCGGCATCGGTACCGGTGCACCTGGTCGAGAAGCCGGCAGCGGTAACGGTCGGCGACGACGGGCTCGACCCGTTGTCGATCTCCGCCAGCACGAAGGACGGCAAGGTACTGGTCTCGCTGAGCAACCTCGCGCTCGACACCGACACGACCGTGCGCCTCGACCTGCGCGGCCGGGCGGTGACGGCCGCCCGGGCGCGGATCCTCACGGCCGACGAGCCCCAGCGCCACAACACGTCGGCGGCACCGGACGCCGTGGCACCGGCCGACCTCGCGGTCACGCTGCGCCCCGGAGCGCTGGGGGCCGCGGAGCTGGTGGCGGTGCTGGCCCCACACTCGTTCACCACGGTCGAGCTGGACCTGGCCTGACCGCCGGGCCGGTGACCGGCGTCAGGTACTGCGGGTGGACTCGCGCTCGACGATCCGGGGTTCCGGCATGACCACCCGGGCCGCCCCGCCCGTCGACGGCGCGTCGATCCGCTCCATCAGCAGCGCACAGATCGCGTCCGCCATCTCGTCGTTGCCGGGCTCGACCGTGGTGAGCCCGGGAACGGTGAACCTGCTGTCGTCGAGGTTGTCGAAGCCGATCACCTGGACGTCCTCCGGGACCCGGCGGCCGGTGTCGGCCAGCGCGCGCAACGCACCGATCGCCGCCGAGTCGGTCAGAGCGAAGACCGCATCGAACGGGACACCCCGACCGACCAGGTCCCGCACCGCTGCGTAGCCGTGGTGAACGCTGAACCCGCAGGAGACGATCAGCTCGTCGCGGACCGTCGTGCCGGTGGCCGCGTGGGCGTTCCGGTATCCGCGGGTCCGCAGGCCCGGCATGGTCTCGTCCTGCTCACCGGCGCCGGCGAGCAACACGATCCGCTGCGAGCCGGTGCGGATGAGAAGCTCGGTCGCCATCCGTGCGCCTCCGACGTTGTCCATGAGGACGTGGTCGAACCGCGCCGGCACCGCCTTCTCACCGATCAGCACGACCGGCGTGTCCAGGCTGAGCCGATCGAGGTCGGCCACCTCTCCCGCGACGACGCTGAGCACGAACCCGTCGTAGCCGCTCAACCGCGGCGCCGTGAGGGCGTCCAGCTCGGCCACCCGGTTCCCGCCCGTCCGCTCCACCGCCAGCCGCATCCCGTGCGCCGCGAACCGATCGGCCAGCCGCTCGGCGAGCTGGGCGTAGTACCCCGGCGCGAACCCCGGCACGGCCAACCCGACAGCCCCGGTCCGCCCCATCCGCAGGTTCCGGGCCGTCAGGTTGACCTGGTATCCGAGTTCTGAGATCACCGCCAGCACCCGAAGCCGCGTCGACTCGCTCACCCGCTGCACGCGCCCGTTGATCACGTTCGAGACGGTCATCGTGGACACCCCGGCGCGGCGGGCGACGTCGGTCATGGTCACCCCACTCCGCCGACGTGCGACTCCGTTCACTCTCCACCTTCTCGCCCGGCCGTGCGGCAGAGATTACGCATCCACGCCGGTCGACCGTGCGCCGTCTCCTCACAGGCTCCGGGGAGGACGAGGTAGCCCGGGGAGCGGCGCGTGCCGCTCAGGCGAGGGCGCGGGTCTGTTCCACGGCCAGCGCATCCACCAGGTCGTTCATCTCGTCGCCCGAATGGCCCTTCACCCAGCGGAACGACACGTCGCCGCGCTCGTTGACGAGCGTGACCAACGGCTCCCACAGGTCCCGGCTGACGACCGGCTTGCGGGCGCTGGTGACCCAGCCCCGGTCGAGCCACCCCCGCCACCAGGCGTCGCGGAAGCAGTTCACGACGTAGGTGGAGTCGCTGACGACGACCAGTGGCCCGGGCAGCGCGCGCACCGCCTCCAGCGCGGCCCGGATCTCCATGCGCTGGTTGGTGGTGGGGTTCTCCCCGCCGCTGCCCTGCCGCCCGTCCCGGGTGGCCCACGCCCAGCCGCCCGGCCCCGGGTTGCCCGAGCACGCCCCGTCGGTCCACACCTCCAGCGCCCCCTCGGCGGCGGGCATGTCCGGCCGCTGGGTGGTGCGCTTCGGACGGGCCGCCGTCGCCCTCGGTGCCGCGGCGGCCGCCGCGCCGCCCGCCTCCGGCGTGGCACAGGCAGCGTGTGCCCAGGCCGTACCGGACCGGCCGATCTCCTCGCCGGGACTGATGCGGGACGAGCAGACCTTGCAGGTGGTGGCGTACTTGGCGGTCATCGGCACGCCGGCCAGCCTAGTGAGGGGCCTCCGGGCCCGTCGCCCGTCCCGGCGGCCCGTCCGGAGGGTGCCTACGTCGGGACGGCCGGAGATGTAGCCGGCGAGCTGTCACCGGTCGACTCGTCGGCATAGACCATGAGGGTGGACCCGCCGATGGCGAGGACGATGCCGATGAGCCCGTAGACCGATGGCGTGGTCCGGTAGACGATGAGCGAGAGCACGCTCGTGAGCACGGGCGCGAGCGCGTTCGTCACCGGCGCCACGATGGTCGCCTTGCCCCGGGACAGCGCCATGACGAGGAACAGCGCGCCGACGGCGTTGAGCAGCTGGGTGCCCAGCGTCAGGGCGGGCGCCTGCCACGGAGCGTCGCTGGGGAACGCGCCCATCATGATCCAGGCGACCGGGACGAGGAGCAGGCCGCTGACCGTCATCCAGGCGAACGTCGTCGCGTCGTTCACACCGGCGTTGGCGGCCTTCTTCATGTAGTAGGCCTGGACACCCCAGGCGACCATGACGATCAGGGCCAGGATCAGCCACGGGCCACCGGCGGCGTCGCCGGACCCGCTGGTGACGCTGAACAGGACGATGGACCCCAGTGCCGCGACGACGCCGATGGTCGCCAGTCCGCGGATCCGTTCGCGCAGGATGACCACCGCCATCAGCACGGTGATGGCCGGGGAGATCGAGATGAGCGGGAAGATCAGGTAGGCCGGCCCGATGGTGAGGGCCTTGAAGAGCACCAGTTGGCCACCTGCGCCCGTGAGACCGACGACGAGGCCGTAGCCGGCGGCAACGGGTCGCCGGTCGAACGTACGGCCGCGCATGGCGAAGTACGCCGGGATGAGCATGGTGAACGCCCAGAGGATGTACACCATCTCGTTGGGATAGCCGTACAGCGCCGTCGGGGTGCCGGAGAACGCTCCCCACACGCCCCAGAACAGCACCAACAGCCCGGCGTACGGGATCCACCGGGTACCGCCGACGCGGGTGGCTCCGCTGGTCGACGTGGATGCGCGGTCACTCATCACTGCCTCCTCCTTGGGGCAAGGTGCTTGCGTACGCGTGCAGCCCGTCGACGACCGTGGCGCTCAACGGCCGGCCGGCCAGCCGTGCCGCGTACAGCGCGGCTCCGAGCACCGGGGGCAGGAGCGGCTCGCGCAGGTCGACCGGAGAGTCGGCGAGGTGCTCGTGGAAAGCGGCGCGGACCTCGCCGGACGCGAAGACGCCACCCGACCACGACACCGGCACCACGTCGCCGGGTGCGTAATCGAGCCGGGCGATGGTGGCCGTGACCAGATCCGCAAGCACCCGGCCGGCCTCGTGGAGGATCTCCACGCAGACCTCGTCGCCGTCGGCGGCGGCCGCGGTGACCACGCGCGCGAGGGACGCGACCTTCGCGCGGTCGCCCCGCCAGCGGTTGACGACCACATCGACCAGGTCCAGGTCGGCGGCGAGCCGCAGGTGGGAGGCCAGCCGCTCCCGCAACGGGCCGCCGGCCAGCCGCCCGTCGGACATCTTCGCGAACGCGCTCAGTCCGCGGATCGCGATCCAGTAGGCCGACCCCTCGTCGTCGAACAGCTCGCCCCACCCGCCGACGCGCAGCTTGCGCCCGCCGTGTTCGCCGTAGGTCATGGACCCGGTGCCGGCGATGACGTTGACGCCGTCCACCGCCCCCAACGACCCCGCCCAGCCGGCGACCATGTCGTTGTCGCAGCCGTACCGCCGATGGCCGAGGACCCGGGCCGGGATCGCGTCCAAGGTCTCGATGTCGCTGCTGACCTCGCCGTAGCCGGGGAGCGCGAGGAACGCGTAGGTGATCCGGTCGGTCGTGAGGACGGCTTCGTCGCAGACGGATGCAACGCCGCTGCGGATGACCTCCTCGACGAGGTCGATGCTCTGCCCGAAGTAGTAGCAGCTGGGCGCCAGTGCGGTGGCGAGGAGCCTGCCGTCGCCGTCCAGCAGCGCGAAGACGGTCTTGGTGCCGCCGCCGTCGACACCGAGGAACACATCGGGGCCGGTGGACGGTCGCGTCGAGTCACTGGTCGAGCGCATGGATGGTGACTCCGTTCACGACCCGGTTGACCTCGCGGGCCGGGAAGGGGTTGTCGGGGTCGAGCCCCAGCGCCCGCGACTGCGCCAGCGCGACGTGTTGCGCGGCCAGCAGGAGCACCGGCGCGACGGTGGCGTCTGCGAGGTGGCCCAGCGCAGGGAACGACCAGGTCTCCTCCCCGGCGTCGTCACGGCAGCCGATGGAGATCACGCGCTCTTCGGGCAGCGTCGCGCGGAGCTCCCGGACGATGTCGAGGTCGTAGCGGCGCGTGTACGGGTCGTTGGACAGGTACACGACCACGACCGTCGTGTCGGTGAGCACCGACTTGGGCCCGTGCCGGAACCCCAGTGACGAGTCGAAGTAGCTCACGACGCGGCCGGCGGTCAGCTCGAGCAGCTTCAGCGCGGACTCGCGGGCCAGTCCGGTGAGCGGGCCGCTGCCGAGGTAGACGAACCGGTCCGACCGCTCCTCGGCCAGCGCGCGGGCCCGCTTCTCCAGGTCGGGCAGAGCGGCTGCGGCCGCGTCCGCCAGCTGGTCGATGTCGCGGCAGCCCCCGAGGACCATCAGGGCGGCGAGCATCATGCTGGTGACGCTCGACGTCATCGCGAACCCCTGGTCGTTGGTGCCCGGCGGCATCAGCAACACCAGGCTCCGACCCGCCCGCTGCCGCTCGGGCCCGCTCAGGGTCCGGTACAGCCCGCCCTCCGGGTTGCAGGTCAGGACCAGATGCCGGCAGTCGCTCAGCACCGTGTCGGCGAGCCCGACCGCGGCGAGGGACTCGGGGCTGTCCCCGGAGCGGGCGAACGAGACGAGCAGCGTGGGTACGTCCGCGGCGAAATGGTCGTGCGGGTTGCTCACGATGTCGGTCGTGGCGACCGCGTCCACCCGGCGGTGGAGGGTCCGGGCCAGCCCGGGCGCGAGGATCTGGCCCGCGAACGCAGACGTGCCGGCACCGGTGAGCACGATCCGGAGGTCGTCGCGGGCCAGCAGCGGCCCGAGGAAGTCCTCGATCTCCTGCCGACGGCCGCCGAGGGAACCGGCCAGCTCGCGCCAGGCGGCCGGCTGCTGTGCGATCTCCCGTGCGGTCCACAGATCTGCGGCGTCGGCGGCGGGGTCCGTGCCGGTCATGCGGAGGCTTCCTCCTGACCGCAGGCGTACGCGTAGTCGCGCAGCACGTCGCGGACGTGGTCGATGACGAGCGCACGGGCCTGGGCGGGGAGCTCGCCGAGACGCACGCGCCGGTACTGCTCGGGCAGGTACTGGCTGAGCATGGGCATCGGGATGCCGGTCATGTCGAGGTTGCGGAACAGCCGCTCCACCGCCAGGGCCACCGCCGGGTCGGGCCAGTAGTAGCGGGACCGGTCGCTGTAGCTGTAGCGGCGAGCCAGCCGCTGCTGGTCGGGATCGCCCTCGTAGTAGCCGGTCCACCACGTCGGGTCGGTCAGCATCGCGGCCTCGAGGGCGGTCCCGAGGTCCGACCGGTCGGCCTCGGCGACCAGCTCGTCCTCGATCGCCGCCAGCCCGAACAGCGCCTCCCGCAGCGCGAACGTCAGTCCCGGCCCCACCTTGAGCACCGCCCAGCTGTCGCGCACCAGGTCGGCCAGCGCGGTCCGGGTCTGGTAGTCGGTGGAGTGCGCCTCGAACACGAGACCCGGGAACTCGGCGATGGCACTGCTGAGCTGCCGAGCCGCGGCGCGCTCGTAGTCGACGACCCGGACGTGGTCGAACTCGACGCCCGGCTGGACCACGAGCGCGATCACCTGCTCCCACGCCGTCGCGGCGCCGGCCTCGGTGAACGCCGCCTGGTGCTCGGCCACGGTCGCGCGTGCGGACTCGGGGGTGGTGGGGGCGAGCGCGTCGATGGTCTCCTGCGCGCCGCCGGGGACGGGTACCTCGGTGCCGATCACGTAGACGAGGTCTACCGGGTTCTCTCGCTCGCCGGCGGCCTTCTCGGCGACGCGAGCCAGCCGGGCGGCCCGCTCCGCCACGAGTACGCCGGGCAGTGGGACCGGGTCGCCTGCGCACGCCATGCTGCAGTCCAGGTGGATCTTGACGTATCCCGCACGGACGTAGGCGGCGACGAGGGCCTCCGCGCGTTCCATCGCCTCGTCCGGTCCCAGGTCACGCCACCGGTTCGGGCCCAGATGGTCGCCGCCGAGCACGACCCGGTCCAGCGGCAGGGCCACCCGCTCGGCGGTCCGGTGCACCAGCGCGGCGAAGTCGGCGGGTCGCATGCCGGTGTAGCCGCCGTACTGGTCCACCTGGTTGGACGTGGCCTCAACCAGCAGCAGACCGCCGTCGTCCACGGCCTGCATAGCGGCCGCCTCGATCACCAGCGGGTGTGCCGAGCAGACGGACGTCACCCCGACCGGCTCGCCGGCCCGGTTCCGGATCAGCCGGTCACGGAGCACCTGCGCGGGCTGAGAAGAGCCTGGAGTGGGCGGTTCGAACATGCCGGGAGACGCTATGTATGCGCATATCGGTCTGCAATGAAACCTATACTGGTATCATACTGGTATGCTTAGCATGTCCCGCGGTCTCCGCCCGTTGGAGCTCCCCCGCGGTGCCCTCGACCCGAACTCGGTCCCGCTCTACGAACGGGTCGCCGGGCAGCTGTGGGACGACCTGCGGGCCGGCGGGGCCCGCAGCGGCGACCGCCTTCCGTCGGAGCGGGTCCTCACCGACCGCTACCACGTCTCCCGGGTGACGTTGCGGTCCGCGCTGGCGCTGCTCGCCGAGCGCGGCGCGGTACAGGCCGCGGCCTCCCGTGGCTGGTTCGTCGCCGGTGAGATGACGACGGCGACCGCCACCGCACACGTCGAAGGGTTCGCCGACTACGCCCGCAAACACCGCATCCCGACCAGCGCCAAGGTGCTGATGTCGCGCGTCCGTCCCTGCACGGTGCAGGAAGCACAGCGGCTGCGGATCGCGCCCGGCGAGGACCTGTTCGAGATGCGGCGGCTGCGCTTCCTCAACGACATGGTCGTCGTGCTCGAGCACAACCGGCTGCCGCTCGCCCTCTGCCCGGCACTGCCCGACACCGACTTCACGCAGAAGTCGCTGTACGCGACCCTCCTGGTCGCCGACCCGCCACAGATCCCCCGCCGCGCCGAGTACGCGGTGGAGGCGCGACCCCCCAACCGGCAGGAACGTCGCGTCCTGGAGCTCGACGGGACCTCCGTCCCCGTCCTGATGGCGCGCCAGCTCACCTACAGCCAGCACGGCCACCCGCTGGAACTCACCGACCAGGCATACCGGGGCGACCGCTACCAGTTCCGCGCCTCCATCATGTAGGTCGGACGTCGCCGCACGGGTCGGGGTGATCGTCCGGATCGGCAGCGAAGTGATCAGTTCAGGCTGAGGAAGTCACATCCCGACCCGATCCGACGGCGGTCGGAGAAGCAGGTCCACGGCGACAGCGCGAGGAGAAGGTGTTCTCTCCGCCGCGCAGCCGCAGGCGAGATCTCGAACGTGCTCACCTTGAACACGGTGTCACCGCCATTGTCCGTTGCTTCACGGGACGTCCCCCTGTGTCGGACCGCGAGCTGTTTGCTTTCCCCTTCCATCGACAATGCTGCCCTGAGCCGTTGGACGACGACGTCCAGATACACTTGCTCACTCGTCGGCCGATCGCGAGGCATGTGCACGTGCACAGTCAGCAGCTGTGATTCCGCAGGACCGGTCCATGTGTCATTTCTGGTCCACTTCAGGGCAACGAAGCAGGTCGGAGCAGCCGTCTTCCCTTGAGTGGCACCGTCGACACGGTCTGCGTAATTCATGAGAAGCTCTCTCAGCATGGCGTCCCGGAAGATGAGATTGAACACGGTTAAACGAATGTCCATGCTGATCATCCCGTCAATCGAATCCGCGCTGCGTCATATGGGCCCGACCACGCCGGCGGACAGCTTCCAGCTCCCGCCGTCGTACGACAGAAGTTCGGACAAGAGCTGCTCGCAAGTGTGGGCCGGTCGAGCTGTGAACACGCTGAAAACGCAATCCAGCCCGGCCGGTGGCGCGCGATGCGGCGCGGTCGGGGAATCGCGCGTGCGCCGCAAGGGCCTGACCGTGAGCAGTGCTTCACCGGGCCGGATCGGCGCGGTGCATCCAGCAGGACGAGCAGGTGCCGAGGACCTCGACGGTGTGGGTGAGGTCGGCGAGCCGGCCTGCCCCGCGGCTCCGAGGTGTAGCCGTCAGGGCCAGCTGACCGCACCGCAGCCGGGCGCCGGCTACGCGGGTGTCTGCACGGACGGTTCCCCCGGTTGCCGGCCGGTCCTCTCCTGTTCCTTCTCGCGGCGGATGATCAGCCCCAGCAGCGGTACCAGCGCGAGGCCGACCAGGGACGCGACCGCAATCGTGTAGTACGGCGCCATCAGGCTGTCGGTGGCGCTCTCGATGAGGCCGTAGACGAAGGGGCCGACGAACCCGCCGACGATTCCGATCATGTTGATGAAGGCGAGGCCGGCCGCCGCCATCAGGCCCGACATGCGTGACATGGCGACCACCCAGAACAGCGGCAGGGTGCCCAGTGCGAAGAAGTTGGCGACGTAGATCAGGGTGATGCTCAATCCCACGCTCGTGGAGAGGATGAAGGTCACCAGGATCAGCAGGCCGGCGCCGGCGCACAGGCCGATGAGGGTGATCTCGCGGCCGACACGTCGTTGGAGCCACGGGAAGAACAGCACTCCCGCGAGTCCGGTGAGGCCACCGCCACCGGCCACGACCCCGATGAGGAAGGGGCTCTGGATGCCGAGCGACTGCACCAGCGCCGGGAAGTTGAACCCGATGCCCGAGCTGATCGCCTGGTTGATGAAGTAGATCGCAGCCAGGAGGACCACGACGGGCCGACCGAACGCGTAGCGCAGGTTCCCGCGCAGATGGGTCCGGGGCTGTTCCTCGTGTCCCACCGCCCGTTCCGTGAGTACGGCGGCCTCGTCCTTCGTGAGCCATTTCGCGTCCGCGGGCCGCCCGGGCAGGAGGAACCAGACCAGCACACCGACGAGCATCGTGACGATCCCCTCGACGAGGAACATCCACTGCCATCCGTGCAGGCCACCGACCCCTTCGAGCTCCATCAGCGCCCCGCCCATCGGGGATCCGAGGAAGATCCCGAGGCAGGGCGCGGTGTAGATCAGGCCCACCACCATGCCGCGGTGCTTCTGCGAGAACCACAGCGTGACCATGTACATCATGGCCGGGAACAGGCCCGCCTCGGCGGCGCCGAGCAGCACGCGCAGGACGTAGAACGACAGCTCGTTCTGCACGAACATCATCGCGGCGGAGACCGCGCCCCACGTCACGGCGATGCGGGTGATCCACAGCCGCGCCCCGATCCGGTAGAGGACGAGGTTGCTCGGCACCTCGAGCAGGGCGTAGCTCACGAAGAACAGGCCCGCGCCCAGCCCGTAGGCGGCCGCGCTGAGCCCGATGTCGGCCTCCAGAGCCGTCTTCGCGAGGGCGACGTTCGTCCGGTCGACGTAGGACATGAAGTACGCGATGGCGAGCACCGGCAGCAGCCGCGCCATGGCCTTCTTCGTCGCGAGTTCGTGCAGCAGGTCTGTCGCGCTCGTCATCGGGTGGCTCCGGCTTCGACGTCGATGTGGATCCGGGGGCGCACTGCCAGGTGCTGCCGGTGCAGCCGTCGCACAATTGGGCCAACCACCAGCAATACTACCGAGTATCACGGTAAAGTCGTCGTCACGGAGTGTCAACCGCTGCAAGCGAGGCACGCGGGGATGCCCGGGTGCGAGCGAGGAGGAGCCGGTGGGCACGAGCCCCGAGGTCGAGGCCAGCGCACGGAGCAGGATCCTCGACGCCGCGGCGGAGGCGTTCATGCGCAGCGGGTTCGCCACCACCACGATCGACGACATCGCGCACGAGGTGGGGGCCACGAAGGGCCTTGTCTACTACCACTTCCGGTCGAAGTTCGACATCTTCCTCGCCGTGTACGGGGAGGGCATGCGCCGTGTCCGGGAACGCGTCGAGCCGCACGCCGAGGGCCCCGGCGCCGGTCGCGACCGGCTCGTCGCCATGTCGATCGCCCACCTGCTCAACCTGATGGAGGACCTCGCCTACCACCACGTCGTCCACCAGGCGGTGCGCGGCGAGGCGATGACCGCGCTCAAGCCCCGTCAGCGCGACGCCCTGCTGGACCTGAACCGGCTCCGCAACGACTACGAGCAGATGTTCCGCCGCGTCGTGACCGAGGGGATCGACGACGGCTCGTTGCGCAGGGTGGACCCGACCCTCGCCACCAGGACCCTGCTGAGCAACCTCAACGCCGTCGACATGTGGTTCCGCCGGATCGACGGCCAGACCGGCGACGAACTGCACGACCTGGCCGGCCGGATCGTCGACCTGCTCGTCGTCGGCCTCGCCGGCTGACCGTCGGGTCGGTCGGGAGCGTCAGTGACCCCCCGGGGTTCTCGGTGGAGACGGGTTCAGACACCCGCGCGAGTGAACGTCACATGCGTGACTCCACTGGGCGAAGGGGTGGCCTCGACCTCGTAGTGCTTCTCGAGGCCTTCCAGCCCGTCCCACAGGCGCACGCCGCGGCCGAGCAGGATCGGGACCACCGCCGTGTGCAGGTGGTCGACGAGCCCGGCGGCAAGGAAGTCGCGAAGCACGGTGGGACCTCCGCCGATGCGCACGTCCTTGCCGCCCGCAGCCTCGCGGGCCGTCTCGAGCGCCTCGGCGGGCGAGGCGTCGATGAAATGGAAGGTCGTGCCGCCTTCCATCTCGATCGATGGGCGCGGGTGATGGGTGAGGACGAAGACCGGTGTGTGGAACGGCGGGTTGGGGCCCCACGCACCCTTCCACTCCGGGTCCTCGTGCCATCCGGGGTGGCCCCACTTCCCGGCACCCATGATCTCGGCGCCGATCCCCGGATCGTGCTGCCGGACGAAGGCGTCGTCGACGCCGCCGCTACCGCCGGGCTGCCACCACCGGGTGGCGAACATCCACTGGTGCAGCCGGTCCCCGGCGTGACCGAAATGCGCATCGGCGCTCTGACCCTCACCGGTGCCGAAACCGTCGAGCGAGATGGCGAAGTTATGGACGCGGGCGAGTGACATGACTGCTGTTCCTCCGGTGGACGGGGATGCCGGTTGCCTCGTGCGGTCCCGATCGGGATCACGCGGTGGAAGCGTGCGACGAATCGACACATACGTCCAATGGCAATCCTCATGCAGTTCCATAGATAGGGTCGATGCATGCTGGACGTCACCAGACTGCGTGTCATCGACGCACTCGCCCGGCTCGGATCGGTCACCGCGGCGGCGAAGGAGCTGCACTACACGCAGCCCACGGTCAGCCACCACCTCGCCAGGCTCGAGGCCGAGACCGGCGCGCAGCTGCTGCAACGGGCGGGCCGCGGGATTCGGCTCACCTCCGCCGGGCAGCTGCTGGCCTCCCGGGCGTCCGAGATCCTCGGGCGAATCGACGCCGCGGACGCCGAACTGGCCGCACACGTCGGACTGAGCGCCGGGCGGGTCCGCTTGGCCAGCTTCTCGTCCGTGATCGGCTCGCTCATCCCGCGGGCGGTGGCAGTGCTGACCGACAGACATCCCGGCCTGCAGATCGGCCTGACCGACACGCAGCCACCCGAGGCACTGGAACTGCTGCGCACCGGGAAGATCGACGTCGCGATCATCTTCCGCTACCACGACACGGAACCTGAACCGGAGAACGTCCGCCTGCACCACCTGCTCGACGACCCGCTGTACGTGCTGTCCACCCGCCCCGGGCAGACGCTGTCCACGCTGCGCGACGCCACCTGGATCGCCGGCTGCGCCCGGTGCCGCCGCCACCTCCTGTCGATGTGTGCCGAGGAAGGGTTCGAGCCCCGGATCGGCTACACCTCCGACGACATGGTCGTGATGCAGGCGCTCGTCGCCGCCGGCCTGGGCGTGACGACCAGCCCCGGGCTTGCCCTGCGCGCCCACCGCGCGACAGGCATCGTGGCGAGCGAGCTACCCGGATCGCTCCAACACATGTACGCGGACACCTACGGCGAACC
>NZ_JAAXKY010000063.1 GCF_012911925.1 Pseudonocardia xinjiangensis | reverse complement strand
GCCGTGCTCCTTGCAGACCCCACAGCACCTGCGACGAGCACACCCGGTCTGCGAGGAGACCCAACGACCGGCGAGTCGCCCGGTGCAGGGTCACGCCGGGGCTCCTGCGAGCAGGCTCCCGATCACCCCGTCGGCGAGGAGACGGCCGCGGCGGGTGAGCACCGCACGGCCCGTCGCGAGCGCGGTGGGATCGAGCAGGCCGTCCTCGGCGGCACGGGTGGCGGTGGTGGGAGTGCTCGTCGTGGTGCTCGGGGTGGTCGTGGGGGTGCAGCTGGCCGGCGGTCGCGGCTCGGCCGTCGACCCCGCGGCCCGGCCGGCCCAGGACCGGCTCGGCCCGGTGCTGCTCGTGCCCGGCTACGGCGGGTCCCGCGACAGCCTGCTCACCCTCGCCGGGCGGATCGAGGCCACCGGCCGCACCGCACAGGTGCTCACGCTCGTCGGCGACGGCACGGGCGACCTGTCGGCGCAGGTGGACGTGCTCGACCGCGCGGTCGACACGGAGCTCGCAGCGGGGGCACCGTCGGTCGACGTGATCGGCTACTCGGCAGGTGGCGTGGTCACCGGCCTCTGGGTCGCCCGCGACGACGGCGCTGCGAAGGCCCGCCGGGTGGTCACGCTCGGCGCGCCCCTGGCCGGCACGACGCTCGCGGCAGCCGCGGCGGCGGGCGCGCCGGACGCCTGCCCGGAAGCGTGCCGGCAGCTGGCCCCCGGAAGCGCCGACCTCGCCGAGCTGGCCAGGGCGAACGTCGGTGCGGCCCTGCCGTGGCTGTCGATCTGGACCGCCGACGACGAGACCGTCACCCCGCCTGACTCCGCGCGGCTCGCGGGCGCGGCGAACGTGCCGGTCCAGTCGGTCTGCCCCGGCGCGCGGGTCAGCCACTCCCAGCTGCCGACCGATGCCGCCGTCACCGGGCTCGTGCTGGGGGCGATCTCCCGGGGGGCGCTGCCCACGGGCGGCGACTGCGCCTCGTTGCGCGCCGCGGGAGCGGGCTGACCCGCGAGATCACTCGTCCTTCGGCAGCGACCACCGGAGCCGACCGCTGATCATCCGGTGCGGAACCGCGCCAGGGCTCTTCGCCAGCGCGATGGCCAGCAGCGCCGCCGGGCGCGACTCCGCCCAGCCGTGGTGCGTCTTGCCACCCTCGACGACCAGCGTCCAGCGCCACTGCTGCCGTCCCAGGTGCCACGCCACCGACTCCCGGCCCTGCTCCCGCTCGATCATCCGGCGCGCCTCCGCCTCGTTCGCCGCCCCGCCGATCACCTGCCGGCCGTCGGGCAGCTCCGCCATCCACATCGCCACCGCGGAGAGCTTGGCGCGAGTGCGCAAAATCCGCAAGATGCGCATGGTATGCAGAGGGCGAAGAAGCCGCTTAGCGCGTGGTCGGTCGCCCGGCTCGGACCTACGTTGCCCAGGTGCCCCCGAAGGAACGACGGCCGAGGCTGCTCCTGACCAGTGAGCTGGCCGAGGAGCTCGGGGTGTCGGCACGCCTGATCCAGCAGTACCGGCAGGACGGCATCCTCACACCCACGATGGAGACCCCGAAGGGGCACGCCCGGTGGGATCTGGAGGACGTCCGGACGCAGCTCCGCGCTCTGCGGAAAAGGACGGGTGACTAGCGGGCGGTATGGGCTGCCCTACCTCGGAGATGCTGGCGCACCGGCATGACCGAGGGCCGGTCCGGGCGGAGGGTGATCACACCCGCCCCGATCCCGGAGGTCCCCGGTGTCATCCAGCACTCCCGTCGCCCGTCGCGTCCGGACGCTCGCCCTCCCGCTGGGCGTGCTGACGATCGCTTTCCTCGCCGTCGCCCTCCCGCCCTACCTCGGGCTCGACCCCGCCCAGGCGCGGCTGGCCGTGCCCGAGGACGTCCCGTGGTTCTACCCCGCGCTGGTGGCGCACATCGGGTTCGGCTCGATCGCCCTGCTGACGGCGTCGTTGCAGGTCTGGCCGTGGCTGCGGCGGACGCATCCCGCCGTGCACCGCTGGAGCGGCCGCGCCTACCTCGCTCTGGGTGTCCTGCCCGGCGGGGTGGCCGTGCTGGCCGTCGCCCCCTTCGCGCAGACGGGGGGCGCCACCGGTCAGGTCGCGAACACCATGCTGGCGCTGCTCTGGCTGGGCACGGCGGTGGCCGGCTACCGCGCCGCCCGGGCCCGGCGGTTCGACCAGCACCGCGAGTGGATGGTCCGCAGCGTCGCCCTGACGTTCTCCATCGTCGCGAACCGGCCGTGGAGCATGCTCTGCATCGCGGTGTTCGCCCCCGAGGTGATGAGTGGGGGCCCCGTCGACCCGGCTGCGCTGGCCCAGGCCGTCGGGGTGTCCATGTGGCTGAGCTGGGTGGTGAACCTGCTGGTCGCCGAGTACTGGCTGAACCGGACCCGGAACCGGCGGGGCCGCCGCCAGGTGCCGGCCGCCGGGGACCGGCGACCGGCGGCTGTCGCCACGTGAGGTCAGGTGGCGGTGGCGAGGAAGACGTAGCGGGTGAGGCTGAACAGGTAGTCGCCCTCGTCGGCGCGGGCGCGCAGGTCGCCGAGCCAGGCCACGGCGTCCTCGGCGGTGACGCCCCGGCGGCCGACGACGAACTCCGCGATGAGCTCCATCATGTTGGCGCTGAACGTCTGCGCGTGCAGCTGTGGGTTGAACAGCACCACCACACGCTGCTCGGGCACGGTGAAGCCGGCGCGGCGCAGCAGGCCGGCCAGCAGGCACGGCAGGTGCGGGTGGACGACGTGCTCCTCCCATGCCGCGATGACCCGGCGGTGCAGCTCCCGGTCGGTCGTGTGCCACACGAGCGAGTCCCAGTCGGTGTCCAGGACCAGTGTCCGCCCGCCCGCCCGCAGCACCCGCCGCAGTTCGGCCAGCGCCCGCGGCATGTCGGGCACGTACTCGTACACCTGCGTGGCGACGGCGGCGTCGAACGACGAGTCCGGGTAGGGCAGCGTCGCCGCGTCGCCGTCCTCGATGCGGATCCAGGGCCTGGTGGCACTGCGGGACCGGGCGATCGCGTTCATCGCCGGGCTCGGATCCAGCCCGTACACCGTGCCGGTAGGGCCGACGGCGTCGGCGAGTGACGCCGCCAGGTAGCCCGGCCCCGACCCGATGTCGAGCACCCGCTCACCGGGCTGCGGAGCGAGCAGCGCGAGCACCTGCGCCCGCTGTGCCACGACGTCGGGCGTCGCGTAGGTCCGCTCGACGCGGCGGGCGCCCTCCTCGTCGAACTCGAGCGTCGCCATCGCGAAAGGTTAGGCCCGCACGGGTCAGCTGGTGACGTCCTTCGTGGCGAAGTTGGCCCACGCTGCTCCGAACGCCACGAGCACGTAGGACACCTGGACCTCCGCGCCCTGCCGGACGGCCGTCCACAGGATCGGGACGCGGTAGAGGTCGATCCAGGCCAGCCAGTGCGTGGTCGGGAGGTAGAACCGTAGCGCAGCGGCGGCGTCCAGCGGGAGCAGTGACGCGCTGGTGACGACCACCGCGAGCACCCCCAGCGCGGCGGCGAGCGGGGAGTCGGTGAGCGTGGAGAAGAACAGCCCGATCGCCCCCAGCGCGAGCATGCAGAGCGCCAGGTACCCGACGACGGCCGCGGTGCGGACGGCGAGCTCGCCCGGGGTGATCACCGCCCCCGACAGCGACGTGATGCCGCCGGCGCCGCCGAGCGAGGCCCCGGGACCGAACCCGAACGCCGCCACGCCGACGACGTAGCTGGTGAGCGTCACGAGCGCCACGGCGATCAGCACGAACGCCGCCGTGGACACGAGCTTGGCCACCAGCAGCCGGAGCCGGCCGACCGGACGGACCAGCAGGTAGCGCAGCATCCCGCTGCTCGCCTCGCCCGCGACGGCGTCGCCGGCCACCACGGCAACCGTGATCGGCAGGAACACGGGGAGCACCAGGGCCAGCGCGGCCGCCGGGAACAGCTGGCCGTTGCTGACGACGGCCGACAGGAACGCCGGACCCTGCCCGGGTGCCGGGGCCAGCCGGGTGGTGGCCAGCAGCACCGCCACGAGCGCGGGCAGCGCGCAGAGCAGCACCCAGCACAGCCACACCCGGCGGCGGCGCAGCATCAACCCCAGCTCGACGCCGATCACCGCGCCCTCCCGTCCACCCGGTCCGAGCCCGACCCCGTCAGCCCCAGCACCACCTGTTCCAGGGTGCGGCGCTGCGGCGCCAGCTCGGTGACGTCAATCCCGGCGCTCACCAGCCGGGTGTTGAGCGCGGCCGGGTCGTCCTCCCGGACGACCAGCACGTTGCCGCTGCGCTCCACCACCTGCCCGTCGAGCAACCCGACCACGGCGGCCGGGTCCGGGGTGCGCAGCAGCACCCGGCCGGTCGGGACGCGCAGCGCGTCCAGGTCCTCGGTCAGCACGAGCCGTCCCGCGTCCATCACGCCGACGCGGGTGCACAGCGCCTCGACCTCGGTGAGCAGGTGGCTGGACAGCACCACCGTCGTCCCTCCCTCGTTGAGAGCGACCAGCAGGTCCCGCATCTCGCCGATCCCGCGCGGGTCGAGGCCGTTGGTCGGTTCGTCGAGCAGCAGCAGCTCGGGACCGCGCAGCAGCGCCGCCGCGATCCCGAGGCGCTGCCGCATGCCCAGGGAGTAGGCCCGCACCGGCCGGCGGTCGACGCCGCCGAGCCCGACGCGCGCCAGCGCGACCTCCACCCTCGCGCGCCGGTCGCGGCGCCTGCCTCCTCGTCCGGCGGCGTCGAGCAGCCGCAGGTTGGTGCGTCCGGACAGGTGCGGCCACGCGGCGGGGTTCTCGACGAGCGCTCCGACGCGGGGGAGCACGGTGGCCGCGTGCCGTGGCATCGCGTGCCCGAGCAGCTCCACCGAGCCCGACGTGGGGTGCACCAGGCCGAGCAGCATCCGCACGAGAGTGGTCTTGCCCGAGCCGTTGGGCCCCAGCAGCCCGAACCGGGCGCCCGCCGGCACCCGCAGGTCCACCCCGTCGACGGCCGTGACGCGGCCGTACCGCTTGGTGAGCCCGGTCGTCCGGATCACGTCCTCGGCCGTCACGCCCGCCGCCTCCGTGCGGGGAGCTCGCGGACCGCCTGCTCCAGCAGCTCCGGCACGACCGTCCCGATCAGCAGCACGCCGCTGCGCCTGCTGGTCCGGGCCGCCACCGACACCAGCGGGGTGGCCAGCCGGACCGCGCGACCGGACGGCACCTCCACCATCGTCCCGCCCGCCACGGCCGCGTTGTCCACCACGCGACCGGCGAGGTCGGCCGTGGCGGGGATGAGCGCGAACGCGGCGAGCCCCGTCCCGTAGATCCCCACTCCGGGCAGGCGGGCGTCCGGCGTGCCGGACAGCGGCATCCTGCTGCGGCCCGCGAGCTGCGCGGGCGGCGGTGGCGCATCGAGCTGGCGCAGGGCACCGCTGACGTCGGCCGCCGACGTCGACACCGTCGCCGCCCCGGGCGGGACGGCCGGGGTGAGCTCCGAGGGGTCGGGGGTGCGGTCATCGACCTCGAGCAGCTCGCTGGTCAGCAGGGGTGGCCCGGTGTGCGGGGCCACCTCGACCCGCAGCGGCAACGCGGTGGCCGGGTCGGCCCAGATGTCCACGGTGCCGATGGTGGTGGCCGGGTCGGACGGCGTGAGCCGCAGCCCCATAGCGGTCCGGCCGGCGACGCGCCTGGCCGGGAGCGTGGTGACGGGATCGGCCGGGGCGAGGCGCAGCAGCCGCCGGGCGAGCTCGGGCGGGAGCAGGTCGGCGGCGCGGGGCAGCCGGATCGGTGCCTCCCCGACCACCCGGGTGAGCTGGTCGCCGCCGAAGTCCCAGACGTACTCCACCCCGTCGAGACGGTAGGTGTCGCGTTCCCCGGCAGGCGTCAGCTGGTCCACCCGCCAGCGGTCGGAGCCTGCGACGAACGCGCGGATGCGTGTGGTGGAGGTGAACAGCGCGATCGCGGACTCCAGCTGGGGGATCTGGGGCAGCCCGAGCCTGCCGGTGCTCTCGGCGTACCCGACGTGGGGAGGGACGCTGCCGAGGATCCGCCTGCGCAGGGCGGTGGCGTCGACGTCGACCGCGCCTGCGGGCCACGGGACCGCGCCCGCCGCGACCAGACCCGCGGCACCGGCAGCGACGAGGAGCCAGCGCCGGCTGAAGCGTTGCGCGGCCACGTCACGCCACACTGCCATCGCCGAGGTGACTCCGGGGTGAGGACTCACCCGCGGACGAAGGCCTGCCCGCGGGGGGAGAGCCGGTAGCCGACCGGCAGGCTCTCGGTCAGCCCCAGCTCCTTGAGCTTGCGCACATCGCGCTTGAACGGCAGCGTCTCGCGGCCGAGCCGTTCGGCGAGATCGGGCGCGCGGGTCCCGGGGTGGGCGCCGATCAGGTCCAGCACCGCCGCGGTCCACGGGCCGTGCCGCGACGCCCGGTCCAACCGGTCGAGGCGCTGGGCCAGCTCCGCGCGTTCCGCGGCGCTCAGCGTGGCCTGCGACCGCAGGGCCACCCGCGGATCCGGGCCGGCCGGTCGCAGGCGGATCCGGTAGAGCTGCCCGTCGCCCTCCTGCGCCTTCCGCAGCGCCGCGAGGTCGGCGTAGCCGGCGGCGAGGGCGTCCTGCGCGGTGAGCTGGGCGAGGTCGACCGGCTCGACGGCGGTGAACTCCAGCACGCCCACCGAGGTCCGCTGCGTGCCGCCCGGGCGCACGCGGGGCCGGTCCCAGCGGCGGAACACCGTCGTGACGGCGCCTGCCGCGATGGCCTCCAGGGTGGGCTGCCGGATCAGCACATGTCACATCGTCGCAGCTCCGCACGGGTGCCGGAACTCCTCCGACGGTGGACGGGTGCTCAGGCGAAGGCGGCTCTCTGGTCCCGGGTGACCGTGCGTGTGATCACCTGACTTGGGCCCCACTTCGGCCGTCGTTCTGCATGAATGTTGGCTCCACCTGGGGTGGTGATCATCCCGCCTGGGTGCAAGAACGGCCGGCGCCGCGGGTCAAACCGCTGACCACAGCAGACCGAGGATCAGTTCAGCGCCATCATCTTCTGAATCGCCTGCCGCGAAACCCCCAGTTCCCGGGCGATGTCCGCCTGCGACAGGCCACCGTCGAGAAGCTCCTGCATCAAGTCGCGACGCTCAACCGCCAGCGCGCGAGCCAATCTGGTGTGCTCAATCGCTTCGGCACGCACCTCCTTGATTCGCTGAAACGTCTCGTCACGGCTCGAGTTCTTCGTCATGCAGCAATCATGACAACCCACGGTTGTCGTTGTCAACCCCTGGTTGTCAGTGGACGGGCAGCCGCACCCGCCGGGGCCAGAATTCGTGATGACAGCGGGGTTCAGATCACTTGACGAAACGCACGTCGTGCTCGGCCCTCGATCGGGGTGCGGGTGGTTCTGCCTCGCCATGATCGGTACGTCAGCACACCCCGGCCGCGGTGGCGGGGGCGGAGCGCCCCCGCCACCGCGCACGCCTCAGAACTCCTCGCCGCCGAAGTCCTCGGCCGGCTCGGGCGCGGCCATCTCCTCGCCGGCCTCGGGCTCGTCGCCTTCGAACATGTCGTCGTCGAACAGCGCATCGGCGATCGCGGTGCCGATGAACGCGCCCGCCACGCTTGCCAGCAGCGTGCCGGCGATCATGCTGCCCATCCCCGGGCCCTGCCGGCCGCCGAGGCTGCGCTCCATCGTGCCGGGCTGGCGCATCTCCGCGCGGGTGGCCATCCGCGCCATGTCCCGCGGGTCCGTGGAGCGGGCCCGCTCCGACTCGGGCACGGAGGTGCTCATCTCGGCGAGAACCTGCTGCCGCTGCTCCGGGGTGAGCTTGGCGAAGGCCTCGGCGTGGGCCTGCTCGATCGTCTCGGGAGGTGCCGTCTTCAGCATGTACCGGTAACGCTCGACGGCGACCTCGTCGGGGTCTCGGTCATGGGAGGCCGGGTGCCGGGACCCGGGGTGGTGTGGCCCGGTGTGGTGAGGCGCGGTGTGCGAAGAGGGAGCGAAGCGCTCCTTCAGCTTGTCGAACAGGCCCATCAGTGTGCCGCTCCCGGTCGTCGGTCTTCGCGAAGCTCGCGAAACGGATATCCACTCACGCTGCCCCAAACGATCACCGGGGCGGTCGGGTTCCGCTCCGCGGGGCGCCGCAACCCGAGCGTGACCAGGTGCCGGCGGGCCCTCCCGGCGCGGGCCGCCCACTGCCGCCGCGACGGCATTCACACAATTCGCGGTATTTGGCCTGATTGTTCTCTTTGCTGCTTTTTCGCTTTGTCGGATCTGGCTCTTCCGAGAATCGGGTCACAGCAGTACTCTCGCCGTCGGACATCATTTCGGGCACCGGACAGTGCGGATACCAAAGTGATCAATGACGACACGGAGACCTTCGACGAGATCGGCCCCGACGCGGGTATCGGAGAAGTGCTCCTCGCGCTCGGTGGCCGGCTCACCAGGCTGCAGACCGAGACTCTCGCCGGACTGGACCAACCCCTCACCATCCGGCAGTACCGCATCCTGTCCAGGGTCGGGAGCGGGCACACCTCGCTCACGGCACTGTGCAAACTCGCGCACCGCAACCCGTCCACGATGTCGGAGAGCGTCGACAAGATGGTCACCCGCGGATTCCTCTCCCGCGGCGTCTCCGACACCAGTCGCCGCACCATGCGGCTCGAACTCACACCACTGGGCCTGAGTGCCCGTGACGCCGCCCGGCGGGCGCTGGAGAAGTTCGCCGCCGAGCTCACGACCGGCCTGCCGCCGGAGATGCGCTCCCCGCTCCTCGCGGCGCTCCGCCGGATCTACTTCGACATCCAGGGCAACCTGGACGACCGGTAATCGCGACGGGCGCGCCCGACAGCGGCGTCGCCTCGCGAATCTCCAGTTCTCGAGCCACAAGGAGGTGGTCCTCTCATGCCCCATCACGCGGCGACCGCGCCCGGTGCCAGCCCGCTCCTCGACCGGCTGGACGATTCAGGATTCACCACGCGCCATCTGCGGATCTATCTGACGGTGCTGGCCGGGCATTTCCTGGACGGCTTCCTCATCAACGTCACCGGGGTGACGCTCCCCGGAATCGTCGGCACGTTTCATCTCGGCAGCGAGCAGGCCGGGTTCTACTCGTCGGTCCTGTTCGCGGGAATGCTCGTGGGGGCGGCGATCGCAGGCACCGTCTCCGACAGGTTCGGCCGCCGGATCCCGCTGGCACTGTGCCTCCTGGTCTTCGCGGTGTTCAGCCTCGCCGCCGCCTTCGCGTGGAGCTATCCCTCGCTGCTGGTCTTCCGGGCGCTGCAGGGCGTCGGGCTGGGCGCGGAGATCGCGGTGGTGCTGCCCTACATCGCCGAGTTCGCCCCCTCCCGCCACCGCGGCCCGATGGTCACGATGGCGACCTCCGCGTGGCTCATCGGCCTGCCCGTCGCCGCCGCGATCGGTGCGCTGGTCGTGCCGGCGTTCTCGTGGCGGGCCATGTTCGTGGTGGGGACGGTGCCCGTCCTCGTCAGCCTGTTCATGCTGGCGTGGCTGCCGGAGTCGGTGCGCTTCCTGCTGCGCCGCGGCCGGGTGCACGACGCGCGGAAGATCGTCGACTCGCTCTGCCCCGGATCAGCCGGCGCACCGGGGGAGCCCGCCGCCCTCGACGTCGCCCCGACCGGGTCCGGCGGATCGCTGCGCACCCTCGTGGCCCGGCCCTACCTCCGCTACACGGTCGCGGTCTGGCTGATGGAGGTGTGTGCAGGCGCCTTCCTCTACGGGCTCTCGAGCTGGCTGCCCTCGGTGCTCGAAGGCCAGGGCGCCGGGCTGCTCAAGAGCTTCGGCTACACCGCGATCATCACGTCGGTCGGCGTGGTGGGCGCCATCCTCGCGGGCCAGCTGATCAACCGGATCGGGCGCCGCGTGGTGCTCGGCGTGTCGTTCCTGGCCAGCGGCCTGCTCTGCCTGGTGTGGGGCACCACGTCCGCCGCCGTCGCCGTGGTGGTGCTCGGCTCGGCCGCCACCTTCTTCGGCAGCGGGCTGGGCGGGGCCACGCTGTTCGCCTACGCCAGCGAGCTGTACCCGACGGCGAGCCGCGGCACCGGGATCGGCTGGGCCGCGGCATGGCAGAAGGTGGGCGGCCTCGTGATGCCGGCCCTCGTGGGGTTCGTGCTGGCCATGCACACCTCGGGCTACGCGTTCTTCCTGCTCTTCGGCGTCATCTCGATCATCGCCGGTCTCGTCGCGCTGGTGGGCACCTTCGAGACGAGGGGCAAGACCGTCGAGGAGGTGACCCGCGAGGTCGTCGCGGGGCGCCGGGCGCCTCTCGCCACGACGCCGTCACTGGCCGGGGCCGCCGACGCGGGTTCGGCAGGCAGCTGAGCCGCATGATCGTCTCCCGTTCCACCCGGAACGTGCGTCCGCCACCGGCTGAGCGACGACGACGGGCTCCTCCCGTGGAGAACACCTAGACTGGTGGGAACACCACGACGGGGGAGGAACGCCGCGTGAACGCCGACGAGCGCCGCTTCGCGGTCCTGCGCGCAATCGTCGCCGACTACGTCGCGACCCACGAGCCCGTGGGCTCGAAGATGATCGTCGAGCGCCACAACCTGGGCGTCTCGAGCGCCACGGTCCGCAACGACATGGCCGTCCTCGAGGAGGACGGCCTCATCGCCCAGCCGCACACCAGTGCGGGCCGGGTGCCCACCGACAAGGGCTACCGCCTGTTCGTCGACCGGCTGGCCCAGGTCAAGCCCCTGTCGGCGGCCGAGAAGCGCGCCCTGCAGGCGTTCCTCGACGGGGCCGTCGACCTCGACGACGTGCTGCGCCGCAGCGTCCGGCTGCTCGCGCAGCTCACCCGCCAGGTGGCCGTCGTGCAGTACCCCACGCTCACCCGCTCCACCGTGCGCCACTGCGAGATCGTGGCGCTCACCCCCGCCCGGCTGATGCTCGTGGTCATCACCGACAGCGGCCGCGTCGACCAGCGGGTCGTCGATCTCGGCGAGGTGCTCTCCGACGACGAGGTCGCCCAGCTGCGCTCCCTGGTCAACGGGGCCCTCGCGGGCCGCAGGCTCGCGGCCGCGTCGGTCGCGGTGGCCGACCTGCCCGACTCCGTCCCGCACGAGCTGCGGGAGGTGGCCATCACGATCTCCACGGTGCTCATCGAGACCCTCGTCGAGCACCCCGAGGAGCGGCTGCTGCTCGGCGGCACGGCCAACCTCACGCGCAACGTCGCCGACTTCCCCGGATCCCTGCGGCAGGTGCTGGAAGCGCTCGAGGAACAGGTGATCGTCCTCAAGCTGCTCGCCTCCGCGCAGGACCCGGGCACCGTCACCGTCCGGATCGGTGAGGAGAACGAGGCCGAGGAGATGCGCGACACGTCGGTCTTGTCGATCGGTTACGGGCCCGGCACCGTGCTGGGCGGTATGGGCGTGGTGGGCCCCACCCGCATGGACTACCCCGGCTCGATCGCGGCGGTCCATGCGGTCGCCCGCTACGTGGGTGAGATCCTGGCAGGGCGCTGACACGGCATTATCGATCCGGCACGAGTTCATGAACGGCTGAGCGAGAAGGACCATGGGGAACGCCAGGGTGGCACGGGACTACTACGGGATCCTGGGTGTCGACAGCGACGCCGGGCCCGACGAGATCAAGCGGGCCTACCGCAGGCTCGCGCGCGAGCTGCATCCCGACGTCAACCCCGACGCGGCGGCGCAGGAGCGGTTCGCCGAGGTCAGCGCGGCGTACGAGGTGCTGTCCGATCCGGAGAAGCGCCGGATCGTCGACCTCGGGGGCGACCCGCTGGGCAACGGTGGCGGGGCCGGGGGACGCGGCGGCGGCGACCCGTTCAGTGCCTTCGGCTTCGGCGACATCATGGACGCCTTCTTCGGCGGCCAGGCCGGCGGCCGCGGGCGCGGCCCGCGCAGCCGGGTCCAGCCGGGGGCCGACGCGCTGATCCGGATGCACCTCACGCTGGAGGACTGCGCCACCGGCATCACGCGCGACCTCACCGTCGACACCGCGGTGCTCTGCTCCGAGTGCACCGGCTCGGGCTGCGCGCCGGGCAGCGCCCCCACGATGTGCGACATCTGCAACGGCCGCGGCGAGGTGCAGAGCGTGCAGCGCTCGTTCCTCGGCCAGGTCGTCACGTCCCGGCCGTGCCCCAACTGCCGCGGCTTCGGCGAGGTCATCCCGGAGCCCTGCCGGCAGTGCGGCGGCGACGGGCGGGTCCGCTCGCGGCGGTCGGTCGCCGTGCGGATCCCGCCGGGCGTGGCCGACGGGATGCGCGTCCGGCTGGCCGGGCAGGGCGAGGTCGGCCCCGGTGGCGGCCCGGCCGGTGACCTGTACGTCGAGGTCGAGGAGGAGGCGCACGAGCTGTTCACCCGCGACGGCGCCGACCTGCACTGCACCGTGGAGCTGCCGATGACCGCAGCCGCCTTGGGCACCACCCTCCCGCTGCCCACCCTCGACGGCCTCGAGGAGCTCCACGTGGAGCCGGGCACGCAGGCCGGCACGGTGCGCACGCTGCGGGGCAAGGGAATGCCGCGGCTGCGGTCGTCGGGCCGGGTGGACGGGCACGGCGACCTCATGGTGCACGTCGACGTCGCCGTCCCCACGAAGCTCGACGCCAAGCAGACCGAACTGCTGCGCCAGCTCGCCGAGCTGCGCGGGGAGGAGCAGCCCGACCTCGCGGCAGGCAACCGCAACGGGCACGGCATCTTCTCCCGCCTGCGCGACTCGTTCGGCCGCTGACCCGTGCGCCCACTGATTGCAGCAAAGCCACTTTCATGCCATCTCGTTGCGTGAAAGTGGCTTTGCTGCAACGGGGCAGGCGCCCGTGAGCACCGCGCCCCTGTTCCTCGTCGACGCCCTGCCCGCGGGGGACCACGCGCTCCTCGACGGGCCGGAGGGCCGGCACGCGGCCACCGTGAAGCGGCTGCGGACGGGGGAGGCCGTGCTGCTGGCCGACGGCCGGGGTGGGCTCGCGCACGCCGTGGTCACCGCCACCGGCCGGGACACTGTGGAGCTCACGGTCGGCGAGCGCGCCACCGTCGCCCCGCCCGCCCCGCGGGTGGTGCTGGCGCAGGCGCTGGTGAAGGGCGACCGCGGGGAGCTGGCCGTCGAGATGGCCACCGAGGCCGGGGTGGACGTGATCCTGCCGTGGCGGGCGGCGCGGTGTGTGGCGCGGTGGGACGACGGCCCGCGCGGGGAGAAGGCGTTGGCGCGGTGGCGCAGCACGGTCCGCGAGGCGGCCAAGCAGGCGCGGCGCCCGTGGCTGCCGGTCGTCGAGGAGCCCGTGACGACCGAGGCATTGGCACGGCGGGTGGCCGGTGCGGCCGGAGCCCTGGTGCTGCACGAAGGAGCGGCCGCGCCGCTCGCGGAGCTCACCGGTGAACTGCCGGCGGCCGGGGACCTGCTGCTCGTGGTCGGTCCCGAAGGCGGGGTCACCGATGCCGAGATCGCGGCCCTCACGGCAGCGGGCGCGCGTCCCGTGCGGCTGGGCCACGAGGTGCTCCGGGCATCGACAGCCGCGACCGTGGCACTCGGTGCGCTCGGCGTGCTGACCGGCCGCTGGCGCTGACCTGCTGATAGCACAGCTATCGAGCGTGTCATCCGGGGTAACGACGGTGCGCCGGCCATCGGCCGGCTGGCCGGACTCGCTCGTCATCCGGGTGAGGTACGTCACCAAGGCGCTCCCGCGGAGCTAGTCTCGGGCGATCCGGTCGCTGACAGGGCCGGGCCGGGCCGTGAGCGTCCGCGTTCACGGGGCCGCCGGAGAGTTCCCCTCTGCCGGCGGAGCCACGTCGCGGTGGGTGTCCCCCCACGTCCGCCGCGACGTGGCATCCTGGCGTCCGGATCGTGTCATGATCCCCCTCGTGTCCCCTCGGCGTTTCGACTACGGCAGCCACCCGAGCCAGTTCGGCGAGCTCACCCTGCCCACGGGCGCAGCGCCCGTCCGCGGGGTCGCCGTCGTCGTGCACGGCGGGTTCTGGCGGCAGGCGTACGGCCTCGCGCTGGGCAGGCCGCTGGCCGCCGACCTCGCCCGGGCCGGCTTCGCGGCGTGGAACATCGAGTACCGGCGGGTGCCGCCCGACGACGGCAGCGAACCCGACCCCGCTGCCGCGGGCGGCGGCTGGACGGGCACGTTCGACGACGTCGCCGCCGCGGTGGACCTGCTGGCCGGACCGGTGCAGGACGCGGTGGACGGCGCGCTGCCGCTGGACCGGGTGGGCGCGGTCGGCCACTCCGCCGGTGGGCACCTCGCGGCGTGGCTCGCCGCCCGTCCCGGCCTGCCCGCGGGCGCGCCCGGCGCGGCCCCGGCGGTGCGGCTGCGCGGGGTGGTGAGCCAGGCCGGCGTGCTGGACCTCGTCGACGCCGCGGAGCGCGGGGTCGGCCGAGGAGCGGTGGAGCTCCTCGTGGGCGGCCCACCGTCCGCCGTCCCGGACCGCTACGCGCTCGCCTCACCCATCGCCCGCCTGCCGGTCGACGCGCACGTGGTGTGCGTGCACGGCACGGAGGACGTCAACGTGCCGATCCGGCAGAGCGAGCGGTTCGTCGCGGCGGCGGGAGCCGCGGCCGAGCTCGTCGCGTTGCCGGGCGTTGACCACATGACGCTGATCGATCCGGCGAGCGACGCGTGGCGCGTGTGCCGGGAGGCCGTGGAACGCCTGCTGGTCGGCTGAGCGGAGCCGGCCCTCAGCGGTCGCGCTACTGGGCCGGGCATGCGGTCATGCGCAAGGATCAGCGGGAGGACCAGGCCCGCCGATCAACGACCTCCGAGGAGCCTCCACATGCCGGTGCTGCAGGACCTGCTGGACGCGCTGCGTGCCCGCACCATCGAGGTCGTCGACCTCACCGCGCCGCTGCACAGCGGAACGCCGATCCTCCAGCTACCGCCTCCGTTCGCCAACGCATCGCCGTTCGAGCTCACCGAGATCAGCCGCTACGACGAGCGGGGTCCCGCCTGGTACTGGAACGACATCCACACGTCCGAGCACACGGGCACGCACTTCGACGTGCCGGTGCACTGGGTCACCGGGAAGGACGGGGAGGACGTCGCGCAGGTGCCGGCTGCCCGGCTGCTCGCCCCGGCCGTGGTGCTGGACTTCGCCGCGGAGAGCGCGAAGGACCCCGACTTCCTGCTCGAGGTGGACCACGTCCGGGCCTGGGAGTCCGAGCACGGGCCGCTCCCCGACGGTGGGTGGCTGCTCTACCGGACGGGCTGGGACGCCCGCAGCGAGGACGCGGCCGCCTTCCTGAACGCCGACGACACGGGCCCGCACACGCCGGGCATCTCGGTCGAGTGCGCGAAGTGGCTCGCCGAGGAGGCCCCGGTGATGGGCCTGGGCGTCGAGACCGTCGGCACGGACGCGGGCGGGGCGCACTCGTTCGACCCACCCTTCCCGTGCCACTCCTTCCTGCTCGGCGCGGGCAAGTACGGGCTCACACAACTGCAGAACCTGGCCCGGCTGCCCGCCACCGGCGCGGTGGTGATCGCGGGCCCGCTCCCCATCGTCGGGGGGTCGGGCAGCCCCGCGCGGGTGCTGGCGCTGGTGGAGTCGTGACGGCGGGGGAGGCCGGGCCGGTCACCGTCGCCGCGCTGGTCGGAGGCGTGCTGGCGGAGCTGGGGGTCGGCCACGCCTTCGGCGTGGTGGGCAGCGGGAACTTCCACGTGACCAACGCCCTGCGGGCCGGCGGGGTCCCGTTCGTCGCGGCGCGGCACGAGGGCGGCGCCGCCACCATGGCGGATGCGTACAGCCGCACGAGCGGGCGGGTCGGCGTGCTGTCGGTGCACCAGGGCTGCGGGCTCACGAACGCGATGACCGGGGTCGCGGAGGCGGCGAAGAGCCGTACCCCGATGCTCGTGCTCGCGGCCGACACGGGCGGCGCGGCGGTGCGGTCGAACTTCCGGATCGACCAGGACGCGCTGGTCGGCGCCGTCGGCGCGGTGGCGGAACGGGTGCACTCGCCGTCGTCCGCGGTCGCCGACACCGTGCGGGCCTACCGGACGGCGGTGGAGCAGCGGCGCACGGTGGTGCTCAACCTGCCGCTCGACGTGCAGGCGGCCGAGGCGCCGCGGCCGTGGCAGGTCCCGACGCTGCCCGCGCTCGCCCCGGTGCGCCCGTCCGCGACGGCGGTGGCGGAGCTCGCGGCGTTGCTGGCGGCGGCGCAGCGCCCGGTGTTCGTGGCCGGTCGGGGAGCGCGCGGAGCGGGGGAGGAGCTGCGCGCGCTGGCGCAGCGGTGTGGCGCGCTGCTGGCCACGTCCGCCGTGGCCAACGGGATGTTCCACGACGAGCCGTGGTCGCTGGGGATCTCCGGCGGGTTCGCCTCGCCGCTGGCCGCCGAGCTGATCACGGGCGCCGACCTCGTGGTCGGGTGGGGCTGCACGCTCAACATGTGGACCATGCGCCACGGCGCGCTGATCGGGCCGGGCGCCCGGGTGGTGCAGGTGGACCTCGAGGCCGACGCGATCGGCGCGAACCGGCCGGTCGACCTCGGCGTGCTCGGCGACGTCGCCGCGACGGCGTCCGACGTGCTGGCCGTGGCGGAGCAGCGCAGCGGTTACCGCACCGCGGAGGTGCGGGCGGCGATCACCGAGCACGGCCGCTGGCACACCGTCGGCTACGACGACCTCAGCGGCCGGGACGGCATCGACCCCCGCACGTTGTCCATCGCGCTGGACGAGCTATTGCCCGCCGAGCGGACCGTGGCCGTGGACTCCGGGAACTTCATGGGCTACCCGAGCGCCTACCTGCAGGTGCCCGACGAGCACGGCTTCTGCTTCACGCAGGGCTTCCAGTCGATCGGGCTGGGGCTGGCCACGGCGGTCGGAGCCGCGCTCGCCCGCCCGGACCGGCTCGCCGTCGCCGCGCTGGGCGACGGCGGCGCGCTGATGGCGGCGGCGGAGCTGGAGACCGTGGCGCGGCTGGGGCTGGCCATGGTCGTTGCGGTCTACGACGACCGCGGCTACGGCGCCGAGGTGCACCACTTCACCGGCGAGGACCACACCACCGTCGCGTTCCCGGACACCGACATCGCCGCGATCGGCCGCGGTTTCGGCTTCGAGGCCGTGACGGTCCGCTCGCGCGACGACCTCAAGGCCGTGGCCGAGTGGGTGGACGGCCCCCGCACCGCGCCACTGCTGATCGACGCCAAGATCGCGTCCGACGGGGGCGCCTGGTGGCTGGCGGAGGCCTTTCGGGGGCACTGAACGTCCGTGCCGAGCGGCTGCGGGCACGGGCACGGGCGGACGACGGCTCTCCCGTCAGCAGCCCGTTGTCCGCTCAGGTGGTTCGGTTCTGAAGGAAGTTCGCGACCTGGCGGACGTACTCTCCGTACTGCTCCACTGCAAGCGGCACGGCGGCGGCGACCAGCGATCGTGCGTGGCGTCACCGGGACAGCAGCTCCAGATCCAGCCGACGCATCGCGTCGGTCTCGATGCGCTCGCCGATCGCTGCCGTCTGGGCGTCGGCGAAGCGCCCCGGTGCACTCTCGAAAAGCGGTACCGAGCCCACGAGTGCACGCTCGCGGAGAACCGGCCCCCCGTGGTTGAGGTGGGCGAGGTCGAGATTCTGGACGCCCGTGAGTTCGATGAGGTCGGTGATCAGGGCAATCGGGTCGAGTGACGCCCCTGGCTCGCTGAGCACGGCGACATCAAGATCGCGCGCCTCCGGTCGATCCTGCGCCGCGCTGCCGAATACGGTGAGGACGCGCACGGCGTGGCGCTCGCAGAGCGCGTCGAGCTCGCCCGACGCCGCCGCGGCACGCAGTCGGGCCAACCCCTCCTTCGGCGTGACCATGGGGACATGGTGGCATGCCGTCCGGTCACGAGCGCCTGATCCGGCCCGGACGCCGGCCTACCGGTTCGCCGAGCGCGCGCGGCGGCGGCCCCGGACCACCAGTGCCGTGGCGACGGCCACCACCAGCACGGCCACCGCCCCGGTCACGGTCCAGCCGAGGGGCGAGACCATGGCGACGGTCGTGGCGTGTCCCTGCGCGGCCGCCCCCGGGGCGCCGGCGCCGGGCCCCGGTGTCCCGACGGACGGCGGGGCGACGACGGTGGCGTAGCGGGGCCCTGCCTCGGGTGTGCCGGTGACGGAGAGGTCCAGCTGGATCGGCACGGGTGCGGGACCGATGTCCTCGCGGGACGGGCCCAGCTGCACGGAGATGTAGTACCAGCCGTCCTCGCTCTGCGTCCGGACCTTCTGGTCCTCGGCTGTGCGGTTGCCGTAGCGAACCGGAACCGTGCTGAAGGCCGGCTGGCTGGCCGGGAAGTGGTAGGCGGAGCCGTTGTACATGGAGAAGTCCCACGCGATCTGCTTGCGCGACGGCGCGTAGAGCCGCGTCGTGACGAGGGAGAGGCCCGCCACCCCCCGGGACGGGGTCTCCCCGAACCGGACGCGGTAGGCGAGAGCCTGCCCCCAGTCCAGGTGCACCCGGTAGAAGACGAACTCGCCGCGCTGCAAGGTGTCGGTGTAGCGCCCGAACCCGTCGAGGATGCCTGCCACGTTGAGGGAGCCGCCGCCGACCGTGGGCCGAGGTGCTCCGGTGGGCTCGGTGAGCACGGCAGGCGAGAGGACACCGGCGGGCCCGGCGTCGAGGACCGGCGGCTCGACCTGCACCAGCAGTTCCACCGGCATCCGCGCGGGAACGCCGTCGGACACCCGGTCCCACTGCAGCGCGAAGTAGTAGCGGCCACCGCCCTTGCAGCTGTCGCCGCCGGCGCTGCCGGTCTTCTTCTCGGTGGCTCCGTCCCAGGTGGTCGCTGCCGTGAGCGCGGCCCCGTCGCTCGAGTTGGTGGCCTGCTCGAACTCGAACTCGTTGCAGTCCTCGCCACCGGCGCCGTAGGTCCGCCACTGGAGGACGTTGTTGTCGTTCTGCGGCTCGATGCCGCGCAGGTGCGGGTAGGAGACGGTGGCGCTGACGTAGGCGGTGGCGCCCTCGGGGACGTCCACGGCGTAGTAGCGCTTCTCGTGCTGCCCGATGGTGTCGAGGTGCTGGCCCGGGGCGGCGACGGGGGCCGTGTCCGAGGTGGGTGTGCCGGTGATCGGCGTTCCGGCGGGTTCGTAGTTGCGCATCGCGGCGGCGGTGACCCGGGGGAGTATCCGCTGCAGCGCCTCCGCGTCCGGGGCGTCGCTGTAGGTGCCGCCGGTGGTCTGGGCGATGCAGGAGAGCTGGGCGCGGGCGGCGTCGTCGACGCCGAAGCCGACGGCGTGCACGACGAGGTCGACGCCCTGCCCGGCGAGCGTGCGCACCACGTCGCAGGGCGGGGGCGGCGCGCAGGTGTCCTCGCCGTCGGAGACGAGCACGATCGCCCGCGGCCCGGTCGGGGGCAGTTGCCCGGCGGCGACCTGCAGCGAACGGCCGATGGGCGTGTACCCGCGCGGGACGATGCCGTCCACCGCCGAGCCGAGCGCCGCCTTGTCGACGGGGACGGGGCCACGCAGCACGGTGATGTCCTGGCAGCCCCGCTCGCGTTCGGCGGCCGAGTTGCCGGTGGACGTGCCGTACACGGCGAGGCCGATCGACGCCTGTGCGGGCGCGGCGTCCACCAGCGCGTGCACGGCCCGCTTGGCCGCGTCCATCTTCGTGCCGCCCGCGGGGTCGGCGCCGGTCATCGATCCGGACGCGTCGAGCACGACCATGGTGGGTGCGAGCCCGGACGGCGCGGCGGCGCTCTGCGCGTGCGCACTCGGCGCGAGCGGCGCGAGGAGCAGGCCGCCGGCCAGAGCAGTGATCATGATCCTGGTCAGCGTGCGCATCTCGCCGCTCGTCCTATCGCCGTGCCTCACCGGTCGTACTGCCGGTTACCGGCGCAGAAGGTAACCCACACGGGGGACGGTCCCGGCAGCGGTCACGCGCTGCCGAAACGCAAGGTGACGATCTGGAACGGGCGCAGCGTGAGCCGCGTGCCGTCCGCCGAGAGCGCCACCGGCCGGGGCACCGGCTGTTCGAGGAGGTCGGTCTCCACGACCGACCCGTACGGGAAGTCGGCGGTGACCCGGGCGCTCGCCCGCGTCCCGAGCGCCTCGTAGAGCCGCACGACGACGTCCCCGCTGCCGTCCTCGGCGAGCTTCACGGCCTCGACGACGACGGCGGGGTCGTCGACGTGGAGCAGCGGGGCGACGTCGTGGGAGCCGCGGACCGTCCGCAGCGCCAGATTGAGCCGGTAGCCCGCCGCTACGGCGTCCCCGATCGTCGAGCCGACTCGCAACGCGACCGTGAGCCGGTGCTCGCCCTGGTCGGCGGTGGGGTCGGGGAACAGCGGGGCACGCAGCAGGGACAGCCGCACGGTCGTGGTGGTGCCGCCGCCCGGCCGGGTGCTGCGCAGCGTGTCGTGCCCGTAGGTGGAGTCGTTGGCGACGGCCACCCCGTACCCCGGCTCGCCCACGTGTACCCAGCGGTGGGCGACCGTCTCGAACCGCGCCGCGTCCCACGAGGTGTTGGCGTGGGTGGAGCGGTGCACGTGCCCGAACTGGATCTCCGAGGTGGCCCGGTCGGCGTGCACGTCGAGCGGGAACGCGAGCTTGAGCAGCTTCTGCTTCTCGTGCCAGTCGACGTCGGTGACGATGTCGACGTCCGGGGAGCCGGCGCCCACGGTGATGACCTGGGTGATCGTGGACGAGCCGGTCGACCGCACGACGCGCACCGAGCCCCGGGACGGGCCCCGCTCCACCACCGCCAGGTCGTCGACGTCGATGAGGTCACGCACGGTGCGCCGGTAGTGCTCGTCGATGTCCCAGGCGTCCCAGTTCGTCGGGGTGTCGCGGTGCAGCTGCAGCAGGTTGGCCGCGGCGCCGGGCGCGACGAGTTCCCGGTCGGCCACGAGGTCGCGCACCGACGTGAGCAGGCCCCGGGCGTCGACGACGACGCGGACGGCGGCGTTGGCCAGCACCACACCGTCGGCGGTCTCGGTGACGGTGACGTCGCCGCCGGGCTGCTCGTCCTCCCGCACGGCCCCGCCGAGAGCCGGGACGCCCTCGCGGGCGTACGGGCCGGCGTTGACCACGACCTCCCGGTCGCCCTGGCCCACCAGCGCCGCGAGCGAGCGGGCGATCACGTCCTCCAGCTCCGCGGCGACCCGGGCGTAGTTGCGCTCCGCCTCCTGGTGCACCCAGGCGATCGAGGTGCCCGGGAGGATGTCGTGGAACTGCTGCAGCAGGACTGTGTGCCAGCAGCGCTGCAGCACGTCGGCGGGATAGGCGGCGCCGGTGCGGACGGCGGCGGTGGTGGCCCACAGCTCGGCCTCCCGCAGCAGGTGCTCGCTGCGCCGGTTGCCCCGCTTGGTGCGGGCCTGCGAGGTGTAGGTGCCGCGGTGGAACTCCAGGTACAGCTCACCCGACCACACCGGTGGCTGCGGGTACTCGTGCTCCGCCGTCGCGAAGAACTCGGCCGGCGTGGTGATCCGCACGGTCGGCGAGCCCTCCAGGTCACGGGTCCGGGCAGCTGCGGCCAGCATCTCCCGGGTCGGCCCGCCGCCGCCGTCGCCCCAGCCGAACGGCACCAGTGACGTGTTGGCGCGGCCCTGCTCCGCGTACTGGCGCTGGGCGCGGGCCAGCTCGGCACCCGACAGCTCGGCGTTGTAGGTGTCGACCGGCGGGAAGTGGGTGAAGACCTGCGTGCCGTCGATGCCCTCCCAGCGGAAGGTGTGGTGCGGCATCACGTTGGTCTCGTTCCACGAGATCTTCTGCGTGAGGAACCATCGGGCGCCCGCCCCGGCGATGATCTGGGGCAGCGCGGCGGAGTAGCCGAAGGAGTCGGGCAGCCACACCTCCAGCGGATCCACGCCCAGCTCCTCGCGGAAGAACCGCTTGCCCATGACGAACTGGCGCACCAGCGCCTCGGCGCCCGGCATGTTGGTGTCCGACTCCACCCACATGCCGCCGACCGGCACGAACCGGCCGTCGGCCACCCGGGTCTTCACCCGCTCGAACAGCTCCGGGTAGTGCTCCTGCAGCCAGGCGTACTGCTGCGCGGACGACGCCGCGAACACGAACTCGTCGTCCTGGTCCATCAGGTCGAGCACGTTGGAGAAGGTGCGCGCCACCTTGCGCACCGTCTCGCGGACCGGCCACAGCCAGGCCGAGTCGATGTGCGCGTGCCCCACGGCGTGCACGCGGTGCGCGCTGGCGTGGGCCGGAGCGGCCAGCACCGCCGCGAGCTCGGCCCGGCCGAGCCCCGCCGTGCCGGCCACGTCGTCGGGATCCACGATGTCGACCGTGCGCTCCAGTGCCCGCAGCACCTCGGCGCGCCGCGGCAGGCCAACCGGGAGCTCGCCGACCAGCCCGCTGAGCGTCCAGATGTCCTGCGCCAGCTCCCAGACCCCGAGGTCGAGCAGCCCGATCTCGAGCGCCACGAGCCGGTAGAGCGGGTCGGACCCCGCCGTCGAGAGGTCGCCGAACGGGGTGGGCGCGAACGTCCAGGCGCCCGCGGTGCCCGGGTTCGACGCCGCCTCGATGTAGAGGTCGACCGGGGACCCCGGCCCACCCGGGAGCGGGACGTGGGCGTTGCGTGGCTCGACCGCCGTGACGACCACCCCGTCCGGGGTGAAGGCGAGGCCCTCGGCCTGGAACCCCGGCTGGACGCCGGCGAACCCGAGGTCGACGACGAGCTCCGGCCGCGTCCCGGGGTCCGTCCACTCCGGCGGGACCGTGCCCGCCACGTGGAACCAGACGGTGCCCCACGGCCTGCCCCACCGCGCTCCGACCGGGAACGGTCGGAACTCCTGCCGCACGGCCTCCGCGAACGGCACCGGCTCGCCGGGTGCCTCCCAGGCGGTGACCAGCACCGGCACCCGGTCGCGGTACAGAGCGGGATGGAGGCGCTCCCGGACGAAGCGCGCGATCCGCGGGAGGACGAGGTCGGAGTCGTCGTGCACGGGCCCATTGGAGCAACATGCGCGCAGAGGGGAACCGCCGGGCGGGGATCGCCGACGGCGGAATCAGCGGGCGCACAACGGGGCACGCGCGGTAGCATCGCTGGGTCCCACGAGCAGAGACGTAGGAAGCAGGCGGCACAGCCCTTGACCCATCCGGACCCAGTCCAGTCCCGCATGGCCGTTCCGGACGCCGCTCTGCTCGCGCTGCTGGGTTCGCGCGACGAGAGTCTGCGCGTCGCCGAGGACCTGCTCGAGGCCGACGTCCATGTGCGTGGCAACGAGCTCACCCTGTCCGGCACCCCCGCTGACGTGGCCTTCGCGGAGCGCGTCTTCACCGAGCTGATCACCCTGGCCGAGCGCGGCCAGCAGGTCTCCACCGACGCCGTGCGGCGCACCGTGGAGATGCTCGGTGACGGCGGGGCCGACGAGCGCGCCCGCATCGGTGAGTCGCCGGCCGAGGTGCTGAGCCTCGACATCCTGTCCCGGCGTGGCAAGACCATCCGGCCCAAGACGCTCAACCAGAAGCGCTACGTCGACGCCATCGACGCGCACACGATCGTCTTCGGCATCGGCCCTGCCGGTACCGGCAAGACCTACCTCGCCATGGCGAAGGCCGTGCAGGCGCTGCAGGCCAAGATGGTCAACCGGATCATCCTCACCCGGCCGGCCGTCGAGGCGGGGGAGCGGCTCGGGTACCTGCCCGGCACGCTCTTCGAGAAGATCGACCCGTACCTGCGCCCGCTCTACGACGCGCTGCACGACATGATCGACCCCGAGTCGATCCCGAAGCTGATGGCGGCGGGCACCATCGAGGTGGCGCCGCTGGCGTACATGCGGGGACGCACGCTCAACGACGCGTTCATCATCCTCGACGAGGCCCAGAACACCACGCCGGAACAGATGAAGATGTTCCTGACGCGGCTCGGGTTCGGCTCGAAAATCGTGGTCACCGGCGACGTCACGCAGGTCGACCTGCCGGGCAGCACCCGCTCCGGGCTCACGGTCGTGCGCGACATCCTCGGCGACGTCGACGACGTGCACTTCTCCCAGCTCACGAGCACCGACGTCGTGCGCCACCGGCTGGTGGCCGACATCGTCGACGCCTACGCGCGCTGGGACGCCGACAACGAGCGGCCGAACCTCCGGTCCGCCGCGCCGCGCACCGGTCCGCCGCAGGATCGGCGATCACGCAGGCGCTGATCGACACGGGCCGGCGCTGGTGGTTGCCCGTGAGACCGATCACCGTCACTATCCCTGCGTGAGAGTGTCCCGTCGCGCGGTGGTCGCGATCTTCGTCCCGATTCTGGCCGGTCTGTCCATCGCTGTCCCCCCTGTGGCGTCGGCGGCGCCCGCCGCGCCGGCCCAGGCGGGACTGGAGCGGTTCCTCGATCAACAGCTCTCGTGGGGCTCGTGCGCCGACTTCGCGCGCACCGACGCCGACCGGCAGGCCTACGCCGACCCGAAGTTCGACTGCACCTACCTCGAGGTGCCGCTCGACTACGCGAACCCCGACGGGAAGACCGCGCGGATCGCGATGCTCCGGCAGAAGGCGCTCGACCCGGCGGCCCGGATCGGTTCGCTGTTCACCGACCCCGGCGGCCCCGGTGGTTCCGGCGTCAGCTTCCTGCCGTCGCTGGCGGGCCTGATCGGCACCGGTGAGGTGGCCCAGAAGTTCGACCTGATCGGGTTCGACCCGCGCGGCGTCGGCGTGTCCGAGCCGACGATCGACTGCTCCGACACGAAGGAGATCGACGCCGAGCGCGCCGACCTCGACATCGACACCTCGCCGGAGGGCGTGGCGCAGACCGAGGCCGAGTACAAGGACTTCGCGCAGCGCTGCGCCGACCGCGTGGGCCTCGACGTGCTCGCCAACGTCGGCACCCGGGACGTGGCCCGCGACCTGAACATCGCCCACCAGGTGGTGGGCGACGAGAAGCTGAGCTACGTCGGCTACTCCTACGGCACCAGCATCGGCGCGGAGTACGCCGAGCAGTTCCCCGGCTCGGTGCGCGCGATGGTGCTCGACGGCGCCGTCGACCCGTCACTGAACCCGGTGGAGTCGCGGCTGACCCAGGCCCGTGGCTTCCAGCGGGCCTTCGACAACTTCGCCACGGCCTGCGTCGCGCAGCCGGGCTGCCCGCTGGGCACCGACGCGCAGGGCGCGTCGAAGAGGCTGCAGGAGCTGCTGCGCCCGCTGATCGCCACACCGGTCGCGGCGGGCGACCGCACTCTGGGCTACACCGACGCGATGACCGGCGTGCTCACCGCGCTGTACTCCGAGTCGCTGTGGGGCTTCCTGAGGGACGGGCTCGTGCAGGTCGGCCAGGGTAACGGCACCAACCTGCTGCGGCTGGCCGACGCCTACTACGAGCGGGCACCCGACGGCAGCTACAGCAACCTGCTGGAAGCCTTCCCGGTGATCAACTGTGTCGACTCCGACCGGCTGACCGACCGGCAGGTCGCGCTCGAGATCAGCGAGGAGTCGCTGCAGATCGCGCCGTTCTTCGACGCGGGCACCGGTCCGTCGAACGCGCTGGAGCAGTGCTCGTTCTGGCCGGTCCCGCCCACGAGCGAGCCCGGGCCCGTCAAGGCGCCCGGTCTGCCCACGGTGCTGGTCGTCTCCTCGACCGGTGACCCCGCCACCCCGTACGAGGACGGCGTGTCGCTGGCCCGGCAGATGCAGGCCCGGCTGCTGACGGTGGAGAACGACGGGCACACGGTCGCCCTGCAGGGCGCCAACGCCTGCGCCGACACCGCCGCCACCCGCTACCTCGTGGACCTCGCGCTCCCGGCCCAGGACACCACCTGCTCCCGCCAGACACCCCCCGCGGGCGGCTGAGGCAGGGCCGGGCCTTCCGCTCGCCGGGTGTGTTCCTCGCAGGGCCCACGGGGCCTGCGAGGAACCCACGCCCTCTGCGAGGACGCCCGGAGAGGCGGGCGCGACCGGCCGCCCCGAGCACACCCGGCCGACCGGCGGGGATGACATCGCAGAACCGGGCGACTCGGATGCGCAAAGCGGGCGACTCGCGGGGCGTGGGTCGTCCTCGCAGAGCGAGGGTGTTCCTCGCAGGGCCCACGGGGTCTGCGAGGAGCCCACGCCCTCTGCGAGGACGCTGCGGGGCCCGGAGGCGGCGCCGCCACCGTGGAACGGGCGACTCGGGCGCACAAAGCGGGCGACTCGCGGGGTGGCGGCACTTCGCGCGCCAACCAGCGCGCGTGCCGGCCGGGGTCAGCCCGGGAGGTAGTGGTCGAGCATGTCGTTGCGGAACTTGCCTGCCGGGTCGTGGCGGCGCAGCAGCCGCTCGACGTCGGGCAGGCGGGGCCAGAGGGCGCGGACGGCCTCGGGCCCGGTGGTGAAGACCTTGCCCCAGTGCGGCCGTGCAGCGAACGGCTCCAGCGCGGCCTCCACGGCGGCCACGACCGGGAGCACGGCGTTGGTGTCGGCGATCCAGGTGAAGTGCAGGGCGTGGCTGTCGCGGTCGTGGGCGAGGGAGAGCCACAGGTCGTCGGCGGCGATCGAGCGCACCTCGCAGACCTGCAGGACCGGCGCGATGGTGTCGCGGATCCGGTCGAGGGCGTGCAGCGCGTCCACCAGTGCGGCCCGCGGGATCAGGTACTCCGACTGCAGCTCGTCGCCGCTGCTCGGGGTGAACTCGAGCCGGAAGTGCGGCAGCCGCTCGTGCCACGGCCCGGGCTCCCCGAGCTGCGCCGTGCAGTGCACCGGGTCGACACCGCGCACCATGTGCCGCGGCCCGTCGGCCCGGGTGGCGCCGAGCCAGCGCGCCGGCGGCTCGGGTTCGGTGTCGCGCTGCTTGACCCACACCTGGTCGAACTCGGGCCCCGTCCAGTAGGTGAACAGGCTGACGCTGTAGGCGCTCGCGAGCGCCTCCTCGACGTCGTCGAACCCGCGCAGGCCCTCGTACACCCACTGCCGCATCCCGAACGTGGGACGCAGGTCCAGCGTCAGTGCCGTGACGATGCCCAGCCCGCCGAGGGCGACCACCGAACCGGGGAAGTCGACGTCCCCGCGGCGCACCGTGCGCAGCTCGCCGTCGGCGCCCACCAGCTCCACGGCGGACACGGCCGTCGCCAGTGCCCCGTTGCCGACGCCGGAGCCGTGCGTGCCGGTGGAGCAGGCGCCCGCGATCGAGATGTGGGGCAGGGAGCCGAGGTTGGGAAGGGCGAACCCGGCCTCGTGCAGCAGCCCGGTGACCTCGCCGTAGCGCAGGCCCGCCGACACCGTGACGGTTGCCGCGTCCGGGTCGATGGCGGTGATCGGCGGGAGGCCCGCGAGCGACACCTGGTCGGCCGTGGTGTCGGCGATCGGGCTGAACGAGTGACCGGTGCCGACGGCCCGGATCCGCTCGCTGCCGGCCACCAGCTCCTGTAGCTCCGCCACCGAATCCGGCCGGTGGAACCGGCGAGCCCGGAAGACGATGTTGCCTGCCCAGTTGGTGACGGTTGCCGCAGTGCCCATGCAGCCGAACCTACAGAGGGCCACGGTCTACTCTTGCCACTGTTCATCATCGGGCGGATCAGGGGTAACAGGTGTCGATCGAGGTCTGCAACGAGTCCGGCGTCACCGTGGACGAGTCGCTCATCGCCTCGGTGGCGCGCTACGCGCTGGACGCGATGCACGTCAACCCCGCCGCGGAGCTGAGCATCCTGGCCGTCACCACGGAGGTCATGAGCGAGCTGCACGAGCGCTGGATGGACGAGCCGGGGCCCACGGACGTCATGTCCTTCCCGATGGACGAGCTCACCGAGGAGTCCCGCCGCCCTGACGCGCCCGAGATGGGGCCCGCGCTGCTCGGCGACATCGTGCTCTGCCCCGAGTTCGCCACGGAACAGGCCCGCAAGGCCGGCCACACCCTGCCGGACGAGCTCCATCTGCTCACTGTGCACGGGGTGCTGCACCTGCTCGGCTACGACCACGCCGAACCCGACCAGGAACGCGAGATGTTCGCCCTCCAGAACAAGCTGCTCGGCGACTGGCGGGCCGCGATGGCGGAGACCGCCGCCCGCGAGGCCCAGCGCCGCAGCGACTCCGCTGTGCTCGGCACCGTCGGACTCGAAGACAGCTGACGGCCCCGTCATGAGCGGCACCGCGCTGAGAGCGTCGGAACGGACGTCATGAGCGTCGAGCTGATCGTCATCGCGGTCGTGCTCGTCCCGTTGGCGGGTCTGTTCGCCGCGGCCGACGCCGCGCTCAACTCGGTCTCCCGGGCCAGGGTCGACGCGCTCGTGCGGGCGGGTCGCCCCGGGGCGCGGGCCCTCGCCACCGTGGTGGCCGACCGGCCCCGGCACGTCAACCTGCTGCTGCTGTTGCGGCTCGCCGCCGAGACCGGTGCCACCGTCCTGCTCACCGTGGCACTGGTGGAGGACATCCAGCCCACGTGGACCGCGGCGCTCACCGCCGGCGGGATCATGCTCGTGGTCAGCTACGTCCTCATCGGCGTCGGTCCCCGCACCCTGGGCCGCCAGCACCCGTACCGCGTCGGGATGCTGGTCGCCGCCCCGATCCGGGCGCTCGCCACGCTGCTGGGCCCGCTCACGAAGCTGCTGATCGTCATCGGTAACGCGATCACCCCCGGCCAGGGCTTCCGGCAGGGTCCGTTCTCCTCCGAGGTCGAGCTGCGCGAGCTGGTCGACATGGCGAGCACCAGCGGTGTGGTCGACGAGGACGAGCGCCAGATGATCCACTCGGTGTTCGAGCTGGGCGACACGCTCGTGCGCGAGGTGATGGTGCCGCGTCCGGACGTGGTGTGGACCGAACGCGACACGGCCGTCGACAAGGTGCTGCGGCTGGCGCTCAAGAGCGGCTACTCCCGCATCCCGGTGCTCGGTGAGAGCGTTGACGACATCGTGGGTGTCGCCTACCTCAAGGACCTCGTCCAGGCGGTGCAGGCCGCCGACTCCGACGGGGCCACCACCGACGAGACGGTCGCTCCGCTGGAGTCCGTGATGCGGGCCGCGGTCTTCGTGCCGGACACCAAGCGCATCGACGAGCTGCTCAAGGAGATGCAGCGCACCCGCAGCCACATGGCGATCGTCGTCGACGAGTACGGCGGCACCGCCGGCGTGGTGACGATCGAGGACATCCTGGAGGAGATCGTCGGGGAGATCACCGACGAGTACGACTCCGAGGAGGTGCCCGACGTCCAGGAGCTCGACGGACGTAGGCTCCGGGTCTCCGCGCGACTGCCGGTGGAGGATCTGGTGGAGCTGTTCCCCGGGGCCGACGGGGTCGACAGCCTGCTGACCGACGTGCTGGCAGCCGCCGACGTCGACACGGTGGGCGGCCTGCTCGCCCATCGGCTCGGTCGGGTGCCGCTGCCGGGTGCCCGTGCCGAGGTGCCCGGGCTGCGGCTGCTGGCCGAGGGCGGCAAGGATGCCCGGGGCCGGATCCGGATCAACACGGTGCTGGTCGAGCCGGTGGAGGCAGGCGAGGACGACGAGGAACGGGACGGTGTGGGCGCCGAGAGCGCCGGCCGTCGGGAGGAGAGCGATGTCCGACCAGGGTGACCCGTCCCCCGAGGCCCTCGCCCCGGAGGACGCGAAGATCGTGACGCTGGCCCGATCGGCACGGGCCCGCACGGGTGCCGCCGAGGGTGCTGCCGTCCGCGACACCGACGGGCGCACGTACGCGGCCACGTCCGTCGCGCTCCCGTCGCTGTCGCTCAGCGCGCTGCAGGCCGCTGTCGCCGCCGCCGTGTCCAGCGGGGCTCCGGGGCTCGAGGCGGCCGCGGTCGTCACCGCCGCCGGCACGGTGGACGCCGCCTCGCTCGCCGCCGTCCACGACCTCGCCCCCACCGCCTCCGTCCTGCGCGCCGACGTCACCGGTGCCGTCCAGCAGATCCACTCCCCGATCACCACCACGGAGACGTCCGCATGACCTTCCCCGCCACTCCGAAGTTCGACGTCGTCGTGGTCGGCGGCGGCATCGTCGGCCTCGCCACCGCCCACGCCGTGGTCCGCAGCGGGCGCTCGGTGGCCGTCGTGGAGCGCGAGCAGCGCCTCGCCACCCACCAGACGGGCAACAACTCCAACGTCATCCACTCGGGCCTCTACTACGCGCCCGGTGGTCTCAAGGCGCGCCTCGCGGTGGCCGGGTGCGCGGAGACCGTCGCCTTCTGCCGGGAGCACGACCTGCCGCACGAGGTCACCGGCAAGCTCGTCGTGGCCACGGAGCCGGAGGAGCTGCCGCGGATGGCGGAGCTGGCCCGTCGGGGCGCCGCCAACGGGGTGGAGGCGCACGAGCTCGACCCGGCCGGGATGCGCGAGCGCGAGCCGCACGTCCGGGGCATCGCCGCGCTGTATGTCCCGTCCACCGGCATCTGCGACTACCGGCTCGTCGCCGAGAAGATCGGTGAGCTGGTGGCGAAGGAGGGCGGTGAGATCCACCTCGGCACCTCGGTGCTGCGGCTGGTGCGCCGCCGCGAGGACGTGGTTGTGCGCACCGACGGCACGGACCTGCTCGCCAAGCAGGTGGTGGTCTGTGCCGGGCTGCGCTGCGACGAGGTGGCGCGGGCCTCCGGCGCCGACCCCGGTATCCGGATCATCCCGTTCCGCGGGGAGTACTCGGGCTTCAGCGACCGGGCCTCCCAGCTGGTCAAGGGCCTGATCTACCCGGTGCCCGACCCCGCGTTCCCGTTCCTGGGCGTGCACGCCACCCGGGGGATCGACGGGCACGTCCACGCCGGCCCCAACGCGGTGCTGGCGCTGGCCCGCGAGGGGTACTCGTGGGGCACGATCCGGCCGAAGGAGCTGGTGCAGTCGCTGGCCTACCCCGGCATGCTGCGGCTGGCCCGGCAGCACTGGCGCTACGGGCTCGGCGAGGTGCACCGGTCCCTGTCGAAGAAGGCCATGGTCGAGCAGATCCAGCGGATGCTGCCGGACGTGCGGGCCGAGGACCTCTCGCCTGCGGGTGCGGGGGTGCGGGCGCAGGCCGTGAAGCCGGACGGCTCGCTGGTGGACGACTTCCTGTTCGTCGAGCAGGCCGGGGTGGGCGGCACGCGGGGTGCGGGCTCCGTCCTGCACGTGCTGAACGCGCCGTCGCCCGCGGCCACCGCTGCCCTGCCGATCGGCCGGGAGATCCTGGAGCGCCTCACGGGCGAGCGGATCGCCCCGCTGAGCGCGGCGTGACCGGCTTCAGCGCGGTCCCCGACGGCTTCCGGTCCGGGTTCGCCTGCTTCGTCGGGCGTCCCAACGCGGGAAAGTCGACGCTCACCAACGCCCTGATCGGGCAGAAGATCGCGATCACGTCGAGCCGGCCGCAGACCACCCGCCACGCCATCCGCGGCATCCTGCACCGGCCCGACGCGCAGCTCGTGGTGGTCGACACCCCGGGCCTGCACAAGCCGCGCACGCTGCTGGGCAGCAGGCTCAACGACGTCGTCCGCGAGACCTGGGCCGAGGTCGACGTCATCGGCTTCTGCGTGCCGGCCGACGCGCCGGTGGGCCGGGGCGACGAGTTCATCGTCAACGAGCTGCGGTCGGTCGCAGGCCGCACGCCCGTGCTCGGCGTCGTCACGAAGACCGACCTCGCGCAGCCCGAGCAGATCGTCGAGCGGCTCACCCAGCTCACGAACCTCATGGACTTTGCCGAGGTGGTGCCCTGCTCGGCGGTCGACGGGTTCCAGGTCGACCTGCTGTCCAACCTGCTCGTCGACCGGCTGCCGGAGGGCCCCCCGCTCTACCCCGACGGTGAGCTCACCGACGAGCCGGAGGAGACGCTGGTCGCGGAGCTGATCCGCGAGGCCGCGCTCGAGGGCGTGCGCGACGAGATGCCGCACTCGATCGCCGTGGTGATCGAGGAGATGGTGCCGCGCGAGGGCAGGCACGAGAAGGCCGCGCCGATGCTGAACGTGCACGCCAACATCTACGTGGAGCGGCAGAGCCAGAAGGGCATCATGATCGGGAAGGGCGGGGAGCGGCTGCGGCAGGTCGGCACCGACTCCCGCCGTCAGATCGAGGCGCTGCTGGGCACGAAGGTGTTCCTCGACCTGCACGTCAAGATCGCGAAGGACTGGCAGCGCGACCCGAAGCAGCTGCGGAAGCTCGGCTTCTGACCCTCCGCGCGGCCGCCACGACGCCCCGCACCGCGAGCTCGCCGACGGTGAGCAGCACCGCGAGCATCAGGTGGACGAACCCCGAGAGCAGCAGCCCGGAAGCGGGGTGGCCGGCGCCCGGCTCGGTGATCCAGGACGCCACCACGGCCACCGCCAGCACCCCGGTGAGCACCAGCGCCGGTGCGCGCAGTCGGGTCCGGAGCAGGAGCAGCACGGCCAGCGTGCCGAGTACGACCAGCCCGGCCGCGCCCCACACGCGCGGGACGGCGGGGCCGGGTATCCGCCCCCGCACCACGACGGCGAGCAGGACGAGGCCCGTGCCCGCCACCCCGGCCGCCACCGCGGCCCCGACCGCCCGGAGCCGGGGTGGGCGCGTCCCGACCGCTCCGGGCCACTCCGCCACAGCGGCGAGCAGCACGAGGGCGAGGAGCAGCGGCCAGGCCGTCGCATAGTTGGCGAGCACGGCCACTCCGGTGGTGAGCCGGTCGGGGCCGAGCACGGCCACGGTCGGACCGGGCACCACGAGTTCGACGACGAGGGCCGCCACCAGCCCGGCCACGAGCACGGCACCGGGCAACCGCAGCTGCCACCCAGCACGCAGCCCGGCCGGCAGCGCTCCGAGCAGGGCCAGGCCGGCGGCGGTCGACAGGCCGACCGGCCCGTGCCCGAGCCCGAGCAGCAGCCCGTCGACCACGAGCAGGTGTGCCGCGCCCGCAGCGACGGACAGGAAAACGGTGCGGCTCGTCGCGCGTCCGATCATCGGGACTCCAGCCCTTCGCGCAGGGTGGACAGCACGCGGGGCCACGAGTCCGCGGTGGCCCGCGCGTTCGCCTCCCGCGTGCCGCCTCCGGTCATGAACCCGATCGGCCACAGCAGCACCGTCGGGAACGGCCCGGTGAAGGGCGCGCCGCCGAAGTAGTGCCCGGCCCCCGGGTACGCGTGGTGCTCGTGGCGGTGCGGATGGCCGCCGTCGGCCAGCCGCCGGAAGGCGACGTCGGACATCGGTGCGCTGGGCCAGAGCCGGTCGTCCTCTCCGGAGAGCAGCAGCACCGGTCCGTCGATCCGCTCCACCGGGATCGTCGCGGCCGCCAACGCCTCGGGCCCCGCGGCCTGGATGTCCGGCCACGTCCCGGCGATGTCGGTGACCGGGGCGCCCAGCACGATCGTCCCGAGGTAGCGGGCGGACGCGGCCGGTCCGTAGGTGGGCATGACGAACGGGAGGTCCTTGCCCCGGTAGGTCCATGCCGCGGGGAGCGGGCCGCCCGTGAACCCCGCCGAGGGCAGCCCGCCGTACCCCAGTCCGCTCCCGACGTACGACACGACCGCGCCGACCTGTGGGAACGTCGCCCCGAGCCAGAGTGCGAGCTCCCCGCCGCGCGACGTACCGATCACGCCCACCCGGCCGTCGGCGACCTCCGGACGCGCCCTGAGCCACGTGAACGCCTGCTCGAAGTACTCCAGGGGGATCCGCACCAGCTCGCCGGGCAGCCCGTCGGCGCCGAAGTACCCCAGGGCCAGCGTCGCGAACCCGCGTGCGGCGAGCAGGTCCGCGACGGCGCTCTCCGTCACCCCGCCCTCGGATCCGCCGAGCAGCACGACCCCGGGATGGGGACCCGGTCCGGGCGGCACGTGCAGCTCGCCGACGATCCCCTCCTCGCGCACCGGGTGTGTCACCACACCGGGGGCCGCGAACCGCTGCACGACCTGCGTCGACGCCACCGGCTCGCCGTCCACCAGCGCGGTGAGCGCCACCGGGGCGGCAGGAGCCGCCGTCACCGGGAACGGCGGGTGGGTGGCTGCCCCGTCGGCGACCTGCATCGACGAGAAGAGCCCCATCGCGTCGACGCCGGAGTAGGTGCCCGCCCGGGGAGCCTGGGTCGCCACCGCGACGGTGCCGTCCGTTCCGGCGGTGAAGGTCGCGTGCGCCAGCCACGGCCGGCCCAGGTCGTCGACCCGGCGGGCCCAGAGCGTGACGTCGTCCCCCGCGCCGAGGCCGTGCACGGTGATCGCGACCCGTTCGTCGACCAGGACGTCCGCAGCACTCGTCGCGATGATGACGCCACTGGGCTCCTGACCGACCGTGCCGTCCGAGCAGCCGGCCGCGACGAGTGCCGCCACCAGGGCTCCCGCGATCGCTCCCGGTGTGATCCGCATGCCGTCCAGCCTGCGGGTTCGCCGGATGCGGCCGGAAGTGCGCGGTGTCGTGCCAGCACCCGTGCCACCTGTCATGTCCCGGCCGGCAGGTCTTCCGCCCGCGCCTCCGGTGCCCGACCATTCGGGACGTGGGCGCGCAGCGCGAGGGCACCTCCCGGCTCCGGCTGTACTGGCGCTTCTCGGTGCTGATCAACCTCGGGTTCCTCGGCTACCCGGGCTACGACCTCGTCACCGGCCAGCACAGCACGGCCGCGCGCGTGGCGGGCGGTGTCGGCCTCGTGGTGTTCGTGGTGCTGTACCTCCCTGCGTTGCTCGCCGGGCCGTTCCGGGACGAGACGGAGCCCGCCCCGGTGCCGCACATCGTCGCGTGCGCGCTGCTCGCGGCGGGCCTGTCGGTGGGCATGGGGCTGACGTGGACCACGCTCCTCGTGTACACCTCGCAGCTCACCGGCGCGGCGCTCCGGCGTTCGGCCGGAGTCCCGGCGGTGGTGCTGGTCGCCGTGCTGACCGCCGCCACCCACTCGTGGATGGCAGCAGGCCTCCCCTCGGTGGCGTGGGCGGCCGGATACACGCTGGTGATCGGGCTCTATGCCGTGGCGTTCCGCTGGATCGCCGAGACCTTCCGGGAGCTCGACCGCGCGCGTTCGGAGCTCGCTCGCCTCGCCGTCGCCGAGGAGCGGCTGCGCTTCGCCCGCGATCTGCACGACCTGCTGGGCCACAGCCTCTCGGTGATCGCGCTCAAGAGCGAGCTGGCCTCGCGGCTGCTGGACCGCGACCCGGCGCGCGCGGGCGCCGAGGTCCGCGACATCGAGGCCGTGAGCCGGCAGGCGTTGGCCGAGGTGCGCGAGGCCGTCAGCGGCTACCGGGGGTCGGCCGACCTGGCCGCCGAGCTGCGGCGGGCCCGGTCCGCGCTCGCCGCGGCGGGCGTGGCGGCGGAGATCGACGAGCCGGCAGCGGCGCTGCCCCCCGACGTCGAGGCGCTGCTGGCCTGGACGGTTCGCGAGGGCACCACCAACATCGTCCGGCACTCGGGGGCGAGCCGGGTGACGATCCGGGTGTGCACGGACGGCGCACGGGCCGAGGTGGAGCTGCTCGACGACGGCACGGGCGGTCGCGGGACGGGCGACCAGGCGGGCGGCAACGGGCTCCACGGGCTCGCCGAGCGCGTGACGGCGGCCGCGGGCGCGCTCGAAGCGGGGGCGGCGCCGGGCGGCGGCTTCCGCCTGGCCGTGCGGGTGCCCAAGGGAGACGTGAGGAAGGCAGACGTGAGGACGACCGGGTGCGGATCCTGATCGCGGAGGACCAGGCGATGGTCCGCGGTGCGCTGGTGGCGCTCCTCGAACTGGAGGACGACCTGCGGGTGGTCGCCCAGGTCGCCCGGGGCGACGAGGTTGTGCCCGCGGCCCGCGCGACCCAGCCGGACGTGGCCCTGCTCGACATCGAGATGCCGGGCGGTGACGGGCTCACCGCCACCACCGCGCTCACCGCGGCGCTGCCCGGCTGCCGCGTCGTCGTGCTGACGACGTTCGGCAGGGCGGGTTATCTCCGCCGCGCCATGAGCGCCGGGGCGTCCGGCTTCCTCCTCAAGGACGCGCCGTCGGCCGAGCTGGCCGGGGCGCTGCGCCGGGTGCTCGCCGGGGAACGGGTGGTGGACCCGGGCCTCGCCGCCCTCGCTCTCAGCGAGGGGGAGAACCCGCTGACCGACCGCGAGCGTGACGTGCTGCGGGCGGCGGCGTGCGGGGCGCCCGTCGGCGACGTGGCAGGCCGGCTGTTCCTCTCCCGCGGCACCGTCCGCAACCACCTGTCCTCGGCGATCCGCAAGACCGGCACCCGCACCCGGATCGAGGCCGTCCGCGCGGCGGAGGAGCGGGGCTGGCTCTAGAGAATCACCTGCCCGAGTCGAGCAGGCCGGTCAGCACGCGGGGCAGCACGCCGTCGAGCAGGTCGGCCACGGGTGGCGCCGGGGGAGCGGTGAACGCGGCGGCGAGGTGCGGGTGGCGGCCGGCGGTGACCACCGAGGCGAGGAACTCGGCCTGCGACTCCTGCCAGTCGGTCGTCGCGCCGCCCATCGCGATCTCGGTGCGGACGAGGAGCGCGACGAAGCCGTTCATCAGCGCGAACGCCTCCATCTTCGTGCCGGCCGGCACGTCCAGGTCCTGCATCACGGAGAGCGCGTACTCCAGGACGTCGACGGTGCGGGGGCCGAAGGCGACCCGTCCCGGTGCGATGTCGAGCATCCACGGGTGGCGCCGGTAGACCTCCCGGATCTCGTGCGCGAGCGCGACGAGGTCGGCCCGCCAGTCGCCCGACGGGGGCCGGGAGATCTCGATCTCTCCGGCTGCCGCGTCGGCCATCAGCTCCAGCAGCTCGTCACGGGTCTCGACGTAGCGGTAGAGCGATGCCGCGCCTGCCCCGACGGCCGCAGCCACCTTGCGCATGGACAGGGCGTCGAGGCCGCCGGCGTCGGCCAGCTCCATCGCGGCCGCGGCGATCTGTGCCCTGCTGTGCTCGGGTGCGGGCCCGCGGCCCGACCGTTCCTGGCGAAGCCAGATGCTCCGGGCCATGAAGCCTCCTTTGCGAACATCGTACTCAGTCAGCTACTCTTCGAACTGCGAACACCGGTTGCAGTAAGGGAGGGCCGATGACGGTTGCAGTGGTAGCAGAAGGGCTCGTGCGGGCGTACGGCCCGGTGCGGGCGCTCGACGGGCTCGATCTCGTGGTCCCCCGCGGCAGCGTGTGCGCGGTGCTCGGCCCCAACGGGGCGGGCAAGACCACCGCGATCCGCGTGCTGGCCACGCTCACCGTGCCCGACGCCGGACGGGCCACGGTGCTCGGCCACGACGTCGTGCGGGACGCGGCGCTGGTGCGCGGCTCGATCGGCCTCGCCGGGCAGCACGCCGCCGTGGACGACGACCTCACCGGCCGCGAGAACCTGGAGATCCTCGGCCGGATGCACCACCTGGGCCGGCGCGAGGCCCGGCGTCGGGCCGGGGAGCTGCTGGACCGCTTCGACCTCGCCGACGCGGGCGACCGGCTGGTGAAGACCTGGTCGGGCGGCATGCGGCGGCGCCTCGACCTGATCGCGAGCGTCGTGGTCGCCCCGCCCGTGCTGTTCCTCGACGAACCGACCACCGGCCTGGACCCGCGCAGCCGCACCGAGATCTGGACGACCGTCCGTGAGCTCGTCGGGGCCGGCACCACCGTGCTGCTCACCACCCAGTACCTGGAGGAGGCCGACCGGCTCGCCGACGACATCGTGATCATCGACGGCGGGAAGGCCGTCGCCACCGGCAGTCCGGACGTCCTCAAGAACTCGATCGGCGTCCGCGTCGACGTCCTCGTCGAGACGTCCGGGGAGCTGGCCGCCGCCGCGGCTGCTCTCGCCGCGTACACCGGCGGCGATCCCGAGGTCGACGCCGCGGGACTGCGGATCAGCGCGCCGGTGGTCGGCACCGCCGTCTCCGTGCCCGGAGTCGTGCGCACGCTCGACGCGGCCGGCGTCGCGGTGCTCGACGCCGGCATCCGCCGCCCCACCCTCGACGAGGTGTTCCTGCACCTGGTCCGTCCCCGCCACGAGGAGGCAGCAGCATGACCACCACCGCGACCAACCCCGTTCCGGCGCGGAGCCGCCCACTCGTGGACGGCGCCGCCGCGGCGTCCCGCGTGCTCGCGAAGCTGCGCCACGACCCGGCCGGGATCGCCCTCACCCTCGCCGCGCCGGTGATGTTGGTGCTGGTGTTCGGCTACATCTTCGGCAGCGCCATCGCCGTGCCCGGCTCGGGCGACTACCGGGAGTTCCTGGTGCCCGGGCTGTTCGTCACCATCGCGTTCAACCTGATCCCCGCCATGATCGCGATGGCGCGCGACTCCGGGCGCGGCGTCGTCGACCGGTTCCGCTCGATGCCCATCTCGCGGGTCGCGGTGCCGTTCGGGCAGGCGGCGGCGACCGCGCTGTACGGGCTGGGGTGCCTGCTGCTGATGGCGGCCTGCGGCCTGCTGGTGGGCTGGCGGATCCGCACCGGGATCGGTCCCGCCCTCGGCGCGCTCGGGCTGCTCGTGGCGTTCCAGTTCGCGGCCACCTGGATCGGCATGTTCCTCGGGCTGGTGATCAGGAACGAGGAGGCGGCCGGGCAGCTGTCGGTGCTCGTCCTCCCCGTGGGGATGCTGTCGAACGTGTTCGTGCCGACGGCCGGGATGCCGGCCTGGCTACGCACGATCGCCGACTGGAACCCGGTGAGCGCCGTGACCGCGGCCGTCCGCGAGCTCTGCGGCAACCCCACGGCACCGACGAACGGGGCCTGGCCGCTGGAGCACCCGGTGCTCGCCTCCCTGCTGTGGACGGCGCTCCTGCTGGCCGTGTTCGTGCCGCTCTGCACGGCCCGGTACGCGCGGCCACGCGACTGACCGCCGTAGGCTTGGCCGGTGAGCCTCTACCGCGACACCGGACTGGTGCTGCGGGTGCAGAAGCTCGGCGAGGCCGACCGCATCGTCACTCTGCTCACCCGCCGCCGCGGCAAGGTGCGCGCCGTGGCCAAGGGGGTGCGGCGCACGAAGTCGCGCTGGGGCGCGCGGCTGGAGCCGTTCAACCACGTCGACGTGCAGTGCTACACCGGCCGCTCGCTCGACATCATCACCCAGGCCGAGACGGTCGACGCGTTCGGCGTGGGCATCATCGGCGACTACCCCCGCTACACGGCAGGCTGCGCGATCCTCGAGACGGCCGATCGTCTCGTCTCGGAGGAGGGCGAGCCCGCGATGCGGGTGTACCTGCTGCTGGTGGGGGCGATCCGGGCCCTGTCCGGCCGGGAGCGCGACCCGTCGCTCGTGCTGGACGCGTTCCTGCTGCGCGCGATGACGCACGCCGGCTGGGCCCCCGCGATCAGCGACTGCGCCCGCTGCGCCGAGCCCGGCCCGCACCCGGCGTTCAACATCGCCGCGGGGGGAGCGGTGTGCCCGCGCTGCCGCCCTCCCGGCTCGGTGACGCCGTCACGCGAGACGTTCACCCTGCTCGACGCGCTGCTGCACGGCGACTGGGAGACCGCGGACGCCATGGGCGCCGTCACCCGTCGCGACACGAGCGGGCTGGTGGCGGCGCATCTGCAGTGGCACATGGAGCGCCAGCTGCGGTCCTTGCCGCTGGTGGAGCGGCGCCCCCACGCACCGGCCGCCGAGCGTGCAGCCGGTCCGGCGCCGAGCTGAACCGGTGCGCGTTCGCGCTCCTCACGAGCCCAGGTAGCGCAGCACCGCCAGCACCCGCCTGCTGTAGCCGGCGGCGTCACCGATCGCGAGCTTCCCGAAGATCGACGCGACGTGCTTCTCCACGGCGCTCACCGACATCCGCAGCCGCTCCGCCGTGCCCGCGTTCGTCAGCCCTTCGGCCATGGCGTCGAGCACCTCCCGCTCCCGCGGGGTGAGCCGCGTGAGCGGGTCGGCGTGACTGCCGCGGGCGAGCAGCTGCCGCACCACCTCCGGGTCGAAGGCGGCCCCGCCCGCCCCCCCCCCGTCTCTTATACACAACTCCG
>NZ_JAAXKY010000062.1 GCF_012911925.1 Pseudonocardia xinjiangensis | reverse complement strand
GGGTGGGCGGGGGCCACGATGACCGGATGGACGCCGTGGCGCACTTCGCCGAGCTGGTCGGACGGCCCGACCCGCCGTTGGACCGCGCCGCGCTCGCCCTCGCCGCGGGCGCCGACGCCACCCTCGGCCCGGAACCGTGGCTGGCCGAGCTGGACCGGCTCGCCTCGGGCGTCACGTCACTCGAGGGGCTGCTGCAGCGGCTGTTCGCGGAGGAGGACTTCCGGGGCAACGTCGACGACTACCACGACCCGCGCAACTCCCTGCTCCCGCACGTGCTGAGGCGCAGGCTCGGCATCCCGATCACCCTGGCCGTCGTGACGATCGAGGTGGGCAGGCGGGCCGGGATCGCGCTGGAGGGGGTCGGGATGCCCGGGCACTTCCTGGTCCGGCCGGTCGGGACGCAGACGCTCATCGACGTCTTCCACGGGGGCGCCGTGCTCGACGCCGCCGCGTGCGAGGCGCTGTTCCGGACCGCCACCGGCGCCGGCCCCGACGTGCCCTTCGGCCCGCACCTGCTGGCCGCGGCCCCGACGCGGTCCATCCTGCTGCGGATGCTCGAGAACCTGCGGTTGATCTACCGGGCCCGCCAGCGTGCGGCCGACCTCGAGTGGGTCGTGCGGATGCGCCTCGCGCTGCCCGGCGCCGGACTCCCCGACCTGCTCGAGCTGGCCGGCACGCTCGGCGACCAGGCCCGCTGGATCGACGGGGCCCGCCTGCTGGAGGAGCAGGTCCCCGGCGCGCCGCCGGAGCGGGCCGAGATCCTGCGGACCGCGGCCCGGACCCTGCGCGCCCACCTCAACTGACCCGGCAGCCCGCACCCCTGCCCGCGAGTCGCCCGTTCCCGGCCCGCGAGTCGCCCGTTCCCGGTGCACGAGTCGCCCGTTCTCGCGGGATCAGCCCAGCGGTCGGAGGCCCCAGCTGCCGGTCCACGTCTCCCCCGGCTCGACGACGAGGAGCCCGGTGCCGGTGTTGAGCGCGTCCGGGGGGCAGGTCATGGGCTCGACGGCGACGGCCCGTCCGCGCCCGGGGTGGTCGTCGGGGGTGAAGACCTGCACCCAGCCGAAGTCGGGGTCGGCCCACAGCTCGACACCGGCTCCCCGCCCGGTCAGCCGGTGCCGGATGACGGAGTCACCGTCGGCCGGGGCGCAGTCGCCCCAGGCGTGGTCGAGGGTCACGCCGCGCAGCGGGCGCCCGCCACGGAAGTCGAGGTCGCCGTCGGCCGGGGTGGCCGGGCCGGTGGGCAGACCGCCGGACAGCGGCAGCGTGGATGCGGCGGCCAGGGTGAGCACGCAGTCGTCCGTGGCCTCGTCCCCTGCCCTCAGGTACGGGTGCGCCCCCACCCCGAACGGCACTGCATCGGTGCCCACGTTGCGCACGCTGTGGGTGACGGTGAGCCCCTCGTCCCCGACGGCGAACCGCACGCTGGTGTCGAGCGGTACCGGCCAGCCCGGCTGCGGGGGGACCACCGCGTGCAGCGTGATCGACTCCGCGGTGCGCTCACCGGGCAGGTAGAGGCTGTGGCGGAGCAGCCCGTGGATGGCGTTTCCGGCGGCGGGCTCGCTCAGCACGAGCTGCTGCGGCTGGCCGTTCCACGTCCAGCGGCCCCGCGCGGTGCGGTTCGGCCACGGGACGAGGACGGTGCCCGAACCCCGTGGGGGACGCGCGGTCTCGTCGAACGTCTCGATGTACGGGAGGCCGCCGGCCTCGAAGGACCGGAGACCGGCGCCGACCTCCGTGACGACGGCGCTGACGTCGCCTGCGGCGATCTCGAACTGCTCGCCCGTCGGGGGCATGGGGATGCGCGTGACCACTTCGGGAGCCTACGTGCGCGGCGCACGGGACCGGTGAGGGTCATCGGCGCGTCGCCCGACGGCCACCTACCTCGCATACGGTGGATGGGTGGCTTCTTCCCGACGTCTCCGCGCATTGATCACCAACGACGACGGAATCGACTCACCAGGGCTGTGGGCCCTCGCCGCCGGAGCGCGTGACGCCGGCTTCGACGTGGTGGTCGCCGCTCCCCACGTGGACGCCAGCGGCGTCGGAGCATCGGTCCTGTCGGTCCGAGAGGGCAACCGCACCCGCCTGCACCGCCGGGAGCTCGACGGCCTGCCCGGGATTCCCGCCTACGCCGTGGAGGGGCACCCGGCGTTCATCGTGCACTCCGCCGGGCGCGGCTGGCTCGACCCCGAGCCGGACGTGGTGTTGTCCGGGATCAACCGCGGGGCGAACCTCGGCCACGCGGTGCTGCACTCCGGCACGGTCGGGGCGGTGCTGGCCGGGTCGCTGCACGGCTGGCGCGGGCTGGCCGTGTCGCTCGACGTCCCGGAGCAGGACACGGAACGCCCCCGTTGGGAGACGGTGCTGGCGGTCCTGCCCGAGGTGCTGGACGTGTTGCTCGCCGCCCCCGACGGCACCGCACTGTCGCTCAACGTGCCCAACCTGCCCGCTGCCGAGATCGGCGAGCTGCGCGAGGCCCGGCTGTCGGCGTTCGGAGCCGTGCAGGTGCGCGTGGACCTGCGCACCGGGGAGCACGGGGAGGCACTCCACAGCGCGGTCGAGGAGATGGCGTCGGCCCCGGAGCCCGGCACCGACCTCGGGCTGCTCACCGCCGGGCATCCGACGCTCACCGAGCTGCAGTCGGTGTCGGAGCGGCCCGGTGTGCTGGACCGGGCGGCACCGAGCAGGCGCGCGGGCTAGGGCCGCGTCCCGCGGAACGTCGCCGACGCGCTTCAGTGCTCGTCGGCGCCGGTGAGCTCGTGCTCGAGCCGGTCGGCCGCCTCGACCACCAGCCGGAACGAGCGGTCGAACCCGTCGAGCGCGGTGTCGCCGAGCGGGATCGAGTGGCGGAACAGCACCAGCCCGTCGTTGACGACGGCGCCGCCCGCGAGCGACTCACCCGCGAGGGTGAGCATCGCGGCGAGGTCGATGTCGCCCACGCGCCCGACCGGTGACGTGATCTGGGCCCACGGGTGCCCGTCCTCCCCCGTGACCAGCCGCACCGCGACGAGCTGGGTGCGCTCGCCGGACGTGGGGAGGTTGAACCACAGTTCGTCCTCCACCTGCCGCATGATCTCGTAGCGCACGCGGACGAAGGACATCAGATCGTCCCAGCTGGCCACAACGCCGCCTCTCCTCGGTCGAGCCGGACCGTACCGCGCTCAGCCCCTCAGCTGGTCGACCGGTGCCCAGTCGTCGGTGAGCACGGCGGCGGCACCGGCGAACTCACGGGTGCGGTCGTCGCCGAGCACCGAGCCCGGTTCGCCCCGCACGGCCGCTCTGGCGGCCAGCCCGGCGAGGTCGAGCGGCAGGTCGGACGCCACGATGACCGCGTTGCCCCCGCCGCCCGGCCCGAGCTGGTCCGGGCGGACCAGCAGTACGACGTTCGGGAACCTGGTCGCCACGGTGGCCACCTCCGCCGCCAGCAGCCGCCACGGCTGGCGGTCGATCACGTTGAGCACGAAGACGCCGTCGATCCGCAGCACCCGGTTCACGTCGGCGACGAACTCGGTCGTGGCGAGGTGCCACGGCACGGACCGCGCGCCGAACGCGTCGCCCACCACCAGGTCCGCGGAGGCGGTCTGCAGGCCGGCGAGCGCGGTTCTGGCGTCCCCGATCTGCACGGTGGTGCCCGGGATGTCGGCCGCGCCGAGCTCGCGGCGCGCCAGGTCGACCACGCCGGCGTCCACCTCCAGCACGGTCGAGGTACTGCCCGGCCGGGTCGCGGCCAGCCAGCGCGGCATCGTGAAGCCGCCCCCGCCGATGTGCACGGCGTCCACCGGACGACCTGCGGGGAAGACCGTGTCGATCGCGTCGGCGAACCGCTGCGTGTAGGCGAACTCCAGACGTGTCGGGTCGGAGAGGTCGACCGCCGAGTGGCGCAGGTCGTCGAGCACGAGGATCCGGGTGCCGGGCCGCCCGGCGTCGGTCTCGATGCGGGCGCAGTAGTACACGGTGTCGACGTCGCAGCGCCCCGGCACGGCCACGAGCACGGCGCCTGCCACCGCCGCGGCGACCGCGACCCCGACGACGGTGGCCGGCGCGCGGACCGTGGCCGTGACCGCCGCCAGTAGCAGGCAGGAGGCCGCCGTGACCAGCAGGATCGCGGTGACCGGCAACAGCGACACCAGCAGGAACCCGGTGAGGAAGACCCCGGCGAGCGACCCGAGCGTGCCGGCGGCGGACAGCCGCCCGATCACCGCACCGGAGCCGTCCAGACTCGACAGGCTGGCCCGCGTGACGGCGGGAGTGACCATCGCCAGCGCGGTGACCGACACCAACGTGGACACCGCGACCAGCACCACCGCGGCGTAGGGGCCGGGCCCGAGCGCCGGACCGAGCAGCCGGATCAGCGGGCGCACCACCAGCACCCCGAGGCCGCCGACGGCGAGCGCGCCCGCGGCCACCCAGCGTGGTGGCAGCACGTCGGACCAGCGCCCCCCGAGCGAGGCGCCCGCGGCGATCCCGGCCAGCGCGACCCCGATCACCGCCGTCGTCGACTCGAGGGTCAGACCGACGTAGGGCGCCACGAGCCGGGTGGAGAGCGTCTCCACCACCAGGATTGCGGCACCGCTCACAATCACGACTATCCGGGCGAACAGGGCGTTCACCCCACCATCCTCCGGTGGCCCCCCGCCGCGGCGCCAGCGGGGTGCTACAAACCCAGCTGCCGGGCGATCAACATGCGTTGAACTTCGGAGGTGCCCTCGCCGATCTCCAGAATCTTCGCATCCCGGTAGAAGCGCCCCACCGGATACTCGTTCATGAACCCGTAGCCGCCGAAGACCTGGGTGGCGTCGCGGGCGTTGTCCATCGCCGCGTTCGACGCCACCAGCTTCGCGATCGCCGCCTCCTTCTTGAACGGCTCGCCCGCGAGCATCTTCGCCGCCGCGGCGTAGTACGCCAGCCGGGCGGTGTGCGCCCGCGCCTCCATGTCGGCGATCTTGAACTGGATGCTCTGGTAGCTGCCGATCGGGTTGCCGAAGGCCACGCGATCGTGGGCGTAGCGCACCGACTCGTCCACGCAGCCCTGCGCGAGCCCGACCGACAGGGCGGCGATGGCCACCCGGCCCTCGTCGAGGATCGACAGGAACTGCGCGTAGCCGCGCCCCCGCTCGCCGAGGAGGTTGGCGGCAGGCACCCGGCAGTCGTCGAAGAAGAGCTCGCGGGTGTCGGAGGCCGACCAGCCGACCTTCGAGTACTTCTTCGACACCCGGAACCCCGGCGTCCCGGCCGGCACCATGATCGCCGAGATCTCCCGGCGCCCGGTGGCGTCCGCATCACCGGTGAGCGCCGTGACCGTGACGACCGAGGTGATGTCGGTGCCGGAGTTGGTGATGAACGCCTTCGAGCCGTTGATCACCCACTCGTCGCCGTCGAGCCGCGCCGTGGTGCGGGTGGCACCGGCGTCCGAACCGCCACCGGGTTCGGTGAGCCCGAACGCGCCCAGTCGCTCCCCTGCGGTGAGCGCGGGGAGCCACTCGCGCTTCTGCTCGTCGGTGCCGAACCGGTAGATCGGCATCGAGCCCAGCGACACCCCCGCCTCCAGGGTGATCGCCACCGACGAGTCGACGCGCGCGAGCTCCTCCAGCGCGAGACACAGGGCGAAGTAGTCGCCGCCCATGCCGCCGTAGGACTCGTCGAAGGGCAGGCCGAACAGGCCCATCGCCCCCATCTTCGCCACGATCTCGTACGGGAACTCGCCACGCTCGTAGAGCTCCCCGATGACCGGAGCCACCTCCTTGCGGGCGAAGTCCTCGACGGTAGCCCGCAGCGCCTCGTGCTCGGGGCTCAGCGTGAGGTCCATGTCATCCCTCTTCCGTGGTGGGTTCGACGACCAGGAGCACGGCGTCGCGCGCGACGGTGGCGCCCGCACGGGCCCGGAGCTCACGGACCACCCCGTCGACGGGTGCGGTGAGCACGTGCTCCATCTTCATCGCCTCGACGACGACGAGGCGGTCACCGGCGGCGACCTGCTGCCCCTCGGCGACCTCGACGACGGTGACCGTGCCGGGCATCGGCGAGAGCACCGGCCCGCCTGCCCCCTCCTCCGCGGAGGCCGCCGCGTCCAGCGGGGCCTGCTCGCGGATGCCCCAGGCGTGGCCGTCGCGCCCGAGCCACAACGTCTCGCCGCCGGCCCAGTGGTAACGGCGGGTGACACCGTCCAGGGTCACCTCGAGCAAGCCCGCGCGGCGCTGCGCGCGCAGCGACACCGCAGCGCCGTCGCCGACCACGCACTCGGCGGACGACGCGCGCCCGCTCACCCTGACGACCACGGGCTCGTGGCCGGTGACGAGCATCTGCCACGTGGTCGACGCCGGGTCGCCGATGCGCCAGCCACCGGGCACGTCGAACGGGTCGACCACCGGCCCGGTGGGCTCCAGTTCCAGCATGGCGTGGGCCGCGGCGGCCGCGAGCACGTCGGCAGGCAGCTCGGATGCGGTCCAGGCCGCTCCCCGGCGCCCGACGAGGCCGGTGTCCAGCCGCGCCGCCCGGACGTCGTCGTCGGCGAGGAGGGCGCGCAGGAAGCCGATGTTGGTGTCGAGGCCGAGCACCACCGTGTCGCGCAGTGCGGTGTCGAGCCGGCGGAGGGCCTCGGCACGGTCGGCGCCGTGGGCGACGACCTTCGCGAGCATCGGGTCGTAGTCCGACCCGACGACGGCACCCTCGGCCATCCCCGAGTCGACCCGGACCCCCGGACCGGCCGGTTCGTGCAGCGCCAGTATCCGGCCGCCGGTCGGCAGGAAGCCCGCGGCCGGGTCCTCGGCGTAGACCCGCGCCTCGACGGCGTGCCCGGTGAGGCGGACGTCGTCCTGGGCGATGGGCAGCGGCTCGCCTGCGGCCACGCGCAGCTGGAGCTCGACGAGGTCGAGCCCGGTGACCATCTCGGTGACCGGGTGCTCCACCTGGAGCCGGGTGTTCATCTCCATGAAGTAGAAGGCCCCGTCGCCTGCCCGGTCGCCCTCCACGATGAACTCGACGGTGCCCGCGCCGGAGTAGCCCACCGCACGCGCGGCCTCGACCGCCGCGGCACCCATCGCGGCGCGCTGCTCCTCGGTGAGCAGCGCCGACGGCGCCTCCTCGACGATCTTCTGGTGGCGCCGCTGCAGGCTGCACTCGCGCTCGCCCAGGTGCACGACGGCGCCGTGCGCGTCGGCCACGATCTGGATCTCGATGTGCCGCGGCGTGCCGACGAGCCGCTCCACGAGCAGCGTGTCGTCGCCGAACGAGCCGCGGGCCTCGCGCCGGGCGGACGCGACGGCGTCGGCGAGCTGCTCGGGGCGGTGCACCTCGCGCATGCCCTTGCCACCGCCGCCGGCGCTGGGCTTGAGCAGCACCGGGTACCCGATCTGCCGGGCGGCGGCGGCCAGGTCGTCGTCGGACAGACCCGCGCCGTCCGAACCCGGGACGACGGGCACCCCCGCCTTGGCGACGGTCTGCTTGGCGCGGATCTTGTCGCCCATCGCCTCGATCGCGGCAGCAGGCGGCCCGACGAACGTGATCCCGGCCTCCTCGCAGGCCGCGGCGAAGGCCGTGTTCTCGCTGAGGAACCCGTAGCCGGGGTGGATCGCCTGCGCGCCGGTGGCCCGCGCCGCCTCGATCACGGCGGGGATGGACAGGTAGCTCTGCGCGGCCGCCGCCGGCCCGATCCGGACCGCGACGTCGGCGAGGGCGACGTGCGGGGAGCCGGCGTCGGCATCGGAGTACACGGCGACGGACCGCACCCCCATGCGCCGCAGGGTGAGCAGCACGCGCACGGCGATCTCGCCCCGGTTCGCGACGAGCACGGTGTCAAACACGCGAAGCCTTCCTGCTGGTCGGGGCGGTCACATCCGGAAGACGCCGAAATGCGGCGTCTCGAGAAGAGCGTTGGCTGCAGCGCTCAGCGAAAGACCCAGGACGGTTCTCGTGTCGAGGGGGTCGATCACGCCGTCGTCCCAGATTCTCGCCGTGGAGTAGTACGGGTGGCCCTGGTGCTCGTACTGGGCGCGGATGCGGTTCTTGAAGTCCTCGTCGGACTCCCCGTTCCCGTTGCCGCGCACGGCGGAGAGGACCGTGGCGGCCTGCTCGCCGCCCATGACGGAGATGCGGGCATTGGGCCACATGAACAGGAAGCGCGGTGAATAGGCCCGCCCGCACATGGAGTAGTTGCCGGCCCCGAACGAGCCGCCGATGATCACGGTCAGCTTCGGCACCCGGGTCGAGGCCACGGCCGTCACCATCTTCGCGCCGTTCTTCGCGATTCCGCCGGCCTCGTACTCGCGGCCGACCATGAAGCCCGAGATGTTCTGCAGGAACACCAGCGGGATCCCGCGCTGGTCGCACAGCTCGATGAAATGGGCACCCTTGAGCGCCGACTCGGAGAACAGGATGCCGTTGTTCGCCACGACGCCGACGGGGTGCCCGTGCAGCCGCGCGAAACCCGTGACAAGGGTGGTGCCGTACTCGGCCTTGAACTCGTGGAACCGCGAACCGTCGACGATCCGGGCGATCACCTCGCGCACGTCGTACGGGGTCCGGGAGTCGGTGGGCACCACGTCGTAGAGCGACGCCGGGTCGACGGCGGGCTCCTCCGTGGGGAGCACGTCCCACGGCCGCGGCGCGCGCGGTCCGAGCGTGCCGACGATCGAGCGGACGATCCGCAGTGCGTGCGCGTCGTCGTTCGCGAGGTGGTCGGTGACCCCGGAGATCCGCGAGTGCAGGTCCCCGCCGCCCAGCTCCTCGGCCGTGACCACCTCGCCGGTCGCGGCCTTCACGAGCGGGGGGCCGCCCAGGAAGATCGTGCCCTGGTTGCGGACGATCACGGCCTCGTCGCTCATCGCCGGGACGTACGCGCCGCCCGCCGTGCAGGAGCCGAGCACCGCGGCGATCTGCGGGATGCCGAGCCCGGACATCGTGGCCTGGTTGTAGAAGATCCGGCCGAAGTGCTCACGGTCGGGGAAGACGTCGTCCTGCGCGGGCAGGTACGCGCCCCCGGAGTCGACGAGGTAGATGCACGGCAGCCGGTTGTGCAGCGCCACCTCCTGGGCGCGCAGGTGCTTCTTCACCGTCATCGGGTAGTAGGTGCCGCCCTTGACGGTGGCGTCGTTCGCCACGATCACGCACTCGCGCCCGGCCACCCGCCCGACGCCGGTGATCATCCCGGCTCCCGGGGCCTCGTCGCCGTACATGCCGTCGGCCGCCAGCGGTGAGAGCTCGAGGAAGGGGCTGGACGGGTCCACCAGCGAGTCGACGCGCTCGCGCGGCAGCATCTTGCCGCGCTCGACGTGCCGTTGCCGGGCGCGCTCGGGGCCACCGAGCCGGGCCGCGGCGAGCTTCCGGCGCAGGCCGGCGACCAGGTCGCGGTGCGACGCGGCGTGGCGCGCGGCGTCCGGCCCGGACGGGTCGACCGCGCTGCGAAGCGGCGGACCGGACGTGGCGACGGGCATGCGGACCCCCTCCGTGGACTGGGCCGATGTTAACGCTCATTAACCCGGTGGTGCCAGTGCCCAGAAATCGATGGGCATCGCAAGCGTGGGGGCGCCGAGCCTCGTGATCGGCCCCCGCTACGGTCTGATCGTGCGGGTGCTGCTGGTGGAGGACGAGGTGCCGCTGGCCGAGATGGTGCGCCGCGGGCTGGCGCACGAGGGCCACTCCGTGCACGTCGTGCACGACGGCCTCGCCGGTCTCGCCGCCGCGAGCACACGCCAGCACGACGTCGTGGTGCTCGACATCATGCTGCCGGGCCTGTCCGGCTACCGCGTGCTCGAACGGATGCGGGCCGCCCAGATCTGGACCCCGGTGCTCATGCTCACCGCCAAGGACGGCGAGTACGACGAGGCCGACGCGTTCGACCTCGGCGCCGACGACTACCTGGTCAAACCGTTCTCGTTCGTCGTGCTCCTCGCCAGGCTGCGGGCGCTGCTGCGGCGCTCGGGGGAGGCGAGGCCCACCGTCCTGACGGTCGGATCGCTGCGTCTCGACCCGGCCAGGCACCGCGTGCACCGCGGCGACACGGAGATCACGCTGACCCCGCGGGAGTTCGGCGTGCTGGAGCACCTGATGCGCCACGCTGGCGAGGTGGTCACGAAGACCGACATCCTGCGCGCGGTCTGGGACGCCCACTACGAGGGCGAGGTCAACGTCGTCGAGGTGTACGTCGGCTACCTGCGCCGCAAGATCGACGCCCCGTTCGGCACCAGCACCATCGAGACGGTGCGCGGGGTCGGCTACCGGATGATCGAGCCGCGCTGATCGTCCGCCACTCCTGAACCGCCCCGCCACTGGCGGGGCACCGGCAGGCCGTTCGGATCGGTGAGGGGGACCCCCGGGGTGCCCCACGGGCTCGTCTCCTCGCCGCCGGGCACCGCCGGGATGCCCCACGGCCTGGTCTCCGGATCACGCTTCGCGTCCTCGTCACGCACGGGCCGCTGGGCGTACGCAGTGGACGGAGCGGGGGCCACCGGCCGCCACGGGGCCGCAGGCGTTCCCTCGGCGAGGGGCTCCTGAGGCAGAGTGGCCGGCAGCCGGACGCGGAAGCGCGCCCCGCCGCCCGGCGCGTCGTCCACGGTCACGCTGCCCCCGTGCGCAGCCACGACCTCGGCGACGATCGCCAGGCCCAGCCCCGAGCCGCCGTCGGCCCGGGCCCGGGCGGAGTCGAGCCGGACGAACCGCTCGAACACCCTGCCCCGATCCTCGGCCGGCACGCCCGGTCCGTCGTCCGAGACCTCGATCACGGCGGTGCTCTCCTCCCGCGTGACCGTGACGATCACCCGCGAACGCGCGTGCCGGCGCGCGTTGTCGACGAGGTTGCGCACCACCCTGGCGAGCTGCCCGCGGTCACCGATCACCCGCACGGGCTCGGCGTGCACCTCGGCCACCACCCGGCTGTCGGACGGACGGCCGCGCTCGCTCTCGGCGACCTCGTCGAGGTCCACCTCCTCGCGGCGCGGCTGCAGGCCGCGCTCGTCGGCCCGCGCGAGCAGCAACAGCGCGTCGACCAGCCGGTTGAGCCGCTCGGTCTCGCCGCGCAGCGCCGTGACGGTGCCGGGGTCGGTGGGACCCCGCTGCATGAGCTCGAGGCCGGTGGCGATCGTGGCGAGCGGGCTGCGCAGCTCGTGGCTGGCGTCGGCGACGAACCGGCGCTGGACGCCCTGGGCGTCCTGCAGCCTGCCGATCATCGCGTTCATCGTCTCGGCGAGGCGGCCGACCTCGTCGCGCGCACCGGGCACGGGGACGCGCTGGGCCAGGTCCTTCTCGCTCATCGCGGCCACCCGGGCGCGGATCGCCTCCACCGGGCGCAGCGCGCGGCCCGCGAAGTAGTACGTGGTGATCCCGGTGACCAGGATGAGGATCGGCACGCCGAAGAGCAGGTAGAACAGCACGGTGTCGGTGGCGGTCTGGACGCTCGTCAACGGCAGCGCCACGTAGATCGCGACGTGGTTGCCCGCCGACACGGTGCCCGCGGCCACCAGCACGGCCGGGACGCGGCTGCCGTCGGCGCGCGTCACCTCGGTCTTCGGCAGCACCACTCTCTGCCCGTCCTGAGGCCACAGCGACGACAGCGGCTGCGAGCGCCCGGCGGCGTCGCTGCCCCCCTCGATCACGGTGACGTCGTCCTCGTCGTCGTCCGACTCGTACCGGACCAGCACCTGGACCAGGTCGTCCGGGGTGTTGGCGAGGACCCTGATCGCCTCCCGGGCGTTCTCGTTGGACGAGCCCTCGTAGTTGCCCTCGACCCGGTCGATGAGCTGTTGCATCCGGGTCTCGGCGGTGGCCTGCACCGTGGCACGCAGCGACTGGCCGACGAGGAGGACCAGTGCGGCTCCCGCGACGATCAGCGCTAGGGTCACCACCACCGCGGCCGCGAGGGCCGACGCGGCGCGCACGCCGAGACGCGCGCGGATCGCCCTGCGTAGACCGGCCACTCCGCGAGCGTAACGATCGGCGCTGTGAGGTCGCTGAGGGCGCCGCGGAGCCAGTTAACAGGCGTTAACCGGGGCGCTACGCTGCCCTGATGGCGGCGTCCCCGGCGGCGGGCACAGGCGGCAGCAGGCGGGAGCAGATCCTCACTGTCGCGGCGCAGCTGTTCGCCAAGCACGGCTTCCACGGCGTGAGCATCGCCGATCTCGGTGCCGCGGTCGGGGTGAGCGGACCGGCGCTGTACCGGCACTTCCCCGGCAAGGAGGCGCTGCTCGCCGAGATGCTCGTCGGCATCAGCGAGCACCTGCTCGCCGGCGGGCAGGCCCGGGCGTGCGCGTCGGACGACCCGCGGGAGGTGCTGGCGGCGCTCGTCGAGTTCCAGGCCGACTTCGCCCTGCGCGAGCCGGAGCTGATCGTGGTGCAGGACCGCGACCTGGCGAACCTGCCGGCGGAGGCACGCAGGCGGGTGCGCAGGCTGCAGCGCACCTACGTCGAGATCTGGGTCGACACTCTGCAGCGGGTCCACCCCGGCCTGACCGCCGAGTCGGCCCGGATCGCAGCGCACGGCGCGTTCGGCCTGCTCAACTCCACTCCACACATCGCGCCGGGCCCCCTCGGGGCGGGCCGCAGCGAGGGGCGGCCGCACGCCGCGGCGGCGCTGCTGTCCCGGATGGCGCTCGCGGCACTCATGGACCTGCCCGGCTGACGCCGGTGCGGCGGCACGGGGGGCTGGCGCGCGGCACCCTCGACAGGGGACGATGCCGTCGGTCCTGTCGTTCCCACCGGCGCGAGCGGCCCCCACCGCCGAACCGGAGGCGCCAGTGAGCGACCGTGCGACGCCGATGTTCCACGCCTCCGCACCGGGCACCCCGGGTGTGTTGACACCCGTCCCGCCCGCGACCCGCGGTGCCGGCGCTCCGCGGGACGTCGCCGCCCACGCCGGCGTCACCTCCGAGTCCGGCCACGAAGCGCTGCGCGCCGACATCCGGCGACTCTCGACGATGCTCGGCCAGACCCTCGCGCACCACGGCGGTCCCGAGCTGCTGGAGCTGGTCGAGCAGGTCCGCAGGCTCTCCCGGTCGGCGATCGAGGCCGGCGGCGACGGCGACGCGGAGATCACGCGGCTGCTCTCCGGCCTCGACGCGGGCACCGCGGTGTCGCTGACCAGGGCGTTCTCGCAGTACTTCCAGCTCGCCAACATCGCCGAACAGCGCCACCGGGCCCGGGAGCTCGCCGCCTCCGACCCCGGCGGCCGTGGCCCGCTGCGCCGGCTCATGGAGCAGCTCGCCGAGTCGGCCGACGACGGCGGGCCCGACCGCGCCGAGGTGCAGTCCGTGCTGGCCCGCACCGAGCTCCGGCCGGTGTTCACGGCACACCCCACGGAGTCCTCACGCCAGTCGGTGCTCGCGATCCTGCGCCGGGTGGCCGACGGGCTGGACCGCGGCGCGTCCGACGAGTCGCTCGGCGCGCTGGTCGACCTGCTGTGGCAGACCGACGAGCTGCGCCCCGACAAGCCCACCGTCGCCGACGAGGCCCGGGCCATCGGCTGGTACATGGAACAGCTCGGCCGCACCGCGGTACCCGAGCTGCTCGGCGAGTTCGAGCGCGAGGTGCGCGCAGCCGGGTTCACCGTGCCCGATGGCGCGCGCCCGCTCGTGCTGGGCTGCTGGGTCGGCGGCGACCGCGACGGCAACCCCAACGTCACCCCGGCTGTCACCCGCGAGGTCCTCGAGCTGTACTCCGAGCGCGCCATCCGCATCCACGACGGCCTGGTCGAGGAGCTGGTCGGCGAGCTGAGCGTCTCCACCCGCGTGATCGGGGTCTCGGAGGAGCTGCGCGGCTCGCTGGCCCGCGACCGCCGGGTCCTTCCCGGGATCCACGACCGGTTCATCCGGCTCAACGCCCACGAGCCCTACCGGCTCAAGCTCTCCTACATCCAGGCGCGGCTGGCCAACACGCGCGAGCGCATCAAGCTCCACGGCGAGCACCGGGCGGGCGTCGACTACCTGGGCCCGCACGGGTACATCGCGGACCTGGCCGTGATCGACCGTTCCCTGCGCGCCCACCTCGGCAGCCGGATCGCCGACGGCACCCTGGCTCGGGCGCTGCGCACCGCGCGGGCGCTCGGCCTGCACCTCGCGGAGCTCGACGTCCGCGAGCACAGCGAGCGCCACCACCAGGCACTCGGCGCGGTCTACGACGCGCTCGGCGAGCTGCCGAAGCCGTACGCGGAGCTGTCCCGCGAGGAGCGCACGCACCTGCTCGCGCGCGAGCTGGAGGGCGGGCGCCCGCTGGTGCGCAGGCACTACGGGCTGCCCGCGGAGGCCGTGGACGTCCTGGCGACCTTCGACATGCTCCACGACGTGCAGCACGAGTACGGGCAGGAGGTGGCCCGCACCTACATCGTCTCCATGTGCCAGGGCGTCGACGACGTGCTGGCCGTGGCCGTCCTCGCCCGCGAGGCGTTCATGGTGGAGCTGCACCGCGACCCGCGCTCGTCGATCGACCTGGTGCCGCTGTTCGAGACCGTCGAGGAGCTCTCCCAGGCCGGGGCGCTGCTGGACGGCCTGCTCTCCGTTCCGGGCTACCGGCAGCACGTACACAACCGCGGCGACCTCCAGGAGGTGATGCTCGGGTACTCCGACTCCAACAAGGGCGCCGGCATCACCACGTCGCAGTGGGAGATCCAGCGGGCGCAGCGCCAGCTCCGCGACATCGCCGCCAAGCACGGGATCCGGCTGCGGCTGTTCCACGGCCGCGGCGGGTCGGTCGGACGCGGCGGCGGCCCGTCCGCGGAGGCGGTCGCGTCGGCGCCGTTCGGGTCGGTCGACGCCACGATGAAGGTCACCGAGCAGGGCGAGGTCATCTCCGACAAGTACTCGCTGCCCGCGCTGGCCCACGACAACCTCGAGATCATGCTGTCCGCCGTGCTGGAGGCCACGCTGCTGCACCAGTCGGCCCGCTGGGGCGACAGCAAGCTGGACCGCTGGGACGAGGCCATGGACGTCGTCAGCAACGCCGCCCGCGACGCCTACCGCGGGCTCGTCGGCCGTCCGGGCCTGCCCGAGTTCTTCGCCTCGGCCACGCCGGTGGACGAGCTCGGGCGGCTCAACGTCGGCTCCCGCCCGTCCCGGCGGCCCGGCCGCGGTGCCCCCACCCTCGACGACCTGCGCGCCATCCCGTGGGTGTTCGGCTGGACGCAGACCCGGATGGTGGTGCCCGGCTGGTACGGGCTCGGCTCGGGGCTGCGCGCGGCCCGCGAGGCGGGCTACGGCGAGGTGCTCGACGAGATGCGGGACTGGGCGTTCTTCACCAACCTGCTCGGCAACGTCGAGATGACGCTGACGAAGACCGACCTGCGCATAGCCGGGTTCTACGTCTCCGAACTGGTGGAGCCCGACCTGCACCCGATCTTCGACGACATCGTCGCCGAGCACGAGCGCACCCTGCGCGAGGTGCTGAAGCTCACCGGGAGCACGATCCTGCTGGCCCGCCACCCGGTGCTGCGCAACACCCTCGCGGTGCGCGCGGCCTACCTGGAGCCGTTGCACCACCTCCAGGTCGAGCTGCTGGGCCAGCGCCGTCAGACCGAGGACCCGGATCCGGACCTGCACCGCGCACTACTCCTGACGATCAACGGCATCGCGGCGGGCCTGCGCAACACCGGCTGACGTGGCGGCCCGGGTCTCCTCACGGGCGGCGGCGCACGGTCGGCTCCTCGCCCGTGCTGCCGCGGTTCACGCCCACGAACCCGCGGGCGGCCGCGTCGCCGCCGTACGCCGCCTGCACCCGGGGTCCGGACGCCCGCAGGCCTCCGTCCACCGTGATGTCCTCGCCCGTCAGAAACGGTGCTGCGGGGCCGGCGAGGAACGCGATGACGTCCGCGATGTCCTCGGGACGCCCGAGATCCGGCCACGGCTGCGCCTGCGCCATCACGGCGGCGGCGGTGGCCGCGCCGCCGGCCACCAGCGGCGTCGCCACGAGCCCCGGGCAGACGGTGTTGACCCGGATCCGGTCCGGCCCGAGCTCGGCTGCGGCCACCCGGCCGAGGTTGATCACCGCCGCCTTCGCCGCCGAGTAGGCCTGCGGCCCTGCTCCCGCCGAGAACCCGGCGATCGAGGCGACGTTGACGATGGACCCACCCCGGCCCGCCACCTGCATGGCGGCTGCACCGTGCTTGATCCCGAGGAACACCCCCCGTACGAGCACCGCGAACGTGTAGTCCCAGTCGCTGACCTCGATGTCGGTGAGCCGCCCGAAGGCACCTCCGACGCCTGCGTTGTTCACCACACAGTCGATCCGCCCGAACTCCTCGACGCACGTGGCCACCGCCGCCTCGACGTCGGGTTCCTGCGCGACGTCGGCACGGACGAACCGCACGGCCGCACCGAGCTCGGCGGCCGCGGCGGCGCCGTTGGCGGTGTTGAGATCGGCGAGCACGACCCGCCATCCGTCCCGGACCAGCCGCTGCGCGGTAGCCCGGCCGATACCGCTGCCGCCGCCGGTGACGAGGGCGGCGGGAAAGTCGTCAACCATGACGTCGATCCTGCCCGCGTGGGCAGCGGAGTGAACCCCGTCTCCTGTCTTGCCGGATTGTTCAACGATCCTTACGCTCAAATCTCCTGGTCGGCGAAGAGCGGGCCCCGCGGATTGGACAAGCTGTGAGAGTGGACCTCAACTCCGATCTCGGCGAGTCGTTCGGCCGGTGGGTGCTCGGCGACGACGACGCGATGCTCGATCTGGTCACCTCGGCCAACGTCGCCTGCGGCTTTCACGCCGGCGACCCGTCGACCCTGCGCCGGACCTGCGCCAAGGCCGCCGGCTCCGGCGTGGTGGTGGGCGCGCAGGTCAGCTACCGCGACCTGGCGGGATTCGGCCGCCGGTTCATCGACGTGGAGCCCGGGCAGCTCGCCGACGACATCATCTACCAGATCGGCGCGCTCGACGGCATGTGCCGGGTGAACGGCACCTCCGTGCGCTACGTCAAGCCGCACGGAGCGCTCTACAACACCGCGGTGCACCACGAGGCGCAGGCTGCGGCGATCGTGGCCGCGGTACGCGCGTACGACCCCGCGCTACCCGTGCTCGGCCTGCCCGGATCGGCGCTGCTGCGCGCCGCCGAGGCCGCCGGCCTGCGGACGGTGCGCGAGTTCTTCGTCGACCGCGGGTACACGCCCGAGGCCACCCTCGTGCCCCGCTCCCAGCCGGGAGCGCTGCTGCACGACCCGGAGGAGGTCACGGCCCGGCTGCTGCGGATGATCGACGACGGCGTCGTGACGGCCGTGGACGGCACCGACGTGCGCGTGAGCGCGGAGTCCGCGTGCGTGCACGGCGACTCACCGGGAGCGGTCGCGATGGCCACGGCCGTGCGGGCGGGCCTCGACCGCGCCGGCGTCGCGCTGGCGCCGTTCGCCGGGGAGCGGGCCGGGTGAAGGTTCTCCCGTTCGGCGACTCGGGCCTGCTCATCGAGGTGGACGGGCTGCCCGAGGTACTCGCGCTCGCCGACGCCGTGCGCGCGGCTCCACCGGCGGGCGTGCTCGACATCGTCCCGGCGGCGCGGACGGTGCTGCTCACCCTCGCCCCGCGCACCGACATCGGCGCGGTGCGCCGGGACGTGCTGGCACTGCCCGTGGAGCCGGGAGCACCACCGCCGGACGGGAAGACGATCGAGATCACCGTGACCTACGACGGGCCCGACCTCGACGAGGTGAGCCGTCTCACCGGGCTCGACGCGGCCGAGGTGGTCAAGGCCCACACGGGCACGCCGTGGCGGGTCGCGTTCGGCGGGTTCGCCCCCGGCTTCGCCTACCTCGCGGGGGGCGACCCGCGCCTGGACGTCGAGCGCCGGTCCGAACCGCGGACGTCCGTACCGGCCGGGGCGGTCGGGCTGGCCGGTGAGTACAGCGGCATCTACCCGCGCGCGTCACCGGGCGGCTGGCAGCTGATCGGCCACACCGACGCGGTGCTGTGGGACGTCGACAACGGTGCCCTGCTGGAACCGGGTGGCATCGTCCAGTTCGTGGAGGCCCGGTGAGCACCCGCGCGTTGGAGGTGGTGGCGACCGGAGCGCTGGCGCTCGTCGAGGACCTCGGACGGCCGGGGCACGGCGCGTCCGGCGTCGGACGCTCGGGAGCCGCCGACCGCAGCGCGCTCCGCCTGGCCAACCGGCTGGTGGCCAACCCCGAGGACGCGGCCGGGATCGAGGCCGTGTTCGGTGGCCTGGCCGTTCGCGCCTCGCCCGACAACCGGCTGCCGCTCACCGTGGCACTCAGCGGTGCCCCGGCGCCGGCCGACGTCGACGGCGCTCCGGTCGGCCATCACGCGCTGGTGACGGTGCGGCCAGGGCAGGTGCTGCGGCTGGGGACTCCACCCACCGGCCTGCGTACCTACCTCGCCGTGCGCGGCGGCATCGCCGTCGAGCCGGTGCTCGGCTCGCGCAGCACCGACGTGCTCGCCGGGCTGGGGCCGCCGAAGCTCGAACCGGGCCAGGTGCTCCCCGTCGGCCCGGAACCGGCCGAGCTCCCGCTGGTGGACGTGGCGCCGGTGGCGGTGCCGCCCGGCGGCGCCGTCACGCTGCGGGCGATCATGGGCCCCCGGGCGGACCGGCTCGCCGACCCCGCCGCGCTCGCCCGCACCGTCTGGACGGCGTCGAGCCGCAGCGACCGCGTCGGGATGCGGCTGGAGGGTGCGCAGCTGGAGCGCGTCGGCTCCGGCGAGCTGCCGACGGAGGGCATGGTGCGCGGGGCGATCCAGGTGCCGCCCGGCGGGGAGCCGGTGCTGTTCCTCGCCGACCACCCGGTGACCGGCGGCTACCCGGTGGGCGCCGTCGTGCTCGACGCCGACGTCGACCGGGCGGCCCAGGTGCGTCCCGGCCAGACCGTGCGCTTCGTCATCGTGCCGCCTCCGTGGCAGGACGAGAGCTGACGCACCGGACGGCTACCGGCGCCGGGACAGTGCGACGCCGGCCAGGCAGATCACGCCCCCGACGAGCGCCAGCAGCGCCGGCACCTCACCGAGCAGCAGCCCGGACATCACGATCGTGATCGGTGGCACCAGATAGGTGCTCACGCCCAGCCGCCCAGCATCCATCCGGGCCAGGGCGTAGGCCCAGGTGCTGAAGGCCAGCGCGGTGGGCACGACGGCGAGGTAGAGCAGCCCGGCCGTGGCGCCCGCCGGGGCCGCGGCGGCGTCGGCGAGCAGCGCGGGCGTGAACGGCAGGCACGCGACGGCGCCGATCGTGCACGCCAGCCAGGTGACCTGGAGCCCGGGCAGCCGCCGCAGCACGAACTTCTGAGCGAGCACTCCCACCGCGTAGGTGACCGCCGCGACGAGACAGAGCAGCACACCGAGGATGTCGGACCGGTCCAGGTGCGCCGTGGACGCGCCGACGAGCACGGCCCCGCCGAACGCGACCAGCGCCCCCACCACCAGCCACCGTGGGAAGCCCTCACCGAGGAGCAGCCCGGCGAACAGCGCGATCAGGATCGGCCCGACGTTCACCACCATGGCGGCGGTACCGGCGTCGACGCGTTGCTCGGCCGCGTTGAGCGCGACGTTGTAGACGCCGAACCAGGCGATCCCGCACAGGGCGATCAGCGCCCACTCCCGTGCGGTGGGGGTGACCCAGCGCCTGGTGACCAGCATTCCCGCACCCAGCGCGAGCGACCCGACGAGCAACCGGCCCAGCGCCAGCGGACCGGGGTCGTAGGACTCGCCGACCGCACGGATGGCGACGAACGCCGACGCCCACGCGCAGACCGTGACCACGACGGCGGCCACCGCGCTCCACCGGTAGCGGGAGGTGGGAACGACGGGAGCTGCCGGGGTCGCCTGCTTGGTCACGGGCCGACGCTAGCTCCGGGCCTCTCCCTGATCCACGCGGATTCCGGCCATTACGCGCCGAGATCCTGACGGCTCGCGCGGCGCGCACCCGGCTCCGTCTGCCGGGACTCGCACGGGGTTGCGAGGCGGGTCGGCGCGCCACGGCCCCGCAGCACCGTCGTGTCGCCGAGCGTCCAGCGGGCCGCCTCCGCCTCGTCAGCCAGCCCGACGGCGGCGCCCGTGGCGAGCACCCGGCCGGGCACCGTCTTGGCCAGCTCGGTCAGCCGCGCGGCCTCGTTCACCGGGTCGCCGATCACGGTGTACTCGTAGCGCCGCACGTCGCCCACGTTCCCGGCCACGGCGTCCCCGGCGGAGACGCCGATCCCCGCGGTGGCCTCCGGCAGCTCGGCGGCCAGCCGCGCTGCGAGCACCCGGCCGGCGGCCAGTGCGGAACCCGCCGGGTCCGCCGCGTCGACCGGCGCGCCGAACACGGCCAGCGCCGCGTCGCCCTCGAACTTGTTGACCCAGCCGCCGTGGTCCTCCACGACCTCGACGACCACGGCGAACAGGCGGTTGAGCAGCCCGACCACCTCGGTGGGCGGCCGCTGCACCGCCAGGGCCGTCGAGCCGACGAGATCGACGAAGAGCACCGCCACCCGGCGTACCTCGCCGCCGAGCCGCACCTCGTCGGTGGCCGCCGCCACCCGGGCGACGTCACGACCGACGTGCCGGCCGAAGAGGTCCCGGATGCGCTCCCGCTCCCGCAGGCCGCTGATCATCGTGTTGAAGCCGGACTGCAGCTGCCCGAGCTCGGTGCCGTCGTAGACCGTGACGCTCGCGTCGAGGTCGCCGCCCTCCACCCGCCGCATCGCCCGGCGCACGGCGTTGACGGGGTCGGCCACCGCCCTGGCCGCCCCCACGGTCACCAGCAGGCCCGCGACCAGCGCCGTGGCCCCGACGGCCAGCACGATCACCGCGAACCGGTCGGCGGACACGTCGCGGTAGACCAGCACGGACAGCGCCGAGAGCAGCAGCCCGACCACCGGCACGGCCGTGCCGAGCGCCCAGAACAGCAGCGCCCTGACCACCACCCCGGGCAGCGCCCGCCGCCGCGGTGGCTGCGCGGCCAGCACGCGCGCGGCCGTGCGCCGCAGGATCCGCTCGCTGAGCAGGTAGGACAGCGCGCAGGTGGTGATGCCGCCCAGCACGATCGTCTCCCCGACCGACACCGCGAGCCGCAGCGACCAGCGGGCGTTCAGGCCGGCGAACAGTGCGGCGCCCACGACCCAGAGCACGGCCTGCACGGTGACCAGCCGCAGCGGGCCGTGGAGCACCATGCGCTGCTCCGTGCGCTTCTCCGGGCGCTCGCCACCGGAGGCGGGAGTGCGCAGCCGGAACCGCCGGGCTCCCCACACCAGCCCGACCGGCACCGCCAGCAGCAGGTAGCCGCCGAACGTCACGATGTTGAGCATCCGCACGGTGGCCGGATCCGCGAGCGGTCCTTCGGGCAGCACCCACGCCGCGAGCACGAGCACCACACCGGCGCCCGCCACGTTGGCGACCACCACCACCACGGCGAGCGCGATCCGCGTCGGCAGGTCGAGCACGGACCGCGCCATGATCGGGCAGCGTAGGGCGGCGCTCACGATCGCGACATGGTCACGTGCCGCCGTCCTGCCCGCGAGTCGCCCGATCCGGACCCGCGAGTCGCCCGGTTCCGGCGCGCGAGTCGCCCTACCCAGCCCGGCGGGTCAGGGGCGGACCGTCGCGGTGAGGTGGACGGCCCCCACGCGCCGGCGCACGTCGAGGTTCCAGCCGTCCCCGGCCGGGGCGGCGTGCAGCTCGACCGTGCTGGGCAGCAGCAGCGGCTTCCCGAACGCGACGTCATAGGTGAGGGCGGCCGGCAGACGTCCCTGCAGCGCGGCCAACGCACGTCCGGCCGTCCACATCCCGTGGGCGATCGCCCGCGGGAAACCGAACGCCCGTGCGGTCAGCGGGTGCAGGTGGATCGGGTTGACGTCGCCGCTGACTCCGGCGTAGCGACGGCCGGTGCCGCCGTCCACCCGCCAGACCGCGGCAAGAGCACCGCCGGACACTCCCGGCGGCGGCGCCGGCGCCGGATCACCGTCGGCAGCGGGCGCGGTTGCTCCCCTGGCGAGATAGGTGCTGCGCCCGAGCCACACGGGCTCACCGCCCGCGTCGACCCGCGCGACGAGATCGACCTGCGCGCCCTTCGGATGTGCGACGAAACGCTCGGCGTGCACCCGGACGTCGAGGGGTTCGGCGGCGTCGATCCCCCGGTGGACGGTGATCGTGTTGCGGATGTGCACCAGCCCCGGCAGCGGCAGCGGGAACGCCCGGTCCGCCATCAGCTCGACCTGCAGCGGGAACGCCAGTACGTGCGGATACGTCGGCGGGAGCACGTCGTCCACCGCGAAGCCGCAGACCCGCGCGTACGCCGCGAGGTGCGAGCGGTCCACGGACACGCCCTCCCGCGACCGCTCGCGGTCCGGGAGCACCGACGCGCGCGGCCCGAACGACCCGACCGCGGCCTTGAGGTACTGCGGAGCCAGTCCCATCAGGCCCCCAGGATGCTCTGCCCGCACACCCGCACGACCTGTCCGGTGACCCCACCGGTCTCGGCCTCGGCGAGCCAGCCGACCGTCTCGGCGACGTCCACCGGCAGCCCGCCCTGGCGGAGGCTGTTGATCCGGCGCCCGGCCTCCCGGGTGCCCAGCGGCATCTTCCCGGTCATCTCGGTCTCGATGAAGCCCGGAGCCACCGCGTTGACCGTGACACCCCGCTCGGCGAACCGGGGTGCGAGTGCCCGCACCATCCCGATCACGCCCGCCTTGCTCGCGGCGTAGTTCGTCTGACCGCGGTTGCCGGCGATCCCGCTGGTGGAGGCGATGCACACGATGCGTCCGGTGTCGCTGAGCAGGTCATCGGCGAGCAGCGCCTCGTTGATCGCGAGCTGCGCGCGCAGGTTGACGGCCAGCACGGCGTCCCAGCGGTCGGCGTCCATGTTGGCGAGCAGCTTGTCGCGGGTGATGCCCGCGTTGTGCACCACCACGTCGAGCCGGCCGTGCCGTTCCCGCACGTGGGCGAGCAGCCGGTCGGCGGCGTCGGGCGTGGTGATGTCGAGTTGCAGCGCGGTACCGCCGACGCGGTTGGCCACGCGCGAGAGCGACTCGCCCGCCGCCGGGACGTCGACCGCGACGACCGTGGCGCCGTCGCGGGCGAGGGTGTCGGCGATGGCTGCACCGATGCCCCTGGCCGCGCCGGTGACCACCGCGACCCGCCCGGCCAGCGGCCGCACGACCTCGTCGGGCGCGTCCATGCCGATCGGGTCCTGGGCCGGCCCGACGGGCACGCCGACCCGCACGACCTGCCCGTCGACGTACGCCGAGCGGGCCGAGAGGAAGAAGCGCACCGCGGAGTCGGTGGCCGCCGGCGGCGCGTCGGGGTGCACGACGAGCAGGTTGGCGGTGGCGCCCGCGCGCACCTCCTTGGCCGCCGACCGCACCAGCCCGTCGAGAGCCTGGGCCGCGGCGGCGGCCTCCACGTCGCCCGCGTCGGGCTCGGGGCCCAGCAGCAGCAACCGCCCCGACGGGGCGAGCCGCCGGACCGCCGGAGTCAGGAACTCCCGCACGGCGGCGAGGTCGTCGAGCGTCCGGACGCCGGTGGCGTCGAGGACGGCCGCGGCCACCGTGCCGTCCCCGGCCGCGTCGGCGATGTCGGCGTCCTTCAGCAGCGCACGGATCTGCTCCGCGTACCGGCCCGCGCCGACGGCCCCGACCAGCGCGGGTCCGTCGAGCAGGGGCTGACCAGGCGCGTAGCGGCGCAGCACCGGGATGCGCGGCACGCCGAGCCGCCGGACCAGCTGGTTCTGCGAGAGATCGCGCAGCGTGTCGTTGGACATGTCAGTTCCCCTCGAGGATCGCGACGACGCCCTGGCCGCCCGCTGCGCAGATGCTGATCAGGCCCCGGCTCTTCCGGCCGCCAACGCTGCCCTTCTCGTGCAGCAGCTTCGCCAGCGTCGCGACGATGCGCCCGCCCGTGGCGGCGAAGGGGTGACCGGTGGCCAGCGAGGACCCCGCCACGTTCAGCTTCGCGCGGTCGATCGCGCCGAGCGGGGCGTCGAGCCCGAGCCGCTCCTTCGCGAACGCCGGGTCCTCCCACGCCTTGAGGGTGGCGAGCACCGTGGACGCGAACGCCTCGTGGATCTCGTAGAAGTCGAAGTCACCCAAGGTGAGGCCGTTGCGCTCGAGCAGCCGCGGCACGGCGTACAGCGGTGCGGTGAGCAGCCCGTCGGACCCGAGCACGAAGTCGACCGCCGCCGTCTCCGCGTCGACCAGGTGCGCGAGCACCGGCAACCGGTGCTGCGCCGCCCACTCGTCCGACCCGAGGAGGACGGCCGCGGCGCCGTCGGTGAGCGGTGTGGAGTTGCCTGCCGTCATGGTGGCGCCCTCGCCCTTGCCGAACACGGGCTTGAGCTTGGCGAGCTTCTCCACGGAGGTGTCGGGCCGCAGGTTCTGGTCGCGGCTCAGCCCGAGGTAGGGCGTGACCAGGTCGTCGAAGAAGCCGCGGTCGTAGGCGGCGGCCAGGTTGCGGTGGCTCGCGACGGTCAGCTCGTCCTGCTCCTCGCGTCCGACGTGCCACTCGAGCGCGGTGAGCGCGGCGTGCTCGCCCATCGACAGCCCCGTGCGCGGCTCGGCGTTGCGGGGGACCTCCGGGACGATCTGGCCGGGCCGCAGCCCGCGCAGTGCCTTGAGCCGGGCGCCCAGCGAGCGCGCCCCGTTCAGCTCCATCAGCACCCGGCGCAGGTCGTCGTTCAGGGCGACCGGCGCGTCGCTGGCCGTGTCGACACCGGCGGCGACACCGCTCTCGATCTGCCCGAGTGCGATCTTGTTGGCGACGAGTACCGCGGTCTCCAGGCCGGTGCCGCAGGCCTGCTGCACGTCGTAGGCGGGGGTGGAGGGCGAGAGCGTGCTGCCGAGCACGGCCTCGCGGGTGAGGTCGCGGTCGCGGCTGTGCTTGAGGACCGCGCCGCCCGCCACCTCACCGATCCGCTCGCCCGCCAGCCCGAAGCGGGCGGCGAGCCCGTCGAGCGTGGCCGTGAGCATGTCGAGGTTGGACGCGCGGGCGTACGCGCCGTTCGCGCGGGCGAAGGGGATGCGGTTGCCACCGATCACGGCGGCCTTCCGGGTCTCCGGCACAGGTTCCTCCCGGGGGTCTGGGCTTCAGTATGGGCGTTACCCGTCAGTAGCCGATACTCAAAGTACACGGTACTCTCGGTGCCGTGAAGGCGGTCCGGGACAAGCGAACGAGCCGGTGGGACGCCCACCGGCGCGCCCGCCGAGCCGAGCTGACCGACGCCGCAATCGCCGCGATCCGCGCCCACGGCGCCGGCGTCGGGATGGACGAGGTCGCGGCCGGGGCGTGCACCAGCAAGACCGTCGTCTACCGTCACTTCACCGACCGCACCCAGCTCTACGTCGCCGTCTGCGAGCGGGTGGCCGAGGTGCTGGTGGCGCAGATACGCGCCGCGATGGCCGGCGGCGAGAGCCCCCGCGCGAAGACCGCCGCCGGCATCGCCGCATACCTACGGCTGATCGAGAACGACCCGGAGGTCTACCGGTTCGTCGTGCACCGCCCACTCGTCGACAGCGCCCTCGACGGCGACCCGGTGGCCGACCTCGTCTCGCTCATCGGCGACGAGGCCGCCGCCGTGATCGCCGCACAGCTGCGCCGCGCCGGTTCCGACACCGGCGCCGCGGTGTCGTGGGGCCACGGCATCGTCGGGCTCGTCCGGGCGGCGGCCGACAACTGGCTGGCCCGCCCCACGGGAACGACCCGCGACGAGCTGGCCGCCCAGCTCACCGATCTGGCCTGGTCCGGGCTCTCCGGCGTCGTGGCTCCCCACCAGGCTTCCCACAAGGAGGAACCCGCATGACGTCCGACCCCCGCGAGCTCCGGCGCGTCCTGGACGGCCGGTGGGCCGACGTCCGCGCCGAGGTTCGCGCGCAGCTCGGGGAGCTGCGGCTCACGCCCGAGGCCGACCTGAGCACCGAGGAGTACCGCGCACTCACCACCGAGAACCTGCGCCGGCTGGCCGAGAGTGGGCGCCCGCACCAGGGCTTCGACCCGGCGTACGGCGGTGGGGGCGACGTCGGGGGCGTGGTCACGGCGTTCGCCGCGCTCGGCTACGGCGATCTCTCACTGCTGGTCAAGGCCGGTGTGCAGTGGGGTCTCTTCGGTGGCGCCGTCCAGGTGCTGGGCACTTCTCGTCATCATGACAAGTACCTGCGCTCGATCATGGACGGCGACCTGCTCGGCTGCTTCGCGATGACCGAGACCGGCCACGGCTCCGACGTCCAGCACCTGCGCACCACGGCCACCTACGACCCGGCCACGCAGGAGTTCGAGATCCACACCCCCGACGTCGGCGCGCGTAAGGACTACATCGGCAACGCCGCGCGCGACGGGCGGATGGCCGTCGTCTTCGCCCAGCTGATCACCGGCGGCGTCTCCCACGGGGTCCACGCCCTGCTCGTGCCCATCCGCTCCGAGGACGGCACCGCGCTGCCCGGCGTCACGATCGGCGACTGCGGCCGCAAGGCGGGCCTCAACGGCGTCGACAACGGCAGGCTCTCCTTCGACCACGTGCGGGTGCCGCGGGAGAACCTGCTCAACCACTTCGCCGACGTCGCCGAGGACGGCACCTACTCCAGCCCGATCACGAGCGCGTCCCGCCGGTTCTTCACGATGCTCGGCACGCTCGTCCGCGGCCGGATCAGCGTGGCGGGCGGGGCGGGCGCCGCCACGCAGAAGGCACTCGCACTGGCCATCCGCTACGGCGCCACGCGGCGCCAGTTCGCCGACCCCGAGAGCGGCGAGGAGGTGGTGGTGCTCGACTACCTCGTCCACCAGCGCAAGCTGCTCCCCGCGCTCGCCACCACGTACGCGCTGCACTTCGCCCAGGCCGACCTCGTGTCGGAGATGCACGACCTGCAGTCCTTCGACGCCGAGCCCGGCTCGAACGTCGAGACCGAGGCGGGGCAGCGGGACCTGGAGACGAGGGCCGCGGGCATCAAGGCCATGGCCACCTGGCACGCCACCGCCACGATCCAGACCTGCCGCGAGGCATGCGGCGGCGCCGGCTACCTCGCGGAGAACCTGCTTCCGCAGCTCAAGGCCGACACCGACGTGTTCACCACCTTCGAGGGCGACAACACGGTCCTCCTGCAGCTGGTGGCGAAGACACTGCTGTCGGACTACGGCCGCCGCGTCGGGAAGCTCGACGTGGTGGGCAAGGCCCGGTTCGCCGCCGACCTCATGGCCGGTTCGATGGCCGAGCGCACCGGGCTGCGGGCCGTCGTCCGGCGCGGGGACCTCCGCGACCGCGCCTACCAGCGGTGGCTGCTCGTCGAGCGCGAGGAGCACCTGCTGGCCGCGGCCGCCCGCCGGATGCGCAAGGCACTGGCCCCGGGGGCCGACCGGTTCGCCGTCTTCAACGGCGCGCAGGACCACCTGCTGGTGGCCGCGCGGGCCCACGTCGACCGGATCGTCCTCGACTCCTTCGCCGCCGCCGTCAACCGGGTGGAGAGCCCGGCCCTGCGCGGCCTGCTGGAGCAGGTGCGCGGGCTGTACGCGCTCTCGGTGATCGAGGGCGACCGCGCGTTCTTCGTCGAGCACGGGTACATCAGCCGGGGCCGGGCCAAGGCCGTCACGCAGGCCGTCAACACGCTGTGCGGTCAGCTGCGCCCGCAGGCCAGGACCCTGGTCGACGGGTTCGGCATCCCCGAGGCCTGGCTGGACTGCCCGCTGCTCGACGGCGAGCGGGACAGCCACGCCGCCCCGACCGACCCGTCACCGTCCCAGGAGGAGCCGACCGACCTGGCCGCAGTGGGCTGAGCGCGGCCCGCCGCGGGCGACTCACCCCGCAGAACCGGGCGACTCACCCCCCGGAACCGGGCGACTCGCGAAACCCCCCGCGAGTCGCCCGTTCCGGACCCGCGAGTCGCCCGTTTCCCGTCCGCGAGTCGCCCGTTCATGACGCGCGAGTCGCCCGGGGCTGGGGCAGCGGGTGGCGGGTGATCACTCCTCTTCGGACCACTCGTCCTGGGGCTCACCGGGCCGGTGCACCCCGAACGACCACTCGAAGCCCTCGGGGTCGACGACCCGGAAGCGGTAGTTGCCCCACTCCGTCGGCTCCGGGGCCCAGATCGTGGTCGCGCCGGCCTCGAGCGCACGGGCGTACAGCGCGTCGACGTCGGCCGGGGCGGGGACGCTGAGGTAGACCCCGTAGCCCATCGTGTCGCCCTTGCGCGGCGGGCGCTCGTAGCCGTCGTGGTCGCTGAACACCACGGCCACGGCGTCGCCCAGCCGCAGCTCGGCGTGCGCGATGCCGCCCTTCTCGTCCGGGAACGACATGGTCGTCTCGAACCCGAACGCCCGCTGGAGCCACGTGATGGCGGCCGGAGCGTCGCGGTACCCGAAGAGGGCGTGCAGGTCGGCGGGGGGCTGTCTCGTCTCGGTCATGCGAGAAGCGTGTCCGGGACTGCGGCCAGTTCCTGTCCTGATCTCGCACGGCCGCCGTGGGGTCACGGCGACCGCGCGATGCCCTCCCACCGGACGGTCCAGCTCCCGTTGTCCGGGAACCCCGGCGCCTGTCCGGGCGGGCCGCCGTCCCACCCGGCCGCCATCAGCGCCACCGCGACCAGCAGCCCGCCGTTGCCCGGCAGATAGACGGGCAGCCGGCCGGTCTGCCGGTTGTGCCCGCTGGGCAGGTGGGTGTTCTTCGGGGTGTCGAGCAGCAGCGCGTCCACGGCGAGGTGGGGCTCACCCAGGCGGGCGGCGGTCATCGCGATCGCCGGGAAGTCCCAGCCCCAGGTGCTCTCCCAGTGCCAGTCCGCCAGCACGTCCTTCAGCGTCGCCCGCATGGTCGACGCGTCGACGTAGCCGGTGTCGGGCACGACGCCGAGCGCGTAGAGCATCGAGGGGTGGTCGTCCCGGACCGTGTAGGGCGGGGTGGCGATCGCGGTGTACCGGCCGTCGCGGACGCAGGCGGGGGCCATGTGTTCGGCCACCTCGCTCCAGCGCGGCTCCGGGTCGAGACCCAGGTACGCCCGCCAGCGCTGGGCGACCCGCAGGGCCCACGCCCAGTAGGCCAGCTCGAACGTGGGGTCGGCGGTGGCGGCCCGCTCCCGGTGGTAGGACTCCTGCGCCGGGACCAGCGGCGGACCGAGGTGGAAGCCGTCCTCGGCCGCCACCACCATGTCGGCCATGAACGCGGCGGACTCCAGCACGCACTCGCCGTACCGAGCCACGGCCTCGTCGCCGCACGCCCTGCGCAGCAGCTCGGCGAGGTGGATCGGATGCGGCTGCTGCCAGAGCAGGAACGCCCCGATCGCGCTCGGGCTCTCCCGGCCGTCGGGGGCCACCTGCTTGGGCCACCGGGCCCCGGCGAAACCCTGGCGGCGGGCGGTCTCCCGCGCCCGGTCGAGGACTCCCGGGTACCAGTCCATGCTCCGGGCCAGGAGCTCCGGGCGGCCCCACAGCGCGAAGTGCGCGGCGTGCCACCAGTGCATCTCCAGGTGGAACCGGCCCCGCCAGCTGTTGGTGACCAGCCCGGTCTCCGCCGGGGGCAGCGAGCCCGCGCCGTGCACGGCCGTGAGGTACTGCGAGAGCACGATCCGCCGCTGCAGTTCCGGCGCGCGCGGGTCGGCGCTACCGGTGACGTCGACGGCGCCGCCGCCCTCCCAGAACCGCGCCCAGTGCGCCTCGCTCGCCTCGCGGACGGCCGCGAACGTCGGGGGCGGCGCCTGCCGCGGGCGACCACCCGGCGCGAACGCGACGACGAGTTCCAGCGTCTCCCCCTCGGCGTGCACCCCGAACTCGTGCGGACCGAGGCGCGAGAGGTGCATGCCGGACCCGAGACGCAGGCCGACGTCGATCCGGGTGTCGTCGAGGGCGCGCCGGATGCGGAAGCCCGCCGCAGCCGGCTCGAGGGTGCTGACGTGGGCGTCCGGCCGGTGCCAGTCGGCGGCATTGCTCCACGACGTCGACCCGTACGGGAACGCGACGCGCAGCGCCAGCCGTCCGGTCCGCAGCGCGGGCGACAGCACCCGGACCGCGAGCACGTCCTGTCCGGGATGGGCGCACGTCTGTACCCGCACCGGGTCGCCCGCCAGCCGGAAGGTGCTCTCCAGCAGGCCGCTCCACAGGTCGAGCCGCTGGTGGGCCTCGCCGAGCTGGTCCGGGCCGGGCGGCTGCCACGGCGCGCCCCGCACCAGCCCGATCCGGCCCAGATCCAGCCGGTGCGGGTTGGACCGCAGCCAGGCCTGCTCCGCAGTGCCGTCGCCACTGCCGCCCGGGTCCATCGAGCCGTCGAGGTCCACGTAGTCGACCGCTCCGTGCGGCGAGGCATAGCGCCGCAGGCTCGACTCCAGCGACGGAGCCGGGACGGGCGCCGGGACGCTGTGCCACGCCCACTGCGCCTGCGCGCCGAGCAGGGTGCCGGGCTCCGCGGCGTCCGGCGCGTGCACCGGGTACAGCTGCGGGAACGTCTGCAGACCCGTGACGTCGGCGGTGAAGGCGAACTCCCCGTTGCCGACCGACAGTGCCGACCGCGGGTCGACGCCGTCGAGCACCGGGGAGTGCCGCTCCACCAGGCCACGGCGGTCGATCGAGCTCATCTCAGCTGATCGCCGCCGTGACCTCGTCGACGAACCGCGCGGCCGCGTCGGCCGGCGTCGCCCGGTCGAACAGCACGTCCGAGCCGATCCGCTCGAGGATCGACCGGGTGTCGGTGGAACCCACGGGCCCGACGACCAGCGGCGGCCCGACCTGCTCGCTGATGCGGTCGATGAACTCCGCCTCGACCTTCTGGTTCTCGTTGAAGGCGCCGCTGATCGCGTCCCGGACCTCGGGGTTGGCCGGGATCCCGCGGTCGGTGAGGATCTCGCGGCCCGCGGCCGGGTCGTTGACCAGGAAGTCGACCAGCTGGGCGGCCTCCTCGGGGTGCTCGGTGCGCGAGCTGATCGTGTAGAGCTGCGACGCCTGCAGCCACATGCCCGGCTGCCGGCCCGCCGACTCGCTCGGCGCCCGCATCATCACCAGCGGCGCTCCGGACGCGGTGCGCATGGCGGCCAGCCGGTTGCTCCAGTCCAGCCGCATCCCGGACAGCCCGCGGCCCATCAGCGTCTGTTCGGGGGCGGGCTGGCCGCCGAGCTCGACGGTGAGGGTGGCGGGCGGGGTGGCTCCGGCGTTGCGCATCCGGCTGGTCATCTCCCACCAGGTGGTCACCGTGGCGGCGCTGATCGCCAGCTTCCCGTCCGGTGTGTAGAGGCCTTCGTTGCTCTGCCTGGAGTAGAGGTCGAGGGCGTCGGCGGACGTCGGGTCCTCGGCTCCGTAGGTGCCCTCCGGGGCGGCCGCGCTGATCTGGGCCGCGATGCGCTCGAAGTCGGCCCACGTCCACGTCGTGTCGTCGGGCAGGCTCACGCCCGCGGCCTCGAAGACGGCGGGGTTCACCACCACCCCGTAGCTGTTGACGCCGGTCGGCACGCCGTACTGGACGCCGTCGAATCGGCCGTTGCTGGTGGCCGCCTCGTCGAGCTTGCCGAGGTCGAGGTACTGGGAGACCTCGGCGAGGTCGAGCAGGGCGCCGCGGTCGCCGTACTCCCGCGGGTACGCACCGCCCATCGTGATCACGTCGGGGGCGTCGTTGGCCGCCACGCTGGTGGCGATCCGGTCGAAGTAGGCGTTGAAGTCGGCGTACTCGCCGGTGACTGTGATGCCGGGGTGCGCGGCCTCGAACGCCGCGATCGCCCGTTCGGTGGCCTGCGCGCGCTGTTCGTTGCCCCACCAGGAGAAGCGCAGCTCGACGGGCCCGTCCTGGCTGTCCGAGCCACCTCCGCACGCAGTGAGCAGCAGCACGGCCGCCCCGATCAGGCCGGCGGCGGCCCGCGTTCCGGTCGCTCTCATGGTCGATCCTCCTCGGTCCCGCGTCGGTGCGGGGCGGTGGTCACTTGATGCCGGTGGTGGCGATGCCCTGGGTCAGGTAGCGCTGCCCGGCGAGGAAGAAGCCGAAGATCGGAGCCAGCCCGACGATCGACATCGCGAACAGCGGCCCCCACGAGGTGGCGCCCTGGCCGTCCACGAAGGACCGCAGCGCCACCGGGACCGTGTACAGGTCCTGGTCGGTCAGGAAGATGAGCTGGCTGAAGAAGTCGTTCCAGCTCCAGATGAAGGTGAACACGGCTGTGGTCGCCAGTGCCGGCGTGCACAGCGGCATGATGATCCGCCAGTAGATGCGGAAATGCCCGCAGCCGTCGATGCGCGCGGCCTCGTCGAGCTCGATGGGCAGGGTGCGGATGAACTGCACCATGAGGAAGATGAAGAACGCGTCCGTGGCCAGGAACTTCGGCACGATCAGCGGCAGGAACGTGTTGATCCAGTCCAGCTGGGAGAACAGCACGTACTGCGGGACGATCAGCACGTGGATCGGCAGCATGATCGTCACGAGCATCGCGGCGAACATCAGCTTCCGGCCGCGGAACTCCAGCCGGGCGAACGCGTAGGCCGCCAGCGAGCAGGACAGTAGGTTGCCGACGATGCAGCCCACCGCGATGATCGCCGAGTTGAGCAGGTACTGGTGGAACGGCGCGCCCAGCGCGGTCCAGCCCTCGACGTAGTTGCCCAGGTCGAAGCTCGACGGCCACAGCGACGGATCGCGGAAGATGATCTCCGTCGGCTTGACCGAGCTGGAGAGCATCCACAGCAACGGGTAGATCATCACCACGCCGAGGGCGATCAGCAGCGCGTGCCGAAGCGGGTTGCGCCCGCCGCCGCGCCGCGGCGGGCTCTCCTCGCGGACGGCCTGCGTGGCGAGCACCGTGTCAGTCACCGTAGAACACCCACCTCTTGGCCAGCAGGAAGTTGAGCCCGGTCAACGCGGCGACGATCACCAGCAGCAGCCACGCCAGCGCCGAGGCGTAGCCCATGTCGAACGAGCCGAACCCGCGCTCGTAGAGGTAGAGCGTGTAGAACAGCGTCGCGTCCGACGGGCCGCCGGTGCCGCCGCTCACCACGAACGCCTGGGTGAAGGTCTGGAACGCACCGATCGTCTGCAGCACCAGGTTGAAGAAGATGATCGGCGTGAGCAGCGGGATCGTGATGTGCCGGAACCGGGCCCACCGCCCGGCGCCGTCCACGGTGGCGGCCTCGTAGTACATCACCGGGATCTGCCGGAGCCCGGCCAGGAAGATCACCATCGGTGCGCCGAACGTCCAGACGTTGAGCACCACGAGCGTGCCGAGCGCGAAGTCCGGGTGCGACACCCAGCCGATGCCCTGCACGCCGAACAGGGCGAGGAAGTCGTTGAACAGGCCGTCGGTGCCGAACATCTGCCGCCAGAGGATCGCGATCGACACGCTCCCCGCCAGCAGAGACGGCAGGTAGTACACCGACCGGTAGAACGGGAGCCCCCGCACCCCGCGGTCGAGCAGCATCGCGAGCGCCAGCGCCAGCGCCAGCTGGAGCGGCACCGACACGACGACGTAGGTGAAGGTGACGCCGAGCGCGGAGACCAGCCGCTCGTCGCCGAGCATCTCGGCGAAGTTGTCCAGCCCGACCCAGCGCGGCGCGCGCAGCAGCGAGTAGTCGGTGAACGACAGGTACAGCGACGCCGCGATCGGCCAGATCGTGACCACGACCATGCCCACGATCCAGGGCGCCAGGAAGAGGTAGGCGACGCGGCCGTCGCGCACCGCGCGCTGGGAGCGACGGCCGCGCCTGCGGCGGGCGGCGGGGGGCGCCTCGGCCGCCGGCGCGGGTGCGGTGGGCGGGGACGCGAGGGACAGCGCCCCACCGGGCGGAGCGGAGCGGTCGGGCTCGGTCACGCAGAACACTCCTTCGTGTCGGTGCGAGCGGCTCATCCGCGAATCATGAGAAACCGGTTTCTACCGAGATCGCCTGATCGCGTCAAGTGTCCGGTTGCCTGCTCGCGTCGGTCGCGGAACCGAGCGACATCTCTCCTGATCAGCGCTCGGCCGGTGTTAGCGTTCCCATGGGGAACCGGTTACCGGAACCGGGCCCGTCACCACCCTGAGCCGGGGGTCGCGCCATGCCAGCTCTGCCCTGGATCCACGTCGACGGTGCGCATCTCGCCGACGAGTCCGGAGCACGCACCGTCCTCGCCGGGTTCGGGCTCGGCGGCTGGATGAACATGGAGAACTTCATCACCGGCTACCCCGGCACCGAGTCGCAGCAACGCGCCGCCCTGCGCAGCGCGCTCGGTGATGAGGGGTACCGCCGGTTCTTCGACCGCTTCCTCGACGACTTCTTCGGCGAGGCCGACGCCCGCTACCTGGCCTCCCTCGGGGTCAACGCGCTGCGCGTCCCGCTGAACTACCACCATTTCGAGGACGACGACCGGCCGTTTGTGATCAAGGAGGAGGGGTTCGCGCCGCTCGACCGGCTCATCGAGCGCTGCGCGGAGCAGGGCATCCACACGATCCTCGACCTGCACGCGCTACCCGGGAGCCAGAACCAGCACTGGCACAGCGACAACCCCACCCACCAGGCGTTCTTCTGGACCCACAGGCACTTCCAGGACCGCGTGGTGCACCTCTGGGAGGCCATCGCCGACCGGTACCGAGACCGCCCGGAGGTGGCCGGCTACAACCCGGTCAACGAGCCGGCCGACCCGTCGGGCGCGGTGATCGGTCCGTTCTACGAGCGGCTGGAGCGCGCGATCCGGGCGGTCGATCCTCGCCACGTGCTGTTCCTCGACGGCAACAAGTACTCCACCGACTTCTCGATGTTCAGCGAGCCCGCAGCCAACGCGGTCTACACCGCGCACGACTACGCGTTCCCCGGCATCGCGCGCGACGGCGTGTACCCCGGCACCACGCGCGGCGAGCACTACGACCGCGACGTGCTCGAACAGACCTTCCTGCGCCGCACCGAGTTCATGCGCACGACCGGAACGCCGATCTGGATCGGCGAGTTCGGGCCCGTGTACAGCGGCGAGTCCGACCAGGACGCCGGCCGTTACCAGCTGCTGGCCGACCAGCTCGCGATCTACCGCGAGCACGGGGCCGGCTGGAGCCTCTGGACGTACAAGGACATCGGGCTGCAGGGCCTCGTGTACGCCGCTCCGGGCTGCGCCTACCTGGAACGGATCGCGCCCGTGCTGGAGAAGAAGGCCCGCCTCGGCGTGGACGCCTGGGGTAGCGACGACCGCGGGGTGCGCCACATCCTCGACCCGGTGGACGAGCTGTTCGGCGCCGAGTTCGCCGACTTCGACCCCTTCCCGTGGGGACGCACGAAGTGGGCGGCCACCCTGGTGCGCAACATCCTGCTGGCAGAGCCGCTCGTCGGGCAGTTCGGCCGCTGCTTCGAGGGCGTCTCCCCGGACGAGGCCGAGTCGCTCGCCGCCTGCTTCGCGTTCGACGCCTGCGTGCGACGGGACGGGCTCGCGGAGATCGTCGGAACGCACCTGCACGCCGAACCGGTGACCCGGCGGTGAGCCCGGCCGGTGCCACGATCAGCCAGGTCGCGGCGGCCGCGGGGGTGTCGCGGGCCACCGTCTCGCGCGTGATGAACGGACGCGCCACGGTGGCGCCCGAGCTGGCCGAGCGCGTCCGCGCCGCGGCGGCCGCCCTCGGCTACAGCCCGAGCCCGGTGGCTCGCAGCCTCGCCCTCGGTCGCACCTCCACGGTGGCGTTCGTCGTGCCCGACCTGTCGAACCCGATGTTCCAGAGCGTCCTGCGCGGGCTCGGTCAGGCCGCCGCGAAGGAGGGGCACCGCCTCATCGTCGCCGAGTCGAACGAGGACCCGGCGGAGGAGACGCCGCTCGCCGTGGAGATCCGGCGCCGGGTGGACGGCATCGTCCTGGCCGCCTCCCGGCTCCCGGACGACGAGCTCGCCGAGCTTGTTCCCCGGCTCGAGCCGGTCGTGCTGGTGAACCGCGAGGTGCCGGGGCTCGACGTGCCGTCGCTCTCGGTCGACCACCGCGCGGGCGTCCGCGACCTGGCTGCGCACCTGTTCGAGCTGGGTCACTCCCGCCTGGTCTACCTGGCGGGCCCGCAGGCCAGCGCCTCGGACCGGGAACGGCTGCACGGGCTGCGCGCCGCTGTGTGCGACACCGCCGGCGCTGAGCTGGTGGAGCTGCGCTGCGGATCGGGCTTCGCCGACGGGCAGGCCGCTGTCCCGGCCGTGGTCGCCTGCGGTGCCAGCGGAGTGGTCGCCTACAACGACCTGGTGGCCTTCGGCGCGCTCAGCGGGCTGCACGAGCTGGGCATCGCGGTCCCGGAGCAGATCTCCGTGGTCGGCTTCGACGACATCCCGTTCGCCCGCTACACCACGCCCCCGCTCACCACCGCCTCCGTTCCGCAGTTCGACCTCGGCGAGCAGGCATGGCAACGGCTCTGGGTGTTGCTGCAGGACGGTCCGCCCCAGCACAACGTGACCTACCGGCCGCGGTTGGAGGTGCGGGGCAGCACCGGTCCGGCCCCCGGGGCTGCCGGTGGGGAGGTGACCACCTCGCAGGTGGCCGACAACCGGGGACCTACCGTCGATCCGTCGCCGTCAGCGTTGTAGAAGGAGTACGGATTGATCGTCGTCACCGGAGTCACCGGCAACCTCGGCGGGCTCGTCACGAAGGACCTGCTCACGCGCGTGCCGGCCACCGATCTCGGCGCTGTTGCGCGAAACCCCCAGAAGGCCGCCACCCTCGCCGACCAGGGCGTCGAGGTCCGAGCCGGGGACTACGAGGACCCCGAGTCGCTCCGGACAGCCTTCGCGGGCGCCGACGTCCTGCTGTTCGTCTCCTCTCCCGACATCACCCCGGGCACCCGGGTGCGCCAGCACGGCAACGTGATCGACGCGGCACGGGCGGCCGGGGTCGGCAGGATCGTCTACACCAGCGCCATCGGGGCGCAGGACGGCGTCGGGTTCCTCGCCGACCACACTGCCACCGAGAAGCTGCTCCGCGAGTCCGGCGTGCCACACACCCTGCTGCGCAACACGTTCTACATGGAGGCGCTCGTCAACCCGGCGCTGCGCTCGGCCGTCGAGTCCGGGGAGCTGCTCGCCGCAGACGGCGGGCAGCCGGTGAACTTCGCGACGATCGCCGACCTGGCCCTCGCCGCCTCGGCCACGCTCACCGGCCCGGAGCACGACGGTGCGGCATACGAGGTGCGCGGCCCACTGTGGACGGTGCCCGACCTCGCCCGCACCCTCAGCGAGGTCTCCGGGCGCCCCGTCACCTACCGGGCGGTGCCCGCCGACGACCTGGGGCCGGCCGCGTTCGTGCACCAGCTCATCGCATCGGGCCTGTTCGCGCAGCCGTCCGACGACCTCGAGAAGCTGCTCGGGCGGCCGGGCACCGGCCTGCACGACGCCGTGGCGGCGGCGCTGGCCTGACGCCCGGTGGTCGCCGGGCGTCGGTGACGGTGACGGTGACGTCGCGGCGGCCGACGGGCGGCTCGCACGGGAAACGGGCGACTCGCGGGACCCCGGCGGGCGACTCGCGGGCCGGAAACGGGCGACTCGCGGGGTCAGCTGGTGGGGCGGCCTGCGGTGAGTACCCGGGGGCCGTCGTCGGTGACCGCGATGGTGTGCTCGGCGTGGGCCGCCCGGCTCCCGTCGGCGGTGCGGAGCGTCCAGCCGTCGGGGTCGGGGCGGTAGGCGTCGGCCCCGCCCGCGTGGAACATCGGCTCCACCGCGATCACCAGCCCGGGCTTCAGGACGAGGCCGCGGCCGGCGCGGCCCTCGTTCGGGACGTGCGGCGCCTCGTGCATCTCCCGCCCGACGCCGTGGCCGCCATGACCCTCCAGCAGCCCGTACCCGCCCGATCGTCCGACGGAGCCGATCGCGTGGGCGACGTCGCCCATCCGGGCTCCCGGCACCGCGGCGGCGATGCCGGCGGCGAGGGCCCGTTCCGTGGTCTCGATGAGCGCGAGGTCCTGCGGGTCGGCCGGACCCACCACCGTGCTGAAGGCGGCGTCGGCGCACCATCCGTCGAGGTGCACGGCGAGGTCGACGCTGAGCAGGTCCCCTGGCCGCAGCGGTTGTCCCGACGGGATCCCGTGCACCACCGCGTCGTTCACGCTCGCGCAGATCACTGCGGGGTAGGGGGACGGGGCGAACCGCGGGTGGTATCCCAGGAAGGTCGGGCGCGCACCCGCGGCGGCGATCCGCTCGGCGGCGAGCGCATCGAGCTCTCGCGGCGTGACACCGGGGGCGGCATGCTCGCGCACGGCGGTGAGCACGTCGGCCACGATCTTCCCGGCTGCCTCGACGGCGTCCACCTCGCCCGGGGTCTTCATCTCAATCATGCGGATAACTATACCGGTATTACTATTGGTGTCATGGTGCGCGTCCCCCTGACCCCGGCCGACCGCGAGCGCGGCGAGCGGCTCGGCCGCCTGCTCCGCGAAGCCAGGGGGGAGCGCAGCCTCGCCGACGTGGCCGGCGCGGCCGGAATCTCGGCGGAGACCCTCCGCAAGATCGAGACGGGCCGCATCCCCACCCCCGCGTTCTTCACGGTCTCGGCGCTGGCCGGGGCGCTGGGGCTGTCGATGGACGAGCTGGTGGTCGCGGCGGCGCCCATGTCGGAGGAGCCGGACGCGCAGGCGGTCTGACGATCACCCCGCCCCCGCTGCGGCGCGAGCGATGACCTCCTCCACTGTGAGGGCGCTCGACGGGTGGTGGCTCAGGCACATCGGCTCCTGCACCTTCTCGAACGCCAGACCCTCGCCCGCCACGTAGAACTGCCCGGACGTGAGCCGCGAGATGTCGCTCACGTGTCCGCCCTTGGCCCTGGCGAGCTCGGTGGCGGCGTTGATCTGGGCGCCGGAGTTGAGGAACCCGAAGAACTGCGTGGCGGCGTTGCCCGGGATGCGGTTGTGCAGGCCCTTGGGCGCCTGCGTGGCGAACACCAGCCCGAGCCCGTACTTCCGTGCCTGCGAGGCCAGGGAGATGGTGCTCTCGGTGCAGGCGGTCATCGCCCCCGACGGCGCGAACGTCTGCGCTTCGTCCATCACGAAGAGCCCACCGAGCGGCCGGTCCCCCGCCGGGTTCGCCTTCACCCACGAGAACAGCGCCATCTGGAGCTGGTTGACGAAGCTCTGGCGCTGCTCGTCGGAGGGCAGGCCGACGAAGCTGATCACCGAGATGCGCGCCCGCTTCCCCTCCCGCGGGGTGAGCAGGACCGAGGGGTCGGCCTTCTCCCCGGAGCCGCCGAACAGCGGGTCGTTGATCATGGCCGCCGTCAGCGCTTCCGCCATCTCCGCGGCGAGCTTCTGGCCGTTGCGCAGCCCGCTGATGCCATCGGGCAGGTCACCGAGCAGGTCGATGAACCCGCCGAGGGACGATGCGCCGTGGCCCGCGTAGTAGGTGAGGACCTCCCGCAGCACCGCCCGGCCCGACTCGACCTTCCGCCCGGTCAGCTGCGCCCGGGGTGCGAGGCTCGCGACGGCGGCACCGACCGCGATCGCGAACTCGTCGTCGTCACCGAGGACGGCAGCGAAGTCCGGGAGCGGCTGGAACGACAGCGGCCGGCCCTTCGAACGACCGGGCGTCCACACGACCACCTCGGTCTGGTCGAGGTAGGCCGCGGCCTTCTCGCCGTCACCGTCGCGCCAGTTGTCCGGCGGCTCCGGCCACGCGTCGCCCAGCCGGGCGAGGTCGTTGTTGGGGTCGAGCACGATCGCCGACACCCCGTGCAGCGCGCACTCCTCGACCAGCCGCCGCAGCAGCACCGTCTTCCCCGACCCCGATCCGGCGAAGACGACGGTGTGCTTGCGCAGCGACTCGAGCGGCACGTGCACGTCGCGCTGGTCGGCGGCGGACCGGCCGACCGGCACGGTCGGTACCCGGGGCCGGGGCACGGGGCTGGGGCGCCACGCCGCCGGGGGTTCCGGACGCTCACCGGTCTCGTCCGGGTCATCGACGGCCTGCTCGTGCGGCGGCTCGACGACCAGCGGAGGCGGCACCGGTGCGGGCCCGACCTCCGACGGGACGGGCGCGGCGTCGGCCAGCGTGCGCCGGAAGAGCTCGGTCGATCCGGCGGGCCTGCGGGCGGCGAGCCATTCCAGGAACCCCGGCTTCTGGGGGCGCTGCATGACCTCCAGCGCCGCGAAGGTGCGCAGGTCGGCCTCGCCTGTT
>NZ_JAAXKY010000061.1 GCF_012911925.1 Pseudonocardia xinjiangensis | reverse complement strand
GGCTGGCGCTGGGGAGCACGGGCGGGGGCAAGGGCCTCGTCGAGCAGCACACGCAGGCGGCGGAGAAGGCCGGCGTCGAGATCCGGTACGGCGTGCGCGCCGGGGACCTGGTGCGCGACGCCGGGGCGGTCCGCGGCGTCACGTGGACCGACACGGCGGGCGCGAGCGGCACGGTGCGTGCCGGGTCGGTCGTCCTGGCCGCCGGCGGGTTCGAGGCCGACCCGCGGCTGCGCCGGGAACACCTCGGCGCGGGCTGGGAACGGGCCAAGGTGCGGGGCACCCCGCTCAACACCGGCGACATGCTCATCGCCGCGATCACCGCGGGCGCCGCCACCCACGGCGACTGGACCACCTGCCACAGCGTGGCGTGGGACGCCTGGTTCCCCGGCAACGAGAGCAACCGGAAGCTGACCAACCAGCTGACCCGGGGCGGCTACCCGCTCGGCATCGTCGTGAACAGCGACGGGGAGCGCTTCCTCGACGAGGGCGCCGACTTCCGCAACTACACCTACGCCGAGTACGGCGCCCGGATCCTCGCCCAGCCCGGCGGGCTCGCCTTTCAGCTCTTCGACGCCACCACGCGGTCCCGGCTGCGGACCGAGGAGTACGACATGCCCGGGGTGTCGGTCGTCGTCGGGCAGACGGTCGAGGAGCTGGCCGCCGGGATCGACGTGGACCCGGCCGCACTGCGCCGCACGGTGGACGGGTTCAACGCCGGGATCGACCGCGGCATCCCGCTCGACCTCGCCGTCAAGGACGGGCGGGCGGCCCGGGTCGAGCCCCCCAAGTCCAACTGGGCGAGCCCGCTGGAGACGCCGCCGTACTACGCGTTCCCGGTGACGTGCGGCATCACGTTCACCTTCGGCGGCCTGCGCGCCGACACCTGTGGCCGAGTCCTGGACGATGCCGGGGTGCCCGTGCCCGGCCTGTTCGTCTGCGGCGAGATGCTCGGTGGCCTGTTCAGCGGCAACTACCCCGGCGGCACCGGCCTGACCTCGGGAGCGGTGTTCGGCCGCCGCGCCGGGACGCTGGCCTGAGCGCGAGTCACCCGCGGAATCCGGGCGACTCGCGCACCCGGAACGGGCGACTCGCGCGCCGGAGACGGGGTGGTCAGGTTTCCCCGGTCATCAGGGCAGCCGCCCGTTCGGCGATGGCGAGGGTCGTGGCGTTCGTGTTCGCCGAGACGATCGACGGCATCACCGAGGCGTCGGCCACCCGGAGACCCTCGACGCCGTGCACCCGCAGTTCCAGGTCCACGACCGCGGCGTCGTCGACCCCGATGCGGCAGGTCCCCACCGGGTGGAAGAACGTCCTCAGGCTCCGCCGGACGAAGCCGACGCACGCCTCGTCGTCGTGCACGTCGGGGCCGGGGAACAGCTCCTGGTCGCGCCACGGCGAGAAGGCCGTCGCCTCCCCCACCTCCCGGGCCCGCCGCAGGCCGACGACCATGCGCTCGACGTCCCGCTGATCGGTGAGGTAGTTCGGGTCGATGAGGGGAGCGCCCCCGGGCTTCGCGCTGTTCAACCGCACCGAACCGCGGCTGAACGGCGTCATCAGCCCGAACCTCACTCCGAACCCGTCCCCCGTGCCGAGTGTCCCCGGCGGACCGGCCGGCGTGTCCACGAACAGCAGGTTCAGGTCGACCGGGCCGGCGGGGTCGCTGCGGAGCCGGACGTGCGGCTTGCGGACGAAGCTCGCCGCGCGGACGGGGCGCGTCGCGCCGTATCCCACCGTGGACATCGGATGGTCGTGCAGGTTCTCCCCCACCGCCGCCAGGTCGGCGACGACGTCGATGCCGGCGTCGCGCAGCTGGGCCGCCGGTCCGATCCCGGAGAGCAGGAGCAGCTGCGGCGAGCCGATCGCGCCCGCCGCCAGCACGACCTCCCGCTCCGCGGCGGCGGCGCGCAGCTCACCGTCCACCGTGTACTCGACGCCGCGGCAACGCCCCTCGTCGAGGACGAGCCGCCGCGCCTGCGCGCCCGTGACCACGTCGAGGTTGGGTCGGCCCAGAACCGGGGTCAGGTAGGCGTCGGCGGCGCTCTGCCGGGCCCCGCCCACGACGTTGTACTCGTTCCAGCCCACGCCGTCGTCGATGCCGTTGTTGAGGTCGTGCGCGGCCGGGTGGCCCACCTCGAGCGCGGCCTCGAACGCCGCCTCCCACAGGACGTGGTCCGTCTCGCCCTCCGCCACGGTCATCGGGCCGTCCATCCCCCGGTGGCGCGGGTCGCGGCCGTCCACCGCATGCTCGGTGCGCTTCAGGAACGGCAGCATCGACGCGTAGTCCCAGCCGGTCGCGCCGTCGGCAGCCCAGGCGTCGTAGCTGTCGCGATGACCCCGCGAGTGCATCATCGCGTTGATCGAGCTCGACCCACCGAGAACCTTCCCGCGCGGCCACGAATGGACCGAACCACCGGTACCCGGCTGTGGTGTGGTCTCGAACGCCCAGTCGGCCTCCGTCCCGAACAGGAGCGGCCAGCCCAACGGATCGGCCATGGCCGCCGGCCTGCCGGCTCCGCCCGCCTCGAGGAGCAGCACCCGCACTCCGGGGTCCTGGGACAACCGCGACGCGAGCACGCACCCGGCCGTCCCACCCCCGACGACGACGTAGTCGTGTGCCACCCGACTCTCCTCTCCTGCGCTCCCGGAGTTCTCCTGCCACGTCATGGACACACGTCGCGGAATTCGGCCACGGCGGAACAGCCATATGTGTCCATGACGCCCCCCAGCAGCGCCGCCGCCCGTTCGGCGATGGCGAGGACCGTGGCGTTCGTGTTGGTCGAGACGATCGACGGCATCACCGAGGCGTCGACGACCCGGAGGCCCTCGACACCGTGGACCCGCAGTTCCGGATCGACCACCGCTGCGGCGTCGACGCCGATCCGGCAGGTTCCGACGGCGTGGAAGAGCGTGCCGACGCATCGCCGCACGGCCTGGCGAAGCTCGTCGTCGCTGCGGGCCTCGGGGCCGGGAAGCACCTCCCGGTCCCGCCATGGCGACAGGGCCTTCGCCTCCCCCACCTCCCGCGCCCGGCGCAGCCCGGCGACCATGCGACCGACGTCCCGCTCGTCGGCCAGACAGTTCGGGTCGATGCGCGGCGGGCCCTCGGGGTTGGCGGGGTCCAACCGCACCGACCCGCGGCTGAGCGGCGTCATCAGCGCGTACCCCACCGTGAACCCGTCTCCGGTGCCCGGCCTCGCCCGGGGTTCGACAGGGTTGGCCAGGAAGATCATCTGCAGGTCGACCGGGAGGCTCGGGTCACTGCGGAACCGGACCTGCGGCCTGCGGGCGAACTGGGCGGCCCGCACGGGCACCGGTGAGCGGTAGGCCACGCCGGACTGCGGATGCTCGTGGAGGTTCTCCCCCACCCTGGGCAGGTCGGCGACCACGCCGATCCCGAGCTCGCGCAGCTGCGCCGACGGCCCGATCCCGGAGAGCAGCAGCAGCTGGGGCGAGCCGATGGTCCCCGCCGCCAGCACGACCTCCCGCCTCGCCTCGACGACGTGCCGTCCACCGTCCACCGCGTACTCCACGCCGCGGCAACGGCTCCCGTCCGTGACCAGCCGTCGCGCGTCGGCGCCGGTGACCACGTCGAGGTTGGACCGGTCCAGGACCGGGGCCAGATAGGCGTCGGCAGCGCTCTGGCGGGCACCGTCCAGGACGTTGTACTCGGCCCACCCGACCCCCTCTCCCGCGCCGTCGTTGAGATCGTCGGCCACGGCATGGCCCGCCTCGACCGCAGCCTCGAACGCGGCGTCCCACAGCGGCTCCTCGGCCGTGCCCGGGGCCACCGCCAACGGCCCGTCCATCCCCCGGCAGCGGGGGTCGCGGCCGGCCACCGCGCGCTCGGTCCGCTTGAGGAACGGCAGCATCGACGCGTAGTCCCAGCCCGCTGCACCGGCCGCCGCCGCCCACGCGTCGTAGCTGTCGCGATGAGCCCGCGCGTGCAGCGACGCGTTGATCGCGCTGGACCCGCCGAGAACCTTTCCCCGCGGCCACGGCAGCACCGCGCCGCCGAGCGCCTGCTGCGGGACGGTCGTGTACGCCCAGTCGACCTCCGTGCCCCGCAGCGTCGACCACGCCCCCGGATCGGCCATCGCCGCGGGCCCGGTGCGGGCGCCCGCTTCGAGGAGGAGTACCCGTACCACCGGATCCTCGGTCAACCGCGCCGCGAGCACGCACCCGGCCGTGCCACCACCGACCACGACGTAGTCGTATTCCACACGTTCCCCCTCACCACCGATGCGCTTCGGCCCGGCAACGAATTCACAGTGCCACCGGGCCGATGGCAGTAATAGCGATCGGTGGCGCCGGTCACCGCCGGGACGGGCTCACCGCGTCATGGCCACATATCGCGCAATCTCGCCGCATCGGGCAGCCATATGTGTCCATGACGCTGAGTCCGCTCCGCGTGAACGACGTTGTGGGGCGCCGCCCCACCGGGCAGGGTGTCCGAATGCTGCGTGACTTCCGGTTCTCCTTCAACGTCTTCGGCATCCCGTCCCGTCAGGATCTGCAGGAGCTCTGCCGGCGCGGGGAGAGCGCGGGGTTCCACACGGTCTTCGCCGCCGACCACCTCGGGGCACCGGCGCCGTTCCCGGTGCTGGTGGCGGCGGCCGACGCCACCGAACGCCTGCGGGTGGGCACACTCGTGCTGAACGCCCCGTTCTGGAACCCGGCATTGCTGGCCCGCGAGGTGGCCAGCACCGACATCCTCACCGACGGCCGGCTGGAGCTCGGGCTCGGCGCGGGGCACATGAAGTGGGAGTTCGACGCCGCCGGCATCCCCTGGACGTCCTTCGGCTCACGCGCCCGGACCCTGGAGAAGACGATCACCGAGCTGGAGCGGCTCTTCTCCGGCGACCTGGCCGCGCTCCCGGGCGGCACCGCGCCGCAACCGGTGCAGCGCAGCGGCTTCGGTGGGTCCGGGCCGCCGCTGATCGTCGGCGGCACGGGCGACCGCGTGCTGACGATCGCCGCACGCCACGCCGACATCATCGGCGTCGCCGGCGCCTACCAGGTGGCCGGGCGCCCGCCGGGGACGTTCCGGCTGGCCACCGCGGCGGAGACCAACGAGCGGATGCGGTTCGTGCGGGGGCTGGCAGGAGAGCGCAGCGGGCACATCGAGTGGCACCTGCTGGTGCAGATGGTGGTGCCCACGACCGACCGGCGATCCACGGCCGAGGACATCATCAGCAGGTTCGGCACGGAGACGACCGCCGACGAGGCGTTGGAGATGCCGTACCTGCTGATCGGCACGCCCGAGCAGATGGCCGAACAGCTGGTGGCGGCCCGGGAGCGCTGGGGGTTCTCCTACGTCACCGTGCACGAGCCGTACCGGGAGGCGTTCGAGCCGGTGGTGGAACGCCTCAGGTCGTAACGCGACACCATTCACAATCCAGGAAATACGCCGTCATCGACGTCATCCATGCTTTCCTCTGTTATCTGATGGCGCCACCGGACCCGGCTTCACTATTCTGATTCGATGACGGCCGGAAAAATCAGCTTCGCCGCCGCATTGGAACTGCGCCCCACAGATTCGGACATCGAGAGGTTCCGGGCACTCGGGGCCTGGCGCAAGGAGAGTGCGCTCGACGACCTCGCCCGGTGGCGGGACGAGAAGCCGGACGCCATCGCTGTCGTCGCCCACGAGGCAGGCTCAGGCATGGTGCGGTTGACCTACCGCGAGTACGCGGAGTGGGTGGACCGGTTCGCGGGCGCCCTCTACGAGCTCGGCCTGCGGCCCGGCCAGGTGGTGGCGATCCAGCTGCCGAACCGGTGGCAGGTGCCCGCGTTGCTGCTGGCGTGCGCGCGGATCGGCGCGGTCCTCGCGCCGGTGATGACCACGATCCGCGCTCGCGAGCTGGAGCGGGTGCTGCACCGCACGGGCGCGCAGGTCTGCATCACCATCGACCGCTGGGCCGGTTTCGACCATGCAGCGGCGCTCGCGGAGGTGGCCGGTCGCCTGCCCGCGCTGCGGCACCGGGTCGTGCTGGGCGACGCCGCCGAGGACGAGGTCGACGTCACCCGGCATTTCCAGTCGGCCCCCTGGGACGTCACGCACGCGGACGCCCTGCGGGCGCTCACCCCCGACCCGGACCGGGTGGGCCTGGTGCTGTTCACCTCCGGTACCAGTGGGGAGCCGAAGGCGGCGCTGCGCACCCTCAACAGCGTGCACTCGTTGATCGCCACCTCTGTCGCCTCCCACGGCGGGGACTCGTCCGACGTTCTCGCGACGTCGTCCCCGCTGACCCATCTGGGTGGCATCCTCTGCGTCATCCTCCGCGCGTTGTTCCTCGGGGGAACGGCGGCGTTCATGGACGACTGGGAGCCCGCGGGTGGGCTGGCGCTGCGCCGCTGGCTGCGCGGCGAGGCGGAGCTGCCCGCGTAGGCATCGGCGGCCGGCCGACCGCTGATCGGTTGATGACCATTGCCGGGTTGCTCGCTACGGTCTGCGCGTGCCCGATCATGTCCCCGACCCACGGTCCCTGCGCGTGTCCGACGCGGAGCGCGAACACGTCGTCGAACTGCTGCAGCGCGCCACGGGTGCCGGCCTGCTCGATCTCGACGAGTTCACCCGGCGGGTGGACGCGGCGCTGGCCGCGCGCACCCGGGGAGAGCTGAACGTGGTGCTGCTCGACCTGCCGGGCATGGCGCACCCGGAACAACCCGCCGCCACCGGCACGCGGCACCGTTCCCCGGTGCGGCCGCAGTCGACGTCCGATGCGGTGATCACCTCGGGCTCCACCGAGCTGCGCAGCGTCCTCGGCTCCCTCACCCGGCGCGGCGAGTGGGACGTGCCTGCCCGGCTGGTGGTCCGGACGAAGGTGGGGTCGACCGAGCTCGACTTCACGAAGGCCCGGATCCCGCACGACGTCGTCGAGATCGAGCTGGACGTGGTGGCCGGCTCGGTCGAAATGCGGATGCCGTACGGCGCCCGCGTCGAGCACCACGAGGTGCAGTCGGTGCTCAGCAGCATCGAGGACAAGAGGCGCGCCGGCTCAGACGGCACCCCCGGCCCGACCTTCCGGCTCACCGGCTCCGTGCGCGCCGGCTCGGTGGAGATCCGCTCACCGAAGCGGCGCTGGTGGCACGGCGACGAGTAGGGGCTACTCGGTCACGGAACCTCAGTAGCGGACGTCGCTCTGCAGCAGCGGCGGGTACACGGTGGAGGCCACACCGTCCACAGTGGCTCCCGCGAACTGCAGCATCGCGCGCTGCGCGCCGTGCATCGGTGCCGGGTAGTTCAAGGCCGGGGCCGAGACCTCGTCCAGCACGCGGAGGTGTTCAGGGGTGAGGGTCACCTCCAGTGCGGCGAGGTTGTTCTCGAGGTGCTCCACCCGCCGGGCACCGAGGATGGGCACGACGGTGCCTTCGCGGGCCAGCAGCCAGGCCAGCGACACCGCCGCGGACGTGGTCCCGAGCTCGTCGGCGACCGCGGCGACCGCATCGATGACCGTGAACTCGTCCTCGCCGGGGCCGCCGACGAAGGCCGTGCGCGCGGAGTCGCTGACCTGCGTGCCGCGGCGGTACTTGCCCGACAGGAAGCCGTTCCTCAGCGGGCTCCACGGAACCAGCGCCATGCCCTGGTCGAGCGCGAGCGGTGCGAGTTCGCCCTCGACGGTGCGGGCCAGCAGCGAGTACTCCACCTGGAGCGCGATCAGCGGCGTCCAGCCCTTCAGCAGCGCCGTGGTCTGGGCCTGGGCGGTGAACCACCCCGGGGTGTTGGAGAACCCGATGTAGCGGATCTTCCCCGCCCGTACCAGGTCGTCGAGGGTGCGCAGCGTCTCCTCGACCGGGGTGTGGCGGTCCCAGTTGTGCAGCCAGTACAGGTCGAGATGGTCGGTGCGCAGGCGGCGCAGGGTCTCGTCGAGCTGGGCGACGATCGACCCACGCCCCGCTCCCCCGCCGTTGGGGTCACCGGGGAAGAGGTTGCCGAAGAACTTCGACGCCAGCACCACGTGCTCGCGCCGGCCGGGACGGGCGGCGAAGAAGTCGCCGAGGATCTTCTCCGAGTGGCCGTTGGTGTAGAAGTTCGCCGTGTCGACGAAGTTCCCGCCGAGGTCCAGATAGGTCGCGAGGATCTTCTCCGACTCATCGACGCCGGTACCGGCACCGCCGGGATCCTCCCCGAAGGTCATCGCGCCGAGCGCGAGCGGGCTGACCCGCAGCCCGGAACGGCCGAGGGTGACGTAGTGGTCGAGAGGCATGCGCACGGCTCCAGCGGGTGTCGGAATGGTGAGACCATGCAAGCGCGAGCGACCTGGTCTGCGGTAGACCGATACGCGCGAGGTCTTGCCCGATCCTCTCGACTCCGACCCGCTGCCACGTGGCCGCCCGCACCCGAAACGGGCGACTCACGCACCCGGAACGGGCGACTCGCCGACGACCACAGGAGCGTGGGGCGCCGACCGGCTCGACCGTCCCCCGGTGCCGAGCCGGCCGGCAGTCACCGGGGAGCGGCCTGGGTCAGCTCGGCGAGGATGGGGGCTGCGGTCGTCGCGGCATGGATACCGATCACGCTGACGATCGCGAGCACCTCCATGATCTCCCCGGCCGTCGCTCCGAGCCGGACCGCGTTCTGCATGTGCAGCTTCAGCCCTGGCACGTAGAGGTGGGTGGCCGAGGCGTCGAACGCGATGTAGATGAGCTCCTTGATCTTCGGCGGCAGGGTCCCGGTCTTCCAGGGCACCGAGGAGAACTCGATGTAGGCCTCGAACAGGTCGGGGTCGAGCTCGAGCAGGCCGTCCCAGAAGGTGTGCCAGTAGCCGCGGTTGGCCGTGAACTCGGCCTTGAGCCGCTCGCGGCGCTCGTCGAGCGGGGCAGGGCCGTCCCGCAGCCCCTCCTCCTCCAGCACCTCCAGCAGCAGTGGCACGCCGATGTTGCTGGCGTGGATGCCGAGCGTGCTGGTGAGCTCGATGACCTCCATGATCTCCTGCGGCGTGGCGCCGTGCTCCAGCGCGGCGGCCACGTGCTGGCGGATCCCGGGCACGTAGAGGTGCGTCGCCGCGGCGTCGGCGGCGATGTAGACGAACTCCTTGACCTTGGGCTCGAGGTGGGACTCCCCGGTCCAGGGCACGGCGGAGAAGTGCAGGTAGGCCCGGACGAACGGCGGGTCGAGCTCCAGCATCCGCTCCCACGCGTCACCCCAGGTGCCGCGCACCTTGATGAACTCGTCCTTGATCTCCTGCTGCTCTGCGGTCAGCGTCATGGGGTGCTCCTCGGATCGGGATCCGTCGCCTCGCCGGCCCGCAGCCAGCGCACGATCTCGGTGTGGTCGGCATCAGGGGGGAGTGCCGTGGCCGCCTCGCCCCAGAGCTCGACGGTGCGGCCGATGAGCGCGGACGGCGCGCCCGTCGCCTCGGCCAGGCCCAGCGCGATGCGGATGTCCTTGACCATCAGCGCGAGCGCGAAGCCGGAGTCGTAGGTCTCGGGCACCACGAAGTTGGGCCACTTGTTCTCGGTGGAGCCGCTGCGCCCGCTCGAGGAGTTCACCGCGTCGAGCATCACGGAGGGGTCGAGGCCGAAGCGTTCCCCGGCCAGCAACGCCTCGGAGCTCGCGAGCAGGTGGGCCGCGGACATCAGGTTGTTGAGCGCCTTCAGCGCGTGGCCCGCGCCGACGGGGCCGACGTGGCGGACCCGGCCGAGGAGCGCCAGCAGCGGCTCGACACCTGCGACCGCGTCGTCCGGGCCGCCGACCATGATCGTCAAGGTGCCCTTGGTGGCGCCGGAGACCCCACCGGACACCGGCGCGTCGATCATGGTGGCGCCCCGGGCGGCCACCTGCTCGGCGAGCGCCCGGGTGCGCATCGGCTCCGAGGAGCCCATGTCCACCAGCACCGTGTCGGGGGTGAGCGCGTCGAGCAGCCCGTCGGCCAGCACGGCCTCGACGATGTCCGAGTTCGGCAGCATCAGCACCACGACCGACGGCCCGGCCGCCACGACCTCAGCCGGCTTGTCGACGACCGTGACGACGTCGGCGAGCGCCTCCCGGGGGCCGGGGGCCGCGTCGTGGGCGCGCACCGCCACGCCGGCAGCGACGAGCCGCCGCACCATGGGGTCGCCCATCCGGCCCAATCCCACGAACCCGACGGGCCCCACCGGCAGCTCAGACACGACCGGTCCCGTTCCGCTCCGCCGCAAGCTCGCCGAGCACGCGCTCGGCCACCCGGAAGGACTCCAGCGCGGCGGGCGCACCGCAGTAGGCCGCGGCCTGCAGGAGCGCCTCCTGGATCTCCACCTCGGTGCACCCGTTGGTGACGGCGCCCCGGACGTGGACGCCCAGCTCGTGGTTGCGGTTCAGCGCCGTGAGCATCACGAGGTTGAGCAGGCTGCGGGTGCGCCGGTCCAGGCCGGGCCGGCTCCAGATCTCCCCCCAGGCCGTGCGGGTGACGTACTCCTGCACGGGCCGGGCGAAGTCGCTCACCCCGGCCAGCGACCGGTCGACGTGGGCGTCGCCCAGCACCTCGCGCCGGATCGCCAGCCCCTGCTCGTAGCGCCCGTCGGTCGTCGCTCCGCTGGTCATCGCATCGCTGGTCATCGCATCCCCGGTCATCGCTGCCCTTCCAGCGCCACCAGGGCGCGGTACTCGTTCTCGTCCACCTCGTCCAGCCACACGGTCGGGCCGAGCGACACGGCCAGGTGCGTCATCACGGTGTCCACCGTGCCGCCGTGCCAGTGCCGCTCGCCCGGGGGCACCCAGACCACGTCCCCGGCCCGGATCACCTCCGGCTGTTCGCCGTGCGTGCAGACCCATCCCCGGCCGGCCGTCACCACGAGGATCTGGCCGCCGGTGTGGTGGTGCCAGTAGGTGCGCGCGCCGGGGGTGAAGGTCACCGAGTTGATCGTGTTGCCCTCGGCGGTGGTGGGCAGCACCGGGTCACCCCAGACGGTGCCGGTGAAGGTCTCCGTGCGGGACTGGGTGGGGGTGGAGTCGGGGGCGCGGCCCCGGACGATCTGCATGGGTCATTCCTCCGTCTTGTCGTGGACGCGGGTCCCCCCGGCGACGTCACCGATGGCGTCCACCACCCGGTTGCTGATCTGGTCGCCGTAGCCGAGGCTCTCGGCCAGCCCGAAGCTCGCCAGCGGCCCTGCCGCGTTGAGGCTGGGCACCCCGAGCTTGCCGATGAGGTCGACGTAGAGCGCCACGTCCTTGGTCATCAGCCGCCCGGTCAGCCCGCCTTCGAGGTAGTCGCCCTGCACGATCCGCGGGAACCGGTTGAGCGTCGCGAAGTTGACCCCGCTGCTGCTGTTGATCACCTCGAGCAGCTGGCTCAGGTCGAGCCCGGCACGCCGGCCCGCGACCATCACCTCGGCCGAGGCCGCGAGGCTCACCGCATTGAGGAAGTTGTTGAGCAGCTTCGCGGTGTGCCCGGCCCCCGAGGCGCCCATGTGGTGCACGTGCGCGGCGATCGGCTCGAACACCCATCCGATCTCGGCAAGCGCATCGGCGTCGCCGCCCGCCATGATCGTCAAGGTGCCCTTGTCGGCGGCGGCAGCTCCCCCGGAGATGCCGGCGTCGAGATAGCGGACCCCCACCGCCGCCGCCTCGGCGTGCAGCGCGACCGTCGAGGACGGCGCCGCCGTGGACAGGTCGACGATCGTGGTCCCGGCCGCGGCGCCGGCGAGCACCCCGCTCGGACCGCGGACGACCGCCTCGACGACGTGGCTGTCGGGCAGCGACATCAGGACCACCTCGGACGCCCTGGCCACCTCGGCCGGGTCACCGAGCGGCGTCGCGCCCACCGTCTCGACCCGGCCGGCCTGCGCGTCGAACCCCACCACCGGGATCCCGGCGTCGACCAGGCGGCGCGCCATCCGGCCACCCATGTTGCCCAGCCCGACCACTCCCACCGTCGGAGCGCTCATGACACCACCACTTCCTCTGCTTGCGTCCTCGTCCTGCCGGCGACCCGCACGACGAGGTCGGTGAGATCACCGGGCATGTCGGGCAGCCGGCCCGGGAACCGGTCGGGCACCGCGGCGTCGTGGCCCGCCAGGAGCAGCCGGCCCGGGTCGGCGGACATCTCGCGCAACAGGTCGAAGCCGCGGTACATGTCGACCAGGTCCGCCACCACGAAGAACGGACGGTCGCGTTCGAGCTCCTCGTAGAAGTGCAGCGCGTCGGCGGCCAGGATCACCGCGCCCGGTCCGCCGTCCTCGCCGTCGACGGCGACCTGGGCCACGAGCTGGCCCGGGGTGTGCCCTCCGACGACGACCAGCTCGAACCCGGGCGCGAGGTCGAGGGTCTTCTCGACCAGCCGCAGCCTGCCCTGCTCCCCCGCAGCGGCGAGCCGGTCGAGCTCGATCGCCTCCGTGGAGTGCGCGAACTGGGGGCGAGCGGCGTACGGGCCGGTCCAGAACTCGTACTCCCGGCGGGCGATGACGATCTCCGCGGCCGGGAAGCGCTCCAGGTTCCCGATGTGGTCGTAGTGCGCGTGCGTGACGACGAGCTGGCTGACCGAGCCCGGGTCGATGCCGAGCGCCATGAGCGCGTCACCCGGGTCGGCGAGCTGGGTACGGCCCCGCCGCCGCCCGGCCTCGGCGCTGAACCCGCAGTCGACCACGATCGTGCGCTCTCCGTCGCGGACGACCCAGAAGAAGTAGTCCATCGGCAGGTCCTCGTCGGGCTCGCCGTAGACGTGGAAGTTCAGATAGTTCTCCGCCTTGCGCGCGAGCCTGGTCCCGTAGCGGACCGCCAGCACCTCGTACCCACTCATCAGAATCTCCTGCGTTCGTTCATCGGGTCGATCCTGCGGCGACGGCCGCATCGGCGTCCAACCCACGGCCGACGGTCTCGGGGAGCCACCGGGCCAGTGCGACGGTGCCGAGAACGGCGACGACGACCATGTACAGCGCGGGCAGGGTGCTGCTCCCGGTGCCCGCGGCGATGGCGGCCGCGATCAGGGGGCCCGGGCCGCCGATGAGGGCGAGCCCCAGGTTGAACCCGATCGCGCTGGACGTGGAGCGGGTCTGGGCCGGGAACAGCTCCACGAGCATGCACACGGTGGTGACGCTGACCATCGACTGGAACACCGAGAACAGCACCATGCCACCGACCACGCCCGCGGCGGTGCCGGTGCCCATCAGCGCGAACGCCGGCACGCTCACGATCGCAAGCCCGGCACCGCCCGCGAGGTTCACCCGGCGCCTGCCCACCCGGTCGCTCAGTGCCCCCGCCACCGGGCACAGCGCCGCGTAGACCAGGAGCCCGATGGCGACGAGCACCAGGGCGCGGGACTGCGGCAGCTTGACGGTGGCGGTGAGGAAGCTGATCACGTAGGTGGCGAGATAGTAGAAGCCGAGGCCCTGCACGCTGGAGAACGCGAAGGTGAGCGCGATCGCCCGCACGTCGCGTCCGGCGCGCCGCACCGGGGCGGTGCTGACCGCTCCCGCCTGCACCAGCCGCTGGAACACCGGCGTCTCGTCGATCCGCAACCGGATCCAGGTGCCGACCAGCGTGAGCGGCACCGCGACGAGGAACGGGACCCGCCATCCCCACGACAGCATCTGCTCCGGGGTGAGGCTCAGTTCGAGCGCGAGGACCAGCAGGCCGCCGAAGGCGGTGGCGAGGGCGGCGGTCGCGGAGACCACGCTCGCGAAGCGACCCCGGCGGTTCGTCGGCGTGTGCTCGACGAGGAACGCCGCCGACCCGGTCCACTCCGCCCCCGCGGAGAAACCCTGCAGGCAGCGCAGCAGCACCAGCAGGATCGGCGCGAGGACCCCCGCCTCCGCGTAGGTGGGCAGCACCCCGATCAGGGTGGTGGACAGGCCCATCAGGCCGATCGACAGCGTGAGCAGCGCCCGGCGCCCGCGCCGGTCACCCATCGCTCCGAGCACGAGGCCGCCGAGCGGCCGCATGAAGAACGCCACGCCGAAGACGGCCAGGGAGGCCAGCAGCGAGGCGGCCGGGCTCACGCCGGGGAAGAAGAGGCGCCCGAGGGTGGCGGCGAGGAAGCCGTAGATGGCGAAGTCGAACCACTCCGTGAAGTTGCCGACGGCCGTGGCCAGAGCGACGACGCGGCGGGCCTTCCCGAGATCCGCCTCCGGGTCCTGGACACCCTGCGCCATCGCACTCTCCTCGGTGAGCAGTCGACCGTCGTGGTCGATTGACATACTGTCAGACAATCTGTGGGCGCGCACAGCGCCCGGGTGACGCGGTCGAGCGTCGCCAGCTAGACGCGGCCCGCCGTGGGAGCGGTGCGGGCGTCGAGCGCGGCCGTGTCCCATGCACCGGCACCGCCGGAGGGACGCACGCTGTTGACGATCGACGCGCCGCCGTCGACCGAGACGGCCTCGCCGGTCATGTAGGCGGCGTCGTCGCTGAGCAGGAAGGCCACGACGGACGCGATCTCCTCCGGGCTGCCCGCCCGGCGCAGCGGGGTGGTCGAGGCGCGCTGCACCATGTCGGCGCTGCCGCCCGGACCATCCCCCGAGCCGAAGAGTGCGGTGGGGACGATGCCGGGCGCCACGGCGTTGACCCGCACGCCCAGCGGGCCGCCGTACACCGCGGCGTTGCGCATCAGCCCCAGCACGCCGTGCTTCGAGGCGTGATAGGGCAGCAGGTCAGAGCTGCCGCGCAGGCTCGCGATGGACGCCGTGATGACGATCGCGCCCGCGCTGCTCTGCAGGAAGTACTGCCGGAACGCGGCGCGGAGCCCGAGGAACGTCCCCCGCATGTTCACCGCGATCACCCGGTCGAACTCCTCGACGCCGAGATCGGGCAGGGCCGTCGGGGTGCCGGGGATCCCGGCGTTGAGGTGGTGCAGGTCGACCCGCCCGAACCGGTCCACCGCGGCATCCATGTACCGCTCGACGTCCTCCTCGCGGGAGACGTCGGCCGCGACGCCGATGGCCTCGCCCTCGAGACGGGCGGCCAGCGCCGACGCGGCGTCGCCGTCGAGGTCGACCAGCACGACGGAGGCGCCCTCACGCGAGAGCCGCGCCGCCGTGGCACCACCGATCCCGCCGGCGGCACCGGTGACGACCGCGACTCGACCTGTGAGAGATCCGACCGGCATACCCACTCCTCAGTTCGCAACGCTCGCCTGACTGTATGACAATCGGACGAGCACTGCCAACCGAGATCGTCCGACCGGCGGACCGGGGTGGACCGGATGTCGGCGACCCGCGACCGGCCGGCCCAGTGGGGGTCGTCCGAGTGGGGTCGGCCCGCGGGAGGGACCCAGCGCCCGGCAGGGCCGGAACGTCAGCTGGTGGCGGCCACGAGCGCGTGCGAGGAGTGGCGGATCGCCTCGATACCGGTGCGGGCCGCGGCCCGGACGTGCGTGACCATGGCGTCGGCCGCGGCGCCCGCTTCCCTGGCCTCGACGGCTTCGACGAGAACCCGTAGCTCGGCCACAGCCTCCGGAGGGCGGGCGGGACCGGACGACAGCGAGCTCGCCCGCAGCAGGCTCACCCGGGCGTGCAGCTGGGACAGGCTCGCCCGCAACGCCGAGTTGCCCGCGCCGGTGAGCAGCACCTCGTACAGCACGTCCTTGGCCTTGAGCACGGCCACCGTGCCCTCCCGCCGCTCGACCACGCTCTCGAGCTGGGTGAACGCCCGGCGCAGTGCGACCACCTGGGCGTCGGACGCCCGCTCGACGAACTTCTTCACGAGGTGCCCCTCGAGGACCTCGCGCAGCTCGTAGAGCTCCTCCGCCTCCTCGGGCGACAGGGCGACGACGACAGCGCCCTTCTGCGGGATGGTCTTGACCAGCCCCTCGGCGGCGAGCTCGCGCAGCACCTCGCGGATCGTCGTACGGGAGACCCCGGTCATGTCGATCAGCTCGCGCTCGATGAGGCGTTGGCCGGGGGCGAAGCGGAAGCTGAGGATGGCCTCGCGCAGCACGTCGAGCACCTGGCTGCGGAGGGGGGCGGCCACCCGGCCGATCTGCGCGGCGAGACTCGTCACCTGCTCGCTCCCGGCTTCGCTCACCGGCTCAGCGTACGGCATGATCGTCATACAGGGAGCGGATATCCGGTTCGGGCCGTTCGGACGAACACCCAGGATCGGACACGAGCCCACCATAGCGCCGAAGATCAGTCGCGCGCCAACGCGGCGCAGATCCGGCGGCGCGCCCCGCTCTACGCCACCCCGAGCGCCTTGCGGCGCGCGTGGTAGCGGCGCAGCAGCACCGGGCGCAGCCAGCGCACCGGCGGCGGGAAGTTCGCCACGATGGCGTCATAGCCCGGGGCGGGCGTGGGATCGGAGAGGAGCCCGAGTACCAGGTCCGGACCGGACTTGGGGGCCGCCGCCACGATCGCCGCCCGCAGCGTGCGGATCTCGGCCGCGGACACCTGGGGGAACAGTGCGCGCAGCACGGGCTCCTCGTCGTCCAGGTGCTCGCCGAGGGCGTCGCGGCAGACGACGGCCTTCGGGTATCCCGTGGTCGCGGCGACCTGCACCGCCGCCCGGCGCTCCGCCGGAGTGCGGGCCGCGCCGAGCGCGCCGATGGCCTCCGACAGCGCGGTCAGGTTCGCGTCGAGCTCCTCGTGCTCCTGCGTGAGCCGGGTCAGGTCGTCGGCGGAGCCGGGGAAGAGCCGGCGCAGCAGCGGCCAGAACTGCGCGTCCTCGCTCCGGTGGTGATGGTGCAGGAAGCCGTTGTGCCACTGCGCCACGGAGACGAGCGCCCGGACGTCCACGGGACCGTCGTCCGCCAGCACCTTCAGCGACTGCGCGATCAGCTCCGACCCGCGCCGCAGGATCGTGTGCACGGCCAGCAGTTCGTCGTACATGCGCAGGCCCTCGGCAGGGTCGGGCTGCAGAGCGGTCATGGAGCACCTCGGATCAGGACGGGCAGCGGCGAGACAGTTTCAGGTGAACGGTAATGCAATCAATACCCTACGCCTGCATCGACCCCTAGACTCCGGGCATGGCTTCGACGCGCTCCTACCGCTCGCCGCGCCGGGAGAGCGACGCGGCCGACACGCGCCGCGACATCCTGCGCGGCGCCCGCGATCTCTTCGCGGCACAGGGCTACGCCCGCGTCACCGTGGCCGACATCGCCAGGCACGCTGGCATCGCCGTCAAGACGGTGTACGCGAGCGCGGGCACGAAGGCCGACATCCTCACGGAGCTGCTGACCGACGCCGTCCAGAACGCGGGCGCGCAGGAGACCCTCGCCGAGGTGCTGCGGAGCGAGGATCTCGACGCGGCCATGCGAGCGCTGGCCCGCGGCACGCGCACGGGCAACGAGGCGCACCACGAGACCATCCAGATCATGTTCTCGTCGATGGCGGGCAGCGACATCGCCGAGGAGATCTGGCACCGGTCCACGGACTACTACCGGGACACCCTCCGCCGCGTCGCCGAGCACCTCCACACCCGGGGGCTGCTCGCTCCCGGCCTGGGCGTGGACGCGGCAGCCGACCGCCTCTGGTTCTGCTTCGGGATCACCGCCTGGCGCACCCTCGTCGCGGACTGCGGGTGGAGCTACGACGAGGCCGAGCGGTGGCTGTGCCGTCAGGCCGTCGGGATGCTGGGCGACGCCGCCCGCGCCTGAGCGTCCTCGGGGAAGGTCAGCTCCGTGGTCTTGCGCGGCATCAGCAGCACGGCCCCCACGATGACGACGCTGATCACGAACATCACCAGGAACACGTTGTGCGTGGCGTCGTAGAGGGCGCTGCGGACGAACGCGTCGACCGGCGAGGCCGGGTCGAGGTGCCCGCCCAGCACGAGGCTGGTGGCGTCGGCGCTCGGTGGCAGGTGCCCGGCCACCGCGGCCGGCGGGTGCGCGAAGCGGTTCGCGAGCGTGGCGTTGGCGATCGCCCCGAGGACAGCCACGCCGATGGCGCTGCCCATCGAGCGGTTGAACATGTTGGTGCCGGTCACCACTCCACGCCGGTTCCAGCCGACCGTCGACTGCACGGCGACCAGGGTGGGGACCGACGCGAGGCCCAGACCGACACCGAGCACGAAGGCCGCGCCCGCGGCCTCCCACACCGTCGCCCCGATCGGCAGCAGGGCGATCAGCAGCGCCCCGATGACGACGAAGACGCTCCCGATGAGTGCGGTGTCCCGGAAGCCGAGCCGCATGTAGATGCGCCCGGCCTGGGACGCCGAGAGGGGCCACCCGACGGTCATCGCCCCGAGCGTCAGGCCGGCGACGAGCGCGCCGGTTCCCAGTACGCCTTCGGCGAAGGTGGGCAGGTAGGAGCTCATCCCGATCAGCAGAGCCCCGATGACGAGCGACGCCAGGTTTCCGCCCACCAGCGTGCGCTTGCTGAACACCCACAGCGGCACCACGGGCTCGACGGCCCGCCGCTCGACGAACACGAAGGCGATCAGCATCGCGGCGCTGATGGCGAAGATCAGGACGCCCTGCACCGAGCCCCATCCCCAGGCCACGCCACCTTCGAGCAGCCCGAGGATCAGCAGCGAGCAGCCGAGGGTGAGCAAGGCGGCGCCCAGGTAGTCGATGCGGCGCTTGCGCCGCTCGACCGTCTCGGTGAACTTGAGGACCAGCACCACCACGGCGATCGCGCCGACGGGGACGTTGACGTAGAAGATCCACCGCCACGAGAGGTACTCGGCGAAGACCCCGCCGAGGGTCGGCCCGATCACCGACGCCATGGCCCACACGGTGGCGAGGTAGCCCTGGACCTTGCCGCGTTCCTCCACCGTGTACTGGTCGCCGACGATCGTCATGCTGATCGGCTGGACGGCTCCCGCCCCGATCCCCTGGATGGCCCGGGAGATGATCAGGACGGGCATGCTCCATGCCGCGCCGCAGAGCACCGAGCCGAGCAGGAACACCGCGATGCCCCAGAGCATCACCGGCTTGCGGCCCAGGACGTCCGCGAACTTGCCGTAGAGCGGGACGGTCACCGCCTGGGTGAGGAGGTAGATCGAGAACAGCCAGGGGAACTGTTCGAAGCCCCCGAGGTCGGTCACGATGGACGGGACGGCCGTGGCGATGATCGTGCTGTCCAGCGCCACGAGACCGGTGCCGAGCATCACCGCGAGGAGGACCGGCCCGCGCTCCGAGCGGAAGCCGATCCCCTTCGTGCCGGAGGGGACCACACTGGTCACTGCAGGAACTCCTTGGAGGACGTCGGAGAGCAGGAAGCTGAGAACGCCCGCTTCTAGTTCGCAATGCTAGTTATTTTAGGGTCCGGTCGCGTTCCCCTCCGGTCCGGAGTGGCGCGACACACCCCGACGGCACTCCACGGCACATCCAGGGCGTTCCGGTCCAGCACGGACACCGTGCCCACCCGTTGGACCACTGAGTGGAACAGTGAGCGGCGTCATAGCCGGGCCAATCCCCCAGTTGAGGGCGTCGACGCCGCCGGGCGGCCCGAATTGCGCAGTTGTTGTTCCAGCCGCCGGCGCACGGACTGCTAGGTATCGATCTCATGAAAAGTCCGTGGGGTAGGTGCGCCTTTGCCGTGACGGCCGCAGTCGTTGCGACGCTGGCCGCAGCGTGTGGTTCGACGGCGTCGGCCGCGGCGCCCGCACAAGCGCCGAACCTGAACGACATCGTCAAGCAGGGCACCGTCCGGGTCTGCAGCACCGGGGACTACCGCCCGTTCACCTATCGCGATCCGCAGGGGCAGTGGAGCGGGATCGACATCGAGATGGCCCAGAACATGGCCCAGCGCCTGGGCGTCAAGCTGGACCTCGTCCCGACGACGTGGGGCACCATGCTGGGCGACCTCGGCACGAAGTGCGACATGGCGATGGGGGGTATCAGCGTCACCCTCGATCGCGCGCAGCACGCGCTCTACAGCGCCCCCTACCTGCGCGACGGCAAGGCGGCCATCGTCCGCTGCGCCGACCGCTCGAAGTATCCGACATTGGCCAGGATCGACCAGCCCGGAGTGCGCGTCGTCGTGAACCCGGATGGCACCAACGCCGATTTCGACAAGGCGAACATCCATCACGCCACGGTCGTGGACTTCCCGGACAACAACACCATCTTCAGCCAGCTCCTCGACAACAAGGCAGACGTGATGATCACGGACGCCAGTGAGGTGCGGTGGCAGACGAAGGCGAACCCACAGCTCTGCGGGGAGAGCCTTGACCATCCCTTCACGTTCGAGCAGAAGGCCTATCTGATCCCGCAGAGCGATCCGGTCATGCAGCAATGGGTCGACGAGTGGCTGAACATCGCGCAGAACGACGGCACGTACGCGGCGATCAGCCAGAAATGGACGGGTCAGGTGATCAGTGCGACGTGAGATCCGCACCGGGGTCACTGCGGCCGAGCGTCGCGAGCACGGCGGCTCGCACCTCGGCCGCACCCGGCAGGTACGCGTCCTCCAGGTGCGGGCTGACCGGGATCGGCTGGAACGGCGCGCCGACGCGCTCGATCGGCGCGTCGAGGTCGTCGAAGCCCGCATGCTGGACGGCCGCGGCGATCTCGGCACCGAAGCCGCCGTGCTGCACCGCCTCGTGCGCCACGACCAGCCGGTTGGTGCGCCGGACCGACTCCAGGATCGTCTCCAGGTCGAGCGGGACGAGCGTGCGCGGGTCGATCACCTCCACCTCGATGCCCTCGGCAGCGAGCGTCTCGGCCGCCGCGAGTGCCTCGTGCACCAGCCGCGACAGCGCGACGACGGTGACGTCACGGCCGGGACGCAGGATCGCCGCCTTGCCGATCGGGACCGGCTCGATACAGGCGGGCACGGTCTCCTTGCGGAAGTACAGCGTCTTGTTCTCGACCACCACGACGGGCCCGGGGTCGGCGATCGCGCTGGCCAGGAGCCCGGCAGCGTCGACGGCCCGGCTGGGCATCACGACCGTCAGGCCCGGCACGTGGGTCAGCCAGCTCTCCATGCTCTGCGAGTGCTGCGCCCCCGACCGGTGCCCCGCGCCGCCCTGCGTGCGCAGCACCATCGGGACGGTCAGCTGGCCGCCCGACATGAAGTGCGCCTTCGCCGCCTGGTTGACCAGTTGGTCCAGCGCGAGGGTGATGAAGTCGATGTACATGATCTCCAGCACCGGCCGCAGGCCGGACTGCGCCGCCCCGACGGCGATCCCGCAGATCGCGGCCTCGCTGATGGGGGTGTCGAGCACGCGCTCGGTGCCGAACTCGTCGACGAGCCCGGCCGTCGTCGTGAACGGCCCGCCCGCCGTGACGTCCTCCCCGATCACGAACACGGTGGGGTCGACGCGCATGGCGTCGCCGATCGCGCCGGCGACGGCCGCCGCGTAGGTCGTCTCGTGCGTCTCACTCATGACTTTCCTCCGGCCCGCACCAGCGACGCCGCCAGCGCCTCGTCGGGGAACGGGCTGCGCCGCGCCGCCTCCACGGCCTCGTCCACCTCGGTCCGCGCCGCCGCTTCGAACTCCGCAGGGTCGCCATCGGCCAGCCAGCCGTCCGCGGCGCCCTGGCGCTGCAGCCGCAGGATCGGGTCCTTCTCCTGCCACTCCGCCTTCGAGACGGCCTCGCGGTAGCGGTCGGGGTCGCCCTCGTAGTGCCCGCGCAGCCGGTGGGTGAGGCACTCCAGCAGCGCAGGCCCCTCCCCCGCCCGGACGCCGGCGAGCATCCGCCCGAACACCGACCGGACGGCGGCGAACTCGTTGCCGTCCACGGTCTCGCGCGGCAGGTCGTACGGGGCGACGACGTCGCTCACCCGCTCGACGTTCGTGTGTGCCGAGCGCGGGCTGAACTCGGCGAAGCCGTTGTTCTCGCACACGAACACCACCGGCAGCTTCCACAGCGTCGCGATGTTGATCGACTCGTTGAACTGGCCTGCCTGCACCGCGCCGTCGCCGAAGAACACCACGGCGACCGCGTCGCCGCCCCGCATCCGGGCGGCGAGCGCGCTGCCCAGCGCCATCGGGATGTTGCCCCCGACCACGCCGGTGGCCCCGAGCATCCCGTGCTCGACGTCCACGAGGTGCATCGAGCCGCCGAGCCCCTTGCACAGCCCGCCGACCCGTCCCATCAGCTCCGCGAGCAGGGCCGGCAGCGGGGCACCCTTGGCGAGGGTGTGCCCGTGGGCGCGGTGCCCGCTGTAGACGGCGTCGTCGTCGCGCAGCTGACCGCAGACGGCGGCGGCCACGCCCTCCTGCCCGACGGACAGGTGGATCAGGCCGTGCACCTCCCCGGCCCGCTTGAGCTGCCCGACACGTTCCTCCATGGCCCGGATCCGCCACATGAGGCGCAGGGCGTCCCTGAGCTGATCCGGGCTGGGCTGATCGGGACCGGTCGTTCCACTCACGTCAGGCCACGACTCCCGCGCCGAGCACCTGCCGGACGGCGGCGACGATCTTGCCGGTGTCCGGGAGGATGAAGTCCTCCATCGGCTTCGAGTACGGGATCGACGCGTCCAGTGCCGTGACCTGCACGATCGGCGCCCGCAGCGACGAGAACCCGTGCTCGGCCACCTCGGCGGCGATCACTGCCGACACCGACGAGTGCCGGGTGGCCTGGTCGACGAGCACGAGCCGGCCGGTCTTCGCCACCGACGTCAGCACCGTGGCGGTGTCCAGCGGAGCGATCGTGCGAGGGTCGATGACCTCGGCGCTCACCCCCTCGGCGGCAAGCTGCTCGGCCGCGCCCAGGGCGTGGCCGACGGTCCACCCGGTGGCCACGAGCGTGACGTCGGCGCCCTCGCGACGGACGACCGCCTGCCCGAACGGCACCAGGTGCTCGCCCTCCGGCACCGGGCCCTTCTCCAGGGTCAGCAGGTAGTGGTGCAGGAACAGCACCGGGTTGTCGTCGCGGATCGCCGTGGCCATCAGCCCCTTGGCGTCGGCAGGCGTGGACGGCAGGGCCACCTTGAGACCGGGGATGCCCATGAACATCCCGTAGATGGAGCCGGTGTGCTGCCCGGCCCAGCCGGCGGTGAAGCCGTAGCCCGCCTTCAGCACGAGCGGCGCCTTCACCTGGCCCCCGGACATGTAGTGGAACCGGTTCGCCTCGTTGACGACCTGGTCCATGGCCACGAGCAGGAACTCGGCCATCGTGCAGTCGACGACCGGCCGCTTGCCGGCGAGCGCGGCGCCCGCCGCCATGCCGATCTCGGCGGTCTCGGAGATCGGGGTGACACGCACGCGGCCGTCCCCGAAGGCCTTCACGAACGGGTCCTCGGGGTTGTTGCCGACGCTCTGGCCGAAGAACACGACGTCCTCGTCGCGGGCCATCTCCTGGTGGATCGCCTCGTTGATCGCGGCGATGTAGGGAATCTCGCGGGTCGTCTCGTTCGTCATGTCGGGCTCCCTCAGGCGTAGACGTAGGTGAGCGCCTCGTGGGGCTCGGGGAACGGGCTCTCCAGCCCGAAGTCGACGGCGTGCTGCATCTCCGCCTGAGCCGCCTGGGCGATCTCGGCCGCCCGCTCGGCGGTGAGCGCACCGGTCTCGACGAGGTGCGCCCGGAACCGCGGGATCGGGTCGCCGCGCTTGGCGGCCTCGTACTCCTCCACCGCGCCGTACTTGGAGATGGCCTCGTGCTCCGGGTAGTGCAGCGGCACCCCGGGCGGGGCGATCGAGTTGCCGTGCGCGGACAGGCGGTAGACGAGCGACTCGATCAGCGTGGGGCCCTCCCCCGCGCGGGCCCGGTCCACCGCGGTCGCGACGGCCTCGTGCACGGCCAGCGGGTCGGAGCCGTCCACCGTCACGCCGGGGATGCTGTAGGCCTTCGCCTTCATCGACAGCGGCTCGCCCGCCGCGGCGTTGGCGTCCTCCTGCTCGGTGCGCACCGTCGCGGAGAAGCTGTTGTTCTCCATGATGAAGACCACCGGCAGCTTCCACACCGCGGCGATGTTCAGCGACTCGTGGAACGCCCCCTGCTTGGACGCGCCGTCGCCGAAGAACGTGAGCACCACCTCGCCGCGGCCGCGCAGCTGGGCCGCGTAGGCGGCGCCGGTGCCCTGGGGGATGTTCTGCCCGACGATCCCGGACGTGCCCAGGAAGCCGCGCGCGGGGTCGGCAAGGTGCATCGACCCCCCGTAGCCCTTGCAGATGCCACCCGCGCGCCCGTAGATCTCGGCCATCATCGCGGCGGTGTCGCTGCCCAGGGCGATCGGGTAGCCGTGGCAGCGGTAGGTGGCGAACACCTGGTCACCGTCGCGGATCGCGCCCACGGAACCCACGATGGACGCCTCGGCGCCGTCGGCGAGGTGCGTGTGCCCGCGGATCACCCCGGGGTGCTCGGCGAACGTCCGCTTCACCCGCTCCTCGAACTCCCGGATGCGCACCATCTGCGAGTACAGCTCGACGAGCCGTTCCGCCGGGATGCCGTTCGCACCGCTCATGCCTTCAGTCCCTTCTCGATCTGGGCAGTGGAGGTCTCGACCGTCCGCCGGAACATCTCCGGCAGCGGCAGGGCGCGCAGTGCGTCGGACAGCACCTCGACACCCCATGGGCCGGCGTAGCCGAGGTCGGCCAGCGCCCGGACGTAGCCGGGGATGTCGAACTCGCCCTCGCCGGGCAGCCGGCGGAAACGCGTGGTCTCGTGCGTGTGGTCGGGCATGTTCTCCTGCATGCCGTCGCTGAGCTCCACGTACGTGAGCAGGTGGCGCGGGATCGCCCGCAGGTCGTCCGGGGAGATCGCCATCTTGCCCAGGTGCCACGTGTCGATCGCGATGCCGCCGTTGGGTGCCCCGGCCCCACCCACGATCTGCAGCACCGCCTCCAGCGAGGCCGCGTTGACGTCGAAGGGCATCAGCTCGTAGGTCAGCGGAGCGGCGTGGCGGTCCGCCGCGTCGGCGCACAGCTCGCCGAACGCCTCGGTGAGCCGGTCGATCGTCGCCGGCGTCCGCTGCAGGTTGCCGATCTTGATGTGATGGGCGTCGAGCGCGGCGGCGGCGTCGAACAGCAGGTCGCGCTGGCCGTCGGACGCCGCGCGCTTCTCGTCGCCCCGCGGGACGAACCAGTCGTTGAGGAACTCCAGCTCCAGATGCACCAACCCGTTGTCGTCGAAGATCTGCTTGATCTCGGCCAGGGTGTAGCGCTCCAGCAGGTGCTCGAGGTCGGTGTGCCAGAGGCCGAGACCGCTCATGCCGACGCGCTTCGCCTCGGCGCACCGGTCCGGCCAGTCGAACAGGCTCCACTCGCGGCCGGTCCGGATCTCGACCGGTCCTGCCGTGGTCCAGTAGGCGCCCAGGATGTCGACGCTCATGCACGCTCCTCACTCGTCGTCGGGTGGTCGAGCAGCAGGGCGAGCGGCCGTTCCAGCAGCTCGACGAGGCGGCGCAGGAACCGCGCCGACTCCGCCCCGTCGAGCACGCGGTGGTCGCTGGTCAGGGTGAGGGTGAGGACCGGACGGAACTGCACCTCGCCGTCGATCTCGCGGGGCAGCCTGCGCAGCGCCCCGACGGCGAGGATCGCCGCCTGCGGCGGGTTGATCACGGCCTCGAAGACGGTGACCCCGAACATGCCGAGGTTGGACACCGTGAACGTGGCGCCCTCCAGGTCGGCGGGGCCGATCCGGCCGCTGCGAGCCAGCTCGGCCAGCTCGCGCGTGCGGACCGCGATCGAGGTGAGCGACCGGCGGTCGGCGTCGGTGACCGTGGGCACCAGCAGCGCCTCGGGCGTGTCCACGGCGACGCCGATGTTCACGCGCTCGAACATCGCGACCGTGCCCTCGCGGTAGGACGCGTTGACCCGCGGGTGCTCCCACAGCGCCCGGCCGCTGGCCGCCACCACGAGGTCGGTGACGGTCGGGACGGCGGTGGCGTCCCCGAGGTCGGCGATCCCGGAGCGCAGCTCCAGCGCCCGGGTCATGTCCACCTCTGCGGTGAGCGGGAACGAGGGCACCGTGGCGGCCGACTCGGCCATCCGGTCGGCCGTCAGCCGCCGGGCCCGCGACAGCTCGACGAGCGTGACCCCTCCGCGCAGGTCGGGGCCGCTCCCGCCGGCAGGCGCGGAACCGTTGAGTGCGGCCGCCGGGGCCGCAGCGGCCGCGGTGGCCGCGGCCGCCGCCTCGATGTCCGCGCGCACGATCCGGCCGCCGGGACCGGTCCCCCGCACCCCGGCGAGGTCGACACCGAGCTCCTTCGCCCGGCGACGCGCCAGCGGCGAGGTCGGCACCCGGTTCGCCCGGCGCGCCGGGGCGGTGGCCGCAGCGGGCGGGTCCACGGAGACCGGAGGCGCGGGGGCCGAAGGCGCGGGAGCCGGGGCCGCGGGAGGCGGATCGGCAACCAGGCCCGCGGCGACCGGGGGCCCGGTATCCGCTGCGGGCGACCCACCGACCCGGGCGATGACCGCACCGACCGGAAGGGTCGCGCCTTCCTCGGCCAGGATCTCGAGCACCCCACCGGCATCGGCCTCGAAGCTCACCGTCGCCTTGTCGGTCTCGATCTCCGCGAGCTCGTCGCCGCGCTCGACCGCCGCACCCGAGGCGTGCAGCCAGCGGACGATCGTGCCCTCGGACATCGACTCCGACAGCCTCGGCATGCGCACGTCGAGCACGCCGTCGGAGTCACCCACGCGCGTTCACCATCCGGTCCTCTCCCCTGCGGGCCCGCGGCCGGGCGTCACCGGTCCAGCCACAGCGACCCGTAGAACAGGTCGCGCGACAGGTACCGGTCGATGCCCTTGACGTCGGGTTTCGTGATCGTCGAGAGGTAGCTGCGGCTGAGCCACGCCACCGCGATGTCCTGGTTGGAGAGCAGCTCCACCTGCTGGTAGTCCTTCGCCCGCTGCGCGGCGTCGGTGGTGGCGCCCGCCTCGTCGAGCAGGCGGTCGACCTCGGGATTCGCGTACTTCCCGTAGTTGACGTTGCCGTCCGAGCGGAGCAGGCGGGCGGCACCGGGGTACGGGTAGTCGAACGTGTTGACCCAGCTGATCAGGTTGAAGTCACCGCTCTGGATCACCCGCGAGGTGAACTCGGCCAGGTCGTAGAACTTCAGGTCCACGGTGATGCCGACCGCAGCCATCTGGGCCTGCACGAACTCGCCGAGCGAGACCTCGCTGCGGCTGGTGCTGAAGGAGAAGGACGCCGTGCCGCCGGAGGCGACGTACTCCTGCACGAGCTGCTTGGCCTTCTCCGGGTCGTACTTCGGCCAGGCGGCCGAGGACTCCGGGTTGTGGTACGGGCTGTCGTCCTGGAAGAGCCCGTCGGCGCCGATCAGCTGGCCCATGTACTGGCTCGCGCCGAGCGCGTTCAGGTCGATCGCCCGGACCACCGCCTCCCGCATGCGGCGGTCGTCGAACGGCTTCTGCTGGAAGTTGAAGTAGAAGAAGAACCCGCCGTTGCCGGGGCCGTAGTAGACCTTCAGGTTCGGGTTGCCGAACGCGCGCACCAGCTCGTTGTTGTACCCGCCGTAGATCATGTCGACGTCGCCGTTCTGCATCGTCGAGTAGCGGGTCTCGGTGTCGGGCAGCGGCCGGAACTCGATCGAGTCCAGGTAGGGCTGCCCGGCCTTCCAGTAGTTCGGGTTCTTCTTCAGGGTCATCTTGTTGTCGCGGACCCAGCTGTCCATCACGAACGGTCCGGCGCCGACCGGGTGGTTCGCGATGTCGTCGCCGTACTGCGCCAGCGCGGCAGGCGAGACGATCATGCCGAGTGAGCCCGCGTTGAACGCCTGCGCGAAGAACACGGGGAAGTCGCCGAGCGGCTGCTTGAGCGTGAACTCGACGGTCAGCGGGTCGACGGCCCGCATCGAGGCGATCGTGTCGGCGTACGCGTGGGCCGGGGACGTCGGCTTGTCGATGTGCCGCTGGGTGTTGACGATCACCGCGTTCGCGTCGAGCGGCGTGCCGTCGGAGAACGTGACGCCGTCGCGGAGGCCGAGCCGCCAGGTCAGGCCGTTGTCGCCGCTGTTGATCGACGACGCCATCCACGGCTGCACCGTGCCGTCCGGACCGATCCGGAACAGCAGGTCGTAGATCGCCTGGGCGACGACGTTGCCGTTCTGCCGGGCCGGGTCGAAGCTGACGATCTCCCGGTCGTTGCCGATGATCAGGTTCCCGCCGGTCTTGGGCGTGCCCTCCGCCGCCAGGTCACCGCCGTAGGGGTCCAGCACGCGGACGCTCGTGGTCGCGTCGGTCGCGCCCCGCGTGTTCGCCCCCACCGCCCCGCACGCCGCCAGCAGTACCGCGCAGAGAACGGCGCACACCGCAGCGCCGCCCCAGGACGGCCGTGATCGCCAACGCATCGCCCACACTCCTCGTCGAGTTCCGGCGGTTCCCGACTCCGCGGTTACGAGGAGGAAGCGTGGGTCCCGGGCACCGGGTCAGGCCATCGGCTGCGCGCCGGATTACTTGCCGATGCGCGCAGGGGGGCGGGTCGCGCCGGTCGCCGCCCGCCGGACGTCACGCGGCGCCATCCCGTACTCGCGCTTGAACGCGTGCGAGAAGTGGGTGGCGTCGGAGAAGCCCCAGCGGAACGCGATCTCGGTGATGGAGCCCGCGGACGGTTCGGCGAGGTCCTCGCGGCAGCGGGCCAGGCGGGCGCGCCGCACCAGCGCCGCCACCGACTCCTCAGTGTCCTCGAACACGGCGTGCAGGGTGCGCAGCGACACCGACAGGGCCCTGGCGATCGTCTCGGGGCCGAGCGCGGGGTCGGTGAGGTGCGCCCGCACGTACCGGCGGGCCCGGGCGCGCAGCGCCTCGCGGCGGGCCGCGCGGGCCTGCGGGAGCTCCGGCTCCACCACCGCGCGCAGCAGTTCCAGCACGACGTCCCCGGCCGCGGCGGCGGTGCGCTCGTCGAGCTCGGGCAGCTCGTCGGCCAGCGCGTTGACGTAGCGCACGAGCAGCCGGGTGCCCGGCCGGTCGGCGAGCCAGGGCAGCGCCTCGACGTCGGCGAAGCGCGGGCTGACCGCGTGCACCAGCTCCCGCGGGAAGATCAGCGTGCGCTTCGTGAGCGGTTCGACGACCTCCACCCCCACGGCGCGCGCCCCGTCCCACATGCCGACGGCGCCGGCGGCCAGCACGTGCTGCTGCGTCCGCGACCTCGTCACCCGCTCCGCGCCGCGCAGCACCAGCTGCAGCCCGATCCACCCCTCGGCCGGGTCACCCATCACCGCTGTGCTGCGCCGCCCGGCGAAGGGCGTGCACACGCAGTCGACCAGGTGCAGCTGCCCCAGCCGGCGCCGCTCGACGCTGCCGGCGAACCCCGCGCCGTCCCTGTCGTCGGGGAACCGCACGTCGAACGCCACGTGCGTGGCCGCGAGGACGTCCTCCCACTCGGCCTGCCACTGCGCGCTGCTCCGGTGTCCGCCACCCACCCGCCAGCGCTCGGTCCCGAGCGGCCCGGCCGGCCCGGACCCGTCCGGCATCGACTCGTCCGACAAGGCAGCCATAACCCGGCCCCTCTCCTCGCATCGTTGCGTGGGCCGGCGATGCGCCCGATCACCGGCTCCCGCCAGACTGACCCACCACAGGGGCGTGTTCAACACCCCCAGGGCAACGATGATGTCCGCCATGCCCGGTACACCGCCACGGATGACCCTGACCGCCACCGTGCTCGACGCCCCCGACGCCCGGGCGCTCGCCGCGTTCTACCAGCGACTACTCGGGTGGGAGGTGGGGACCGACGAGCAGCACTGGGTGACGCTGCGCGCACCCGGCGCAGGCGCGGGTCTCTCGTTCCAGACCGAGTCCGCCTATGTGCGGCCGGCGTGGCCGGCCCGCCCGGGCGAGCAGCTGATGCTGGCGCACCTCGACATCGCGGTCGACGACCTGGACGCGGCGTGTTCCCACGCCGTGGCGGCAGGGGCCGTGGTCGCCGAGCACCAGCCCCAGGACGACGTGCGGGTGTGCCTCGATCCCGCCGGGCACCCGTTCTGCCTGTACGTCCCCTTGTGAGGGGAGCCCTCGGAGGGTGATCGTCACGGTGGAGCGCGCGCTTAGGGTTCGGTGTGACCACACCGCCCGTCACCGCACTCGACCGCTACATCGGACTCGCCGACAAGGCGGTCGCCGACCCCCGCGAGCTGGACGAGCTCGCCCGCACGGGTTGATCGTCGACTTGCGCAACGAGCTCACCCGCCGCCCCGGCTGATCCCGAACACGCCTCTCCCCTGGCTCTGCGTGCACCGCTTCCTGCCGATTCGCGCACGGGGCGCCCGGCGTCCGGCCCGCGGCCTAGCATCCCGGGCGGAAGCGACCACAAGGGGGCCGACATGCTCGCCGGGGTGTTCAGGGGTGCTGGGCGGATGCCGGTCGAGGAGGTGCCCGACCCGGTCGCCGGCCCCCGTGACGTCGTGCTCGACGTGCGCGCGTGCGGGGTCTGCGGGTCGGACCTGCACAGCTTCCGGTCGGGCGCGCACGCCCGCGACGGGCAGATCATGGGCCACGAGTTCGCCGGAGCCGTGCTCGACGTCGGGCGTGAGGTCGAGGGCATCGCGGTGGGCGACCGGCTCACCAGCCTGCCCATCCAGCCGTGCGGACGCTGCCGGCGCTGCCTCGGCGGCGCCCCGCACCTGTGCGAGGTGTGGACCACCCGCAGCATCGCCTTCGGCCTGCCCGGCGCGTTCGCGGAGCGGCTGCGCATCCCCGACGCCGTGCTCGGCGGGAACGTGCACCGGCTCCCGGACAACGCCGAGTTCACCGACGGCGCGCTGATCGAGCCGACGGCGGTGGCGGCGCACGCGGTCCGCCAGGCTCAGGCCCGGCCCGGCGAGCCCGCGGTGGTGCTGGGGCTCGGCACGATCGGGCTCCAGGTCGCGCAGATCCTGCTGGCGGCAGGAGCCGCCCCCGTCATCGGGGTGGACCTCTCCCCGCTGCGCCGCGAGATCGGCGCCCGGCTCGGCATCACCACGGTGGACGGGGCCGGCGGCACCGATGCGCTCCGCGCCGCACTGCACCACCACCTCGGTGAGCGCGAGGTGCCGCTCGTGGTGGAGGCGAGCGGGGCGGCACCGCTGGTGGCCACCGCGGTGGAGCTCGTCCGGCCCCGCGGCACCATCGTGCTCGTGGCGCTGTACCACCGCCTCACGGAGTTCGACGCGATGGCGGCGGTGCAGCGGGAGATCACGTTGCGGGGCAGCGCGAACGTCACCTCGGAGGACTTCCGCGACGCGATCTCGCTGCTCGCTCAGGGCCGGGTGCGGATGCAGCCGCTGATCACCCACCGGCTGCCGCTCGAAGAGGTCGAGCAGGCGTTCCGCACCCAGGCCGACGCCGAGGCCTCGGTCAAGGTCATGGTGACCCAGGACTGAGCGTCAGTCGGCGATCCACGACCCGTGGAAACCCGCGGGCACCCCGCGCGGCAGGGTGACGGCGGCGACGGGCTCGCCCGCCACGTCCGTCGCGTCGAGGACGAGCAGCTGCGAGGCACCCCCGTCGCGGCGGGTGGTGATCGAGAGCAGCCAGCCGTCGTCCTCCGCGCGGTCCGGGTCGGCGGCGGGCACGAACACGGCCTCGCCCGCGACCATGTCCGGTCCGAGCTCGTGCGCCGCCGTCGCGCCCAGCTGCCCGTCGAACCGCACGATGGCGCTGCTCCGCCCGGTGTCGGCCACGGCGTAGAGGTAGCGGGAGCTGCGCCCGACGCGGTGGTCGTCGACCGTGGGGAACTCGATGCCCCGGTCGTCGAGCTCCACCGCGCTCGCCGTGCCGGTGGCGGGGTCCAGGGTGAACCGGTGCATCCGCGCGAGGCCGGTGACAGCGGCGGCGGCACCCGGTCCCGCGGGGTGGGCCGGGCTGCCGATGCTCTCCCAGATGGTGTGGATCCCGTCCCGGCTGTAGCGGGCCAGGTCCAGGACGATCCGGCCGGCCGCGTCCTCGTGGGCGTTGCCGACGTGGAAGACGTAGCAGGGGTCGATCTCGAACCAGCGCACCTCGCCGGGCCGGTCGAGCGGCATGACACCCAGCCGGGCGCCGTACTCGTCGCTCCAGGCGTAGGGCATCCGCGGACGCAGCTGGAACGTCATGGGCAGGTCGAGGAACACCGCGTGGTGCTCGGTGATCGCGAAGTCGTGCATCATCGTCGGACCGGGCACGTCGATCGGCGCGCTCGCCACGAGCTGCCCGTCGGCCGAGAGCCGGTGGTAGGTGACATACGGCGGTGTGAAGCCGTAGCCGAAGAAGTGCAGCTCGCCGGTGGCCGGGTCGGCCTTCGGGTGCGCGGTCATCGCGGTGGTGAGCTTTCCGTCGAAGTCGACGGGGCCCACGGTCTCGAGCTCCCCCGTGACCTCGTGCGGGAACCCGCTCTCGACCAGGGCCAGAAGCCGGCCCGCGTGCTCGATGACGTGCGTGTTGGCGACGACGGCCGCGCGGTCGATGGTGCCGTCCTCGGCGATGAAGGGCTTGCCGGCCAGCGCGCTCGTGCGCACCCAGCGGTTGCGGTACCACTCGGCGCGCCCCTCGCGCAGCCGCACGCCGTGCAGCATCCCGTGGCCGGCGAACCAGTGCCCCGGGTCCTGCCCCGGTAGCGGGTTGGGGCCGTTGCGCAGGTAGCGGCCGGTGAGCTCCGGCGGCAGGGCGCCCGTCATCGGCAACTCGTAGGACTCGATCTCGTCGGGGACCGGGGCCATGTGCCCGGTCAGGTACAGCGGTGCGGTTCCGGTGGTCATCGTGGTTTCCCCTCACGTCGTGGACGGTTCCGACTCTGCACCCAGCGCCACGACATGTCAAGAACGACATGTCAGTATCGGAAGGTAGGGTGAGCCGCATGTCCCTGTCCCACGCGCTCCTCGGACTGCTCGCCGTCGAGCCGGCCAGCGGCTACGCGCTCACGAAGTCGTTCGAGGAGTCCCTCGGCCGGTGGGCCTGGCACGCGGGCCACACCAGCATCTACCCGGAGCTGAACCGCCTGGCCGAGCGCGGCCTGGTGGAGGTGACCGCCGAGGGCGCCCGTGGCAGCCGCACCTACGCGGTCACGGCCGCCGGGCGCGAGGAGCTGCGCTCCTGGCTGCTCCGTCCGCCGCAGCAGAGCGGAAAGGTGCGCAACGAGGAGGTGCTCCGGATGTTCCTCCTCTCGGCGCTCGACCCCGGCGACGCCCGCGTCGTGCTCGCGCACATCGCGGAGAACACCGCCGCGGGCGCCGCCGAGCTGCGCGAGGTCCGGGCCGCGCACGCGGGAGGGTCCTTCACCGGTCCCGAGGGCTTCGGGCAGCTGGCCGCCGAGTTCGGGCTGCGCCAGTACCAGGCCGTGCACGAGTGGGCCCTGTGGGCGATCGAGCAGCTGGACGCCGACCCGGCCTGAGGATCACCGCACACCGTCACCGCGCCCGCATGCGCAGCCTCACGACGAGCGCGGCGAGGGCGAGCAGCGCGACGGCTCCGATGAACCAGGGGTCGGTCCCGCGGCCGCCCATGTCGAGGTCGAGCGCGTGGTTGAGCGCGTGGAGCGCGTTGGTGAACACCGCCCCCACCAGCACGACGGCGATCACGTCCCGCCACCACAGCGCCCCCACCAGCATCACCCCGATGCCCATCTGGAACACGCCGGCGTCGTGCAGGAAGTGCTCGTGGTTGGGCCAGTTGGTGAACGCGGCGAACGACGCCGGGTCCACCCAGCACCAGACCCCCGCCCCGAACATCCCCACCGCCACGAACAGGACCACGCCGGCCACGAAGCGCCGCGCCCCCGCTCCGGCCTCCGGCCCGGCGGGCTGTTGCCGTGTCTCGGTCATCCCTCCCCCTCCCCCGCCGCGTGGCGGCTCGTCCATCGGACGAGGTGGGGAGCCCGAACGTGACAGGCGGCGGGCTCACCCGAGCGGCGACGGCGCCAGCAGCTGCAGGACCAGCGCCACGGCTAGCGCGCCGGACAGCCCGACGTCCACGAGCGCCGTGGTCCGCACCTTCCGCCCGGCCGCTCCCCTGGCGAGGCCGACGAACGCGAGCATGCTCACCAGTCCGGCGATCATGGCGGGCACCCGCAACGCCGGGACGAACACCGCGGCCACGAGTGCGGCGCCGAGCAGCCCGAGCAGCGCAGCGCGGTGCCGCATCAGCACCAGCAGGTCGGGGTCCGCGATCGGCACGCCGTACAGCCGGCGCAGCCACCCGGCCCCGGCGACGCCCGCGACCGGGAGCCCGTTGACCAGGCCGGTGCCGAGAAGGATGACGACGACGGCGATCTCCACACCGGGAGACACTTACGGCCCGAGCCTGGCCGATCAATGACGTCGGAGGTAGGGACGGCACAGCTGGTCAGTGCGGTGCCCCGGCCCGGCCGCCGTGGAGCCCGGCCCGGGCGAGCAGCTGCTCACAGGTCTGCACGAGCACGGCCGCCACGTCCCGGAGGTCCTTGCCCGACATCGGGTGCGCGGCCACTCCCTGCCAGCGGACGAGCTGCGCCCCCGCCGCCCGGGCGACCTCCCGCGGCCCGGCGGCCGGGGCGAGCGCGAGCCGGGCGCGGGGGTCGGCGCCCTGCGCGCCGAGCAGTCGCTCGGCCACCTCACGCTCCCCGTCGGGCAGGTCGAGCTCGCCGGAGCGCAGAGCGTCGACCAGATCGATCTCGGTGAGCTCGTGCGCCCCGGACCGGATGCGGTCGAGCCGGTAGACGAGAGCCCGGCCGTCGACGGGCGGCGGGTCGGCACGCACCATGCTCTCCAGCGCGAGCAGCGCGGCGCGGGCCTTGAGGGACTCGGCACGGAGGGCGAACCTCGCGGCGATCAACCCGAGCAGGTGCGGCACGTCGGGGCACGGAGCCACCGGTGTCACCACGTGGCAGGGCGTGCCGGTGTCGGGCCGGTGCGCCAGGCCGGCCGCCGCGTCCACCGGCACCCCGATCGCGAGCGCGGGACGGAGCGGGGCCGGCAGGCCGGCCACGGGTTCCGGGTTCCCGGGCGGCCCCAGCAGCAGGACGAACGCCTCGGCGACCGGGACGAGCGCATCGTCGGGCCCGGAGTGCGGGACCGACATGTCGACGAGCGTCACGTCGAGCGCCGGGGCGCCGGCGCGGCCCGCCGCCGACCGCAGGGCCTCGACCAGCGCCGGCACGTCGGCGCCCGCCGGCCCCGCCACTCCCACCCGCAGCGGCTCGTCGAGGCGCTGCGCGAGGGCGCGCAACGGGTCGGCCCAGCAGGTGCCGTGGTAGAGCTCCCGCGCGGTGCGCAGCGCGTCGCGCACCTGGTCGATCAGCGAGAGGCCGGGCGCCGCGGCAGCGACGGCGGGGCCGGGCCGGCCCGGCGCCGCCCCGTCGGCCTCCGGTTCCTCCGCCGGGCGCGGCAACGGGGCCGAGCCCGCCACGACCGTCCCCTCGCCCGGCTCCGAGCGGACCTCGATCCGGCCGCCCACCGCGGCGATGCGGGCCGTCAGGTTGCGCATGCCGCGGCCGGGTGAGCCCGCACCGGCGGACAGGTCCCAGCCGGGGCCCTCGTCGTGCACGGCGAACCGCACCCGGCCGTCCTCCGTGACGAGCCACACCCCGATCGCGGCGCCGCCCGCGTGCTTGCGCGCGTTGTTCACCGCCTCCAGGCAGCAGAAGAAGACGGCCGCCTGGACGTCGGCCGGGATGGCGGCATCGGCGGCTACGCCGTCGCAGTCGAGGGTGACCGGCGGATGCCCGCCGCGCAGCTCCGTGCGCAGGGCCCCGACCAGTCCCTGCTCCGCCAGCAGCGGTGACGACACCCCGGTCGCCGTCTCTGCCAGGATCGACTCGGCCGTGTCGATCTGCTCCGCGACCTGCTCCAGCCGGCCCCGCGCCTGGTCGAACTGCCCCGTGGACACCTGGTGCTCCACCAGGCCGAGGGTCAGCCGCAACGAGACCAGGTGGTGCTGAGCGCCGTCGTGCAGGTCGCGCTCGATCCGCCTGCGCTCCCCGTCCATCTCGGCGACGACGGCCCGCCGGGACTCGGCGATCTCCCCGGCGTGCGCCAGCGCGGCCCGCAGCTGCCGTTCGAGCTCGATCCCCGAACGGCTCGCCTGGAAGACTGCACCGAGGCTGTCGGCGATGTCCTCCAGCAGGTGCCGGCGTTGCCCCTGCAGACCGGCGACCGCCGCGTGGTCGACCGCGATCGTGCCGATGCGTTCGCTCCCGTGCCGGACCGCGACCTCGGCGAGCGCGTCCGACGGCTGCGCCCCGGGCTCGACCCAGGTGTAGGCGCGGTCGTGCAGCTCCGGCCGTACCACCGTCAGCCGGCACGTGGTGGCTCCGAGCCCACGCCCGACGGCCTCCGCGACCCGCGCCAGGTCCGGCGCGTCACCGGTGGTGGCGCGGGACAGGGCGGCGATCCCGGCGAGCACGCTGTACGGCGTGGGCCGGGCGCCGTACAGCAGCCGGTCGACGAACCGCTCGACACGCACGTAGACCGGCAGGAAGGCCAGTGCCGCAGGAACGACCGCGAGGGTGGCCGCGCTGAACGCCCCGGCCGGGTCCCCGTCGTCGACCAGCTGCTCGAGGACCGTGCGCACCACGACGTACCCGCCACCGACCAGGGCGGCGACGAGCGCCGCGACGAGACCCCTGCTGAACAGCCCTTCGGCGGTCCACCCCCGGGCGCCCCCGGTCGCGAGGAAGACCGCGGCGGCGATCGCGATGCTCGCCAGCCGGGCGAACCAGAACAGCAGGGCCGTCGGCTCGTCCGCCTCCGGCGGTCCCGCGTGCGCCGTCGGATCGACGATGCCGAGCCCGGCGAACCCGATCGACCACAGCACCACGGTGATGATCGCCAGCACGACCGCCACGGCCATGGCCGCCGCGAGCACGCTGAACAGCATGCGGGCCTGGGCACGGGCCGCGGCGGTGGTGCCGTGGCGGATCCGGCGGGGCAGCGTCACCAGCCCGGCGAGCGGCACGAGGAAGCCGAAGAACAACACGCAGCTCGTGGTGTGCGGGAGCAGCGCGGTGCCGAACCCGACGAGCACCAGCGTGCCCACCCCCGCAGCGACCAGCACCGCGCGGGCGAGCCCGCCCGGTCCGGCCGCGCGCTGGTCCGGGGGGAACATCAGCAGGGCGAGGATGTAGGCCGCGCAGGCGATGCCGTGCAGCACCACCTGGTGCAGCCCGCCGACGGCCAGCCCGCTCGCCACCTGGACCGCGGTGTCCGCGGCGTGGGCCTGCAGGTTGAACGCCCCCGCCGAGCCCACCAGGGCGAGCACCAGCAGCCGGGCGGGCCGGCTGCCGCGGCGGCGGACCAGCAGGCCGACCGCGACCCCGATGCTGAGCAGGCTGAAGGCGTAGTCGAGGACGGCCTGGCCGAACGGCTCGCTGCGCGGGATCGCCTCCAGCACCCCCCGCGCCCACCGGCTGCCGCCGGCAGCGGCGGCGCCCAGCCCGGCGGCGACGGACGGGAGGTGGGCCGCCGCACCGACCACCGCACCCACCACGAGCCACCCGAGCGACAGCACCGTGACCACCACGAGCAGCACGGCGTACCCCGCGACCACGAACAGACCGCCGCGCCGCGCCCCGGCGGCCGTGTCGTCGCGGACGGCGGCCTGGTCGAGCACGGCGGGGCTGCTCACAACGTCCTTCGCTCCGCGCCTGCTCCGGCGTCGACGGCCGGCTCGATCCGGTCGGGCAGCCACGCGCGCAGGCCGAGCAGGCCCGCGGCACCGTCGTCCGGGCCCACCAGGTCCAGTTCGCCGCCCAGCGCGACGAGCCGCTCGACGTCGTCCGCGAGGGCGGTGCGGACGTCCTGCGCGGTGACCGCGGGCGCCGGGTCGTCGATGTGCACCGTCGCGCGTCCGTCGGCCCGGCCCAGGCCGACCACGAGCTCCCGCTCCGCCGGGCCGGCGGCCAGCGCCTGCATGGCCGAGGCAGCCACGTAGTACAGCCCGGACTCGATCTCCCAGTCCAGGCGCCCACCGAGGCTCCCGGTGAGCCGCACGGGTCGCGGCAGGTCGGCGGCGACCTCCTCGAGCGCAGCGGCGGGGCCCTGGTCACGCAGCACCGCCGGGTAGACACCGCGGGCGATCACCCGGAAGCGGTCCAGCAGCTCGTCGAGCCCCACCCTGGCCCGCGCCAGCGCCTCCTGGGCCGACCGGGCGTCCTCCGGCCAGACCTCGACGAGACCGGCTCTGGCGGCGGCGACCTCGGCGTGCAGCGCAGCCACCCGGTCTCCCGTGACGTGCGCGAGCTCCAGCACCAGCCGCCTGCGCTCGACCTCGCGGGCCCGGGCGAGCCGCTGCCGTGAGGCCTGCAGCTGCGCGGCGAGATCGTCGGCGCGGCGGACCCGCTCGGCCAGCTCGGCGTTCTGCGCGACGCCGCGCAGCAGCAGCGCCGCACCGTTCGCCACGTCCTGCACGAGCAGCTGGTCGGCCGGGGTGATCGGCGCCCCGGGCTTCCCGATCGCCAGCGCCGCCCGCAGCGTGGTCCCGTCGAGCACCGGGACGACGTGGTCGGTGTCCGGCCGGGCGAGCAGGACCGCCAGGTTCGGCACCGTCCGGGCCGTCTCCGCCGGTGCGCCGGCGGGGTACTCCGCCGCGACGACGAGGCGGTCACCGACCGCGAGCCACACCACGGCCCGGGCCGCGCCGGTGCCGTCGGCCAGCACCTGGGCCAGCCCCGGCAGCGCCTCCTCGAGCGAGCCTGCCCGGATGCGGGCGGCAGCCGCCGCGAGCGCCGAGTACGGCGTCACCTCACGGTGGTGGGTGAGCCGTCCCACGGCGGTGTCGACGACGGGCAGCGCGACCCCGAGGCAGACGGCGCAGCCGGCCACGGCCAGGAACGGCAGCAGCACCGCGGGGCCCGAACCGACGCCGCCCAACCCGAGCACCGGCGCGACGACGTCGACCAGAACCAGGAGCAGGACTGCGACGCCGCAGGCCACCAGCAGTGCCCGCAACGCCCTCGCCACGATCGTCCGGTTCATCGCGCACCATCGGTCCCACCCGGATCGGATCCGGGTACTCGCAGGTCACGCTATGCGGCTGGGGGACAGCGGCCAACCCTCATTCCCCGTCGCGCTGCGATCGGAGGTACGTCAGGACGGCGAGCACCCGGCGGTGGTGCTCGGCCGTGTCGGCGTGCAGGTTGAGCTTCCCGAAGATGTTCGCGATGTGCTTCTCCACGGCCTTGGGCGTGACGAACAGCTGCGCGGCAATGCCGTTGTTGGACCGGCCCTCGGCCATCAGCCGCAGCACGTCGAGCTCACGCTCCGACAGGGTGGCGATGACCCCCTTCTTGTCGCCACGAGGCCGTTCGACCAGCCGCTTCGCCAGCACCGGCTCGATGACGATCTCACCGGCCTCGATCCGGGTGAGCGTGTCGCTCAGGACGTCGACGCTGCCGACCTTCTCCTTCAGCCGGTAGCCGATGGAGTCGGTGCCGATCTGCAGGATGCGCATCAGGTAGTGCGACTCGGCGTAGTGCGACAGGAACAGCAGCCCCATGTCCGGGTGCAGGGCACGCAACCGCTCGGCCGTCACCAGCCCGCCGTCGGGCTCGGGTGGCATCCGGATGTCCAGGATCGCGACGTCGGCCGGCTGCGACGACAGCAGTTCCACCAGCGAGTCACCGTCGGCCGTGGACCCGACCACCTCGTGCCCCGCCGCCTGGAGCAGCATCAGCAGACCCTCGCGGAACAGGGCACCGTCCTCGGCCAGCGCTACTCGCATGGAATCCTCGCTGTAATCGTGCCGGGGCCCGGGCCGCCGGCGACATCGATGGTCCCGCCGAGGCGGCGCACCTGGTCGAGCATCGACTCGGCGTGCCGGACGTCCGCCCCGGTCAGGTGCACGGTCAGCACGGCCCCATCGGGCTCGTCGGCCGAGCGCCGCACCAGCACCGCGACGGGAGGCGCTGCGGCGCCGGTTTGGGCGGCGGCAGCGTCGACGGCGGCGAGGCAGTCGACCACGGCGAAGTACGCGGCACCCTCCGCGGCCGGGCCGAACCGGTCCGCGGGTGCGTCGACCCGCACCGGGGTCTCCATCCGATCGGCCACCTCGCGCAGGGCCGGGCCGAGCCCGGCCTCGTCGAGCAGCGGCGGGTAGATCTTGGCGGCCACGTCGCGCAGCTCCTGCAGCACGGCGTGCAGCTCGTCCTGGAGGCTCTCGATGGAGGCGTGCAGGTCGGGTTCGGCGTCGGGCACCTTGTGCCGGAACAGGCCGAGCTGCAGCGTTAGCGCGGAGATCCGCAGCGCGGCACCGTCGTGCAGCTGACGTTCCAGGCGGCGGCGCCGCATCCACTGCTCACGCTCCGCGCGGCGGCGGGCATCGCGGG
>NZ_JAAXKY010000060.1 GCF_012911925.1 Pseudonocardia xinjiangensis | reverse complement strand
GCCCACCCCAGCAGCGGTCCTCCGGCCAGCCCCGCCGCGCTCCACACGGCGGCGGTTCCGAGCCCTCCGGCCCCGAACGTGTCCCCGAGCGTGGACGCCGCGTAGTAGCCGCCGCAGGTGGCAAGCATCATCACCGCCCCGGCCCAGGCGGCGAGCGGGCGGGCACGTATCAGCGCACCCGCGACGGCAGTCCAGATGATCCAGGTGGACACCGAGTTGGTCGCCCGCTCCAACAGGGGTGTCGTTCCGTGCAGGCCGTACGTTGCCGAGCCGAGCAGCAGCCCGAAAGCCGCGGTCGCGGTGAGGACGATGACGGGGGTGACGCGACGGGACGCAGTTACGGCAGCCACACCGCAGCACTCTACGAACGAATGCGTGCCCCTCAGCGGACCCAGTGCTCGTCCGTCAGATCTCCCCGTGCCACGAACCGATATCACCCACGCCCGAGATCCACTTTTCGATACACGCTCTAGGGCTGGAACGTGAGCTCCGGGGTCACCGCCACCTCGAGGAGCAGGGGTTCGCGCCGGTCGGCGAGGGTCGGCACCACGGCGTCCAGGGCCTCGACGAGGTCGTCGTAGGTGTCCACGCGCCGGGCCGGGCAGCCCAGCGCCAGCGCCAACCCGTGGACGCTGACCTCCTCGAACGCGGGCCACGGCGCCTTGCCACCGCCGTGCTGCTCGGCCAGCCGGTCCATCACGGCGTAACGGCCGTTGGCGAGCACGACGAACAGCACGCCGCAGCCGTAGTGGGCTGCGCTCCACAGTGACTGGATGCCGTAGAGCGAGGACCCGTCGCCCACCACGGCGACCACCGGACCGTCCGGCCGGGCCATGCGCACGCCGATCGCCGCGGGCATCGCGAACCCGAGCCCGCCCATCGCCGCGCTGAGGAACCCCAGCGGGCGCCGGGCGGGCAGCAACCGGTGCAGGTCGGGGCGGCTGGACGGGGTCTCCTCGACCACGACCGTCTCGGGCCGGAGCCGCTCGGCCAGCGCCGCCATCACGTGGGCGGCGCGCAGCGGCTCACCCTCCTGCGGAGGCAACGGCGGCGCCGGCCGCTCCGAACGGGTCGTGGCCGGCGGGCGTTGTGGCACCCGTTCGGCGAGCAGCCGGCAGACCGGCGCCGGACCCGCCACCACGGCGAGGTCGACGGGGCTGTGGTGCGCGTCCTCGACGTCGTCGGTGACCAGCGCGACCGTCGTGCCGTCCTCGACCAGCGGGCCGGGCTCGAACGGGTACTGCCGGAACACCGGCGCGCCGACGACGAGCACGACGTCGTGGCCCGCGAGCGCCTGCCGCAGGCGCCCCCGGCCGGCCGGGAGGTGCCCGGCGAACTGCGGGTGGTCCTGCGGGAACCCTGCCCGGGCCGCGAACGACTCCTGCCAGACCGGACACTGCAGCCGCTCGGCGAGGGCGACGAGGGCGGCCCACGTCGCGGGGTCGTCCGCGTCCGCGCCCACGACCAGCGCCGGGGAGACCGCCCCGACCAGCAGGCCGGCGAGTGCGTCGACGGCAGCGGGCTCCACGGCCGACGCGCGGTGCAGCACCACCGGCGCGGGCACGGGGGTGTCGTCCGCGGGAGCCGCCCAGTCGTCGCTCGGCACGATGACGAGCGCCGGACCCCGGCCGTCGCGCGCCTCGTGCCAGGCCCGGGCCACCGCGCCCGGCACGTCCTGCGGACGGGCCGGTGTCGTGACCCAGACCGGGTACCGCCCGGCCAGCCCCTCCAGGTCACCGGCCAGGAACGGCTGCAGCGCGAGGTGGCGGCGGTCCTGCTGGCCCACGATCACCACCAGCGGCACGCGGTTGACCCGTGCGGTCGCCAGCGCGCCGACCGCGTTGCCCAGGCCCGCCGTCGTGTGCAGGTTGACGAGAGCGGGCCGGTCCATGGCGGTGGCCCAGCCCGTGGCGATGCCGACGACCGAGCCCTCGTGCAGCGCGAGGACGAAGTCGACGTCGTCGGGCAGGTCGGTCAGGAAGGCCACCTCGGTGGAGCCGGGGTTGGCGAAGATCGTGGTCAGGCCGTGGCGGCGCAGGACGTCGAACGTCGCGTCGCGGACCGTGCGGGTGGGGGCACTCATCCGGTGGTCGCCTTCTCGACGGCGGCGGGTTCGCCGGTGCGGGCCACGACGGCCACGGAGACCGCGCCGATGGCCGCCACCGCGGCGAAGATGTAGAAGCCCCACGGGTAGGCGAGGCCGGCACTGAGCAGCGCGCCACCGATCAGCGGGCCGGAGATCGCACCGAGCCTGCCCACCCCGCTGGCGGCGCCCAGTGCCGTGCCGCGGGCCGCCGCCGGGTAGAGCTGGCTCACGTAGGCGTAGACCAGCACCTGGGCGCTGAACACGAACACCCCCGCGAGCAGCACGCTGATGTACACCCCGACGCCGGGCAGCCGCACACTGAGCAGGGCCAGGAACAGCGCGGCGGCGCTGAACCAGGCGATGGCAGAGCGGCGGGTGCCGATCCGGTTGGCCACCTGCCCGGCGACGAGCAGACCCGCCACCGCGCCGACGTTGAGCACGAGGAGCAGCGCCAGCGCGGCACCGAGCTCGTACCCGGCCGACCGCATGATCTCCGGCAGCCACGTGTTCAGCCCGTAGACCAGCAGCAACCCCATGAACGACGTCACCCAGAACGCGAGCGTGGCGCGCAGGTACCCGCCCCGGAACAGGATCGTCACCGGGTTGCGCTCGCCCGCACCGCTCGCGGTGACGCCGGCGGCCCGCTCGCGCAGGAACGACTCCGACTCGGGCAGGTACCGCAGCAGCAACGGCACGAGCACCAGCGCGGGCAGTGCCCCGAGCACGAACATCGGGCGCCACCCCCAGGCCGGGATCACGACGATGCCCAGCAGGGCGGTCAGGACCGCGCCGACGTGGTAGCCGGTCATCAACGTGGTGGTGGCACTGCCGCTGCGGCCCTGGCGGGCGTACTCGTTGACCAGCGCGAGCGCAACGGGCAGCACGCCGCCGAGCCCGAGGCCGGCGAGGAAGCGAAGGAGCCCGAAGACCCACGGGTTCGGGGCGAACGCGCACAGCAGCGTGAGGACGGAGAAGCCGATGACGGTGAGCAGCATCGTCCGGCGCCGCCCGATGATGTCCGTGACGGGGCCGATCGCGAGCGCTCCGACCATCACACCGAGCAGGCCGACCACCGAGATCAGCGACGCGGTGCCCGGTGTGAGCCCCCAGTCGGGATAGCGCAGCAGGGGCGGCAGCACCACGCCCAGCACCACCAGGTCGAAGCCTTCGAGGGCCACGGCCGACCAGCACAGGGGCGCCACCCAGCCGTCCCGGCGCGCACGAGGGTTCGTCGGGTTCACCGTTGAATCCGCGGACATGACCCCACCTTTCTCCGTTGGGCGGGAGTATGGGCGGCAGGTCCGCGCCCGTCAGCGCCTCTTCCCGCCCAGTGGAGAACGGGGGCCGAGCGCCCGGGTCACCGCCGCCGCCGTGACCCGCACCGCAGGCACCAGCAGCTGCAGGTTCTCCGTGCTGCTGGGCACCACCACGGACAGGCTCGCGACGACCTCCCCGGACGGACCCACGATCGGCGCCGCGACGGACGACGCGCCGTCGGTCATCTCGTCGCGGGACAGGCAGTAGCCGGTGCTCCGGATATCGGCGAGAGCCCGTCTGAGCCGGCCGGGGTCGGTGATGGTGCCGGCGGCCGTCCGGGGCAGCTTCCGCGCCAGGAACTCGTCGACGAACTCGGCCGGGGCGTGCGCCAGCAGCACCTTGCCGGGCCCGCTGGCGTGCAGCGGCAACCGGCGGCCCACCCGCGACCGCACCGGCACGTCGGTGTGCCCGGCAAGCCGCTCGACGAAGAGCGCCTCGTGATCGTCGAGGACGACGAGGTGGACGACCTGCCCCGTGACCGCGGCGAGGTCCTGCAGGGCAGGCAGCGCGGAGTCGCGCAGGTCGCGGGCCACGGGGGCGAGGGAGCCGAGCTGCCACAACCGGATGCCGATCCGGTACCGCCCACGCGCGGGCCGCTCCAGCACGCCCCACTCCACGAGCTCCGCGACGAGCCGGTGCGTGGTGGCGGAGGCCAGCCCGGTGGCCGCTGCGATCTCCCCGAGCGTCTGCTCCGGGCGCTCGTCGGAGAACGACCCGAGCACGGCGAGCGCGCGGCCCAGCACGGACCTGCCCCGGCGGGAGTCCCCCATCGCCACTCCCTCCCCGTCCGTCGGCACGCCGATGAGTTCCGCGCCGGGGGGCGGTCCTACCGCCGTACGTCCGCCTCCCTCACCCGAAGGAAGATCTCATGTCCTCCACCACACGCACAGCCTCCACCGGCCGCGTCTCCCACCGCATCCTGTGGGGCGTCCAGATCCTGATCGGTCTCTTCCTCGTGATCGGCTCCGCGATGCCGAAGTTCTTCGGCGAGGCGTACGCGGTGGACATCTTCACCCGGATCGGAGCAGGCCAGTGGTTCCGCTACCTGGTCGGCGTCCTGGAGCTGGCCGGCGGGATCGGGCTCCTGACCCCATGGCTGGCCGCACCGGCGGCACTCGGGCTCATGGGCCTCATGATCGGGGCCGCCTTCACCCAGGCTGTGGTGCTCGACGCGCCCGCCATGGTGCTGACGCCCGCGATCCTCTTCGTCCTGCTCGCCGCAGTCGCGTGGGGGCGCCGCGAGCAGTTCGCGCAGGTCCTCGAGATTGCAGCAAAGCCACTTTCACGCAACGTCGTTGCATGAACGTGGCTTTGCTGCATCCCCGGGGGGTCTGCGCCGCCCTAGATCGTCCGCGTGCTTCCGCCGTCGATGACGTGCTCCGCACCGACGATCGACGAGGCCCGGTCCGACACGAGGAAGGTGACGAGCTCGGCCACCTCATCCGGCCGGGCCGGGCGGCCGAGCGGGATGCCGCCGATCGAGTCCATGATCGTCCGGCGCGCGGTGTCCTCGTCGACGCCGTCCGCGGCCGCCAGCGCGCTGACCATCCCGCTCGCCCCCGCCGTCTCGACGAACCCGGGCGAGACGGTGTTGACCCGGATCCCCTTCGGGGCCATCTGGCCGGCGAGGTTCTTGCTGTAGCTCGTCAACGCGGACTTGGCCGCCGCATACGGCACGGTCGTGGGGAGCGGCACCCGCCGCTGGACCGAGGTGACGTGGACGATCGCTCCCCTGCCCTGCTCGATCATCGACGGGAGCAGAGCCCGGTCGAGCCGCACGGCGGAGAACAGGTTGACGGCGAACTCGTGCTGCCAGTCGTGGTCGGAGAGGGCGAGCACGCCGCCGGGCTCCTGGCGGGACCCCCCGACGACGTGGACGACGATGTCCACGCCACCCAGCCGGTCGAGGGCCGCTCGCGCCACCCGCGCCACCCCGTCCGGTGTGCTGACGTCGGCGGCCACGAACAGCTCGGGGTCCGGCAGGTCGGCGGGTGTGGACCGGGCGGTGGTGATCACGGTGGCGCCCGCGGCGGTGAGCCGGGCGGAGACCGCGGCCCCGATACCGCCGCGGGTGCCGCCGGTGACCACGGCTCTGCGGCCGTCGAGCTCACTCATCACGGCGCTCACGGGCAGATCGTGAGGGCGGTGATCCGGCCCTCGGAGACGGTGAAGTGCTGGTGCAGCTCCACGGGGCTGCCCGGGAAGTTCCCGGCGACGCGGATCCGCACCAGGGTGGCGGCGCCGCTGCGGCGCGTCCCGAGCACGGTGCGGGTGAGCTCGTAGGTGGCCGAGATCGAGTCGGTCCAGGCGCGGATCGCGTCGGTGCCGATGTGGTCGCGGCCCTCGTCGTGCACGACTGCGTCGTGGGCGAAGCTGTCGAGGACGGTGCCGGCGGCGCCGCCGTCCTTCGCCTCGAGGTAGGCGGCGACGGCCGCAGGGATGTCGTCGGACATGGGTGTCTCCCGGTTCGTGTGCAGTCCTGTGTTCGTTGTCGACGCCGAGGCGTCCCGGCGGTCAGTCGCCGGTGGTGGTGAGGTCCTGGTCGCCGATGACGCGCAGCAGGCTGAGCTTCTCGGCGGTGTCGCTGCCCGGTGGTGGGGTGAAGACGAGCACCCGCTGGTCCTCGGCGGGAGTCAGCAGGGTCTCGCTGTCGAGCTCGATCAGCCCGATCTGCGGATGCAGCACCCGCATGCGGCTCCGCCTCCGGACGGCGACCTCGTGCCGGTCCCACAGGGTCGCGAACTCCGCGCTGGCGGCGCGGAGCCGCCGGACGAGCCCCGCGGCCCCGGCGTCGCCGCCGCGGCGGGCGACGGCGGCACGCAGGTCCGCCACGTGCACCCGGCTGAGGTACTCGTGCTCGTCCTGCGGGTGCGCCGCACGCACCCGGGGGTCGGTGAACCACCGCACCACCACGTTGCGGGACTCCTCCCGCTCCGAGCAGACCTCCCCGAACAGGTACCGGGCCATCTCGTTCTGGGCGAGGAGGTCACCGAGGTCGCCGAGGATCTGCGCGGGCGTGGCGGGCAGCGCGTCGAGCAGGTGCATCAGCCCGGGCCGGACGTGGTCGCCCGCGAGCCGCCCCGTCGGCGCCTGATGTCCGGCCAGTACGTAGAGGTGGTCGCGCTCGTCGTCGGTGAGGCGCAGCGCGCGGGCCAGCGCCGCGACGACCTGGGTGGAGGGCTGCGAGCTGCGCTGCTGTTCCAGCCGCATGCAGTAGTCGGCCGACACCCCCGCCAGCTGCGCGACCTCCTCCCGGCGCAGGCCCGGCGTGCGCCGCCGCGAACCGGCCGTGAGCCCGACGTCCGCCGGGCGCAGCTGCTCCCGGCGGCGACGCAGGAAGTCGGCGAGCTCGCGGCGGTTCATGGCTCCGAGCATCACCGCTTTTCCGGCCCCGTGCCACGGAGAGCGAGTCCTAGCCTGCGCCGGGCATATCCGGCACCCCGTCCGCGTTCCACCCACCGTACTACTTGCACACGCAACAACTGGAGGCGAGACATGCAGCTCGGCATCTTCTCGGTCGGCGACGTCACGCCCGACCCGACGAACGGCCGCACGCCCACCGAGGCGGAGCGGATCAAGGCGATGGTCACGATCGCACTGAAGGCCGAAGAGGTCGGGCTGGACGTGTTCGCCACCGGTGAGCACCACAACCCGCCGTTCGTGCCGTCGTCACCGACGACGCTGCTCGGCTTCGTCGCCGCACGCACGAAGCGGCTGGAGCTGTCGACGGGGACCACGCTGATCACCACGAACGACCCGGTGAAGATCGCCGAGGACTACGCGATGCTGCAGCACCTCGCGGACGGCCGGGTGGACCTCATGATGGGGCGCGGCAACACCGGTCCCGTCTACCCGTGGTTCGGCCAGGACATCCGCAACGGCATCGCGCTGGCCGTGGAGAACTACGCGCTGCTGCGCAGGCTGTGGCGCGAGGACGTGGTCGACTGGGAGGGCCGGTTCCGCACGCCACTGCAGAGCTTCACCTCGACCCCGCGACCGCTCGACGGCGTGCCCCCGTTCGTCTGGCACGCCTCGATCCGCAGCCCCGAGATCGCCGAGCAGGCGGCCTACTACGGCGACGGCTTCTTCCACAACAACATCTTCTGGAACAAGGAGCACGTGCAGCGGATGGTGGAGCTGTACCGCACGCGCTTCGAGCACTACGGCCACGGTGCGGCCGACCAGGCGATCGTCGGGCTCGGCGGCCAGGTGTTCATGCGGAAGAACTCGCAGGACGCCGTACGTGAGTTCCGCCCGTACTTCGACAACGCCCCCGTCTACGGCCACGGCCCGTCGCTCGAGGACTTCACGGACCTGACAGCACTCACGGTCGGCAGCCCGCAGCAGGTGATCGAGAAGACGCTCTCCTTCCGGGAGATGGCAGGCGACTACCAGCGCCAGCTGTTCCTCATGGACCACGCCGGGCTGCCGCTCAAGACGGTGCTGGAGCAGCTGGACATCCTGGGCGAGGAGGTCGTGCCGGTGCTGCGCCGTGAGTTCGCGGCGCTGAAGCCGGCCCACGTCCCGGACGCCCCGACGCACGCGAGCCTGCTCGCGGCGGCCGTGTCCGAAACGAAGAACGAGGAGGTCGTGGCATGACCAGCCGCAGGATCGCCGTGGTGAGCGCCGGGATCAGCGTCCCGTCCTCCACCCGGCTGCTCGCCGACCGGCTCGCCGCCGCCACGGCGTCGACCCTGCGCGAGCGCGGGGTCGACGCGGACGTCGACGTGATCGAGCTGCGCGACCACGGCCACGAGCTCGTCGACAACGTGCTCACCGGGTTCCCGGGTCCGTCGCTGGCAGCGGCGCTGAGGTTGGTGACGGACGCGGACGGCCTGATCGCCGTCACGCCGACGTTCTCCGCGTCCTACAACGGCCTGTTCAAGCTGTTCTTCGACGTGCTCGAGCCCGAGTCGCTGGCCGGGAAGCCGGCGCTCATCGCCGCCACCGGCGGCACCGGCCGCCACTCGCTCGCGCTGGAGCACGCCGTGCGCCCGCTGTTCGCCTACCTGCGCGCGCTGGTGGCGCCGACGTCGGTGTTCTCGGCGCCCGAGGACTGGGGCGCAGGCGGCCGGACGGCGCAGTCGCTCGACCAGCGGATCGCCCGGGCCGCCGGGGAGCTGGCCGACCTCGTCGCCGTCCGTCCCGCGCAGAAGGCGGCGGACCCGTTCCTGGAGCCGACCCCGTTCGAGCAGCTGCTGAACGGATCGTGATCCCCGGCGCGCGCCTCCAGCGCGCCGTCGCCCCGACTCCTGGTGGGCGCGGTGACCGCGGCCCTACGATCTCCGCGTGCGGTCCCGGACGCCGGGACGGAACGGGAGACGACAAGGGATGCGGACCGTCGCGCTCCTCGCCTACGACGGGGCCCAGGTCCTCGACCTCATGGGCCCCGCCGAGGTGTTCTACGTCGCGAGCGAACTGGCGGGCGGCGATGCGTACCGCGTCCACCTCGTCTCGCCGGACGGGCGCGACACCGTCAGCGCCTCCGGTCTCCGGATGGGCGTCACGTCGTCGCTCGCGGATCTCGACGACCCGATCGACACGTTCCTGATCCCCGGCACACCCCACTGGGCGCGTCTGATGCGGGACGAGCCGCTCCTCGCCGTGCTCCACGGCGGGGCGGCCAGGGCCCGGCGCGTGGCGGCCGTCTGCGCCGGCGCGTTCCTGGTGGGCGCGGTCGGCCTGCTGGAAGGCAGGCGCGCCACCACGCACTGGATGTTCCTCGACGACCTCGCCGAGCGCTTCCCCACCACCACCGTGGAGCGTGGCCCGATCTTCGTGGGCGACGGGCCCGTCTTCACCTGCGCGGGCGTGAGGGATCGATCTCGCGCTGGCCATGGTGGAGGCCGACCACGGCCCGGAGCTCACCCGGCAGGTCGCCCAGTTCCTCGTGGTGTTCATGCAGCGCCCTGGCGGGCAGGCCCAGTTCAGCGTCCGGATGCAGGCGCAGCCGCCCGCCCGGTCACCGCTGCGCGCGATCCTCGACGCCGTCGTCGCGGACCCGGCGGCCGACCACCGGCTGTCGGTGCTCAGCGAACGTGCCGGGTTCAGCGAGCGGCACCTGGCACGGGTGTTCCTCCGCGAGATCGGCATGACCCCGGCCCGGTACGTCGAACAGGTGCGGGTCGAGGCCGCCCGCGCGCTCCTGGAGACCTCGGACGCCCCCCTCGACGTCATCGCGCGCCAGGCCGGGCTGAGCTCCACGGAAGCGCTGCGGCGCAGCTTCACCCGCGAGGTGGGCACCACCCCGCACGCCTACCGGCAGCGCTTCCGGACCACGGGGGTGGCGACCACGACCGCCGGGTGATCTCCCGCCTCACGCCGGGATCTCGACACCCGCCCCGATGGGCAGCCAGCGCACCCGGCCCCGGAGGTCCTCCGGCGCCCCCGCGAACTCCCGCTCGACCGCGTCCCGGCCCTGCCTGAAGTGCTTCCAGCCCTCGTAGTGCACGGGGACGACGGTGCGCGGGCGGACGAGCCCGACGGTCTCGACGGCCTGCGCGGCCGTCATGGAGTAGCGCACCGGCCCCGTCACGGGGAACTGGACCCCGCCGAGGTGCAGGAGCGCGGTGCCCACCTCCAGGCGGTCGGCGACCTCCCGAACCCCGTCGTAGAGCACGGTGTCGCCGGAGATCCACAGCACCCCGTGCTCCTGGCCGTCCCAGCGCAGGGCGAAACCGATCACCTCGCCGACGATCGCGTGGCTGCCGGGCGGCCCGTGCCGGCACGGGGTGGCGGTGACCTCGATCGTCGGGCGGCCCGGCGCCTCGAGATGCGTGGTGTCCCAGGCCCGCAGGCCACGGGCACTCCCGCCCAGCCGGCCCGCGCCGGGGACGGTGGTGAGGACCGTGCCGGCCGACGGCAGCAACGCGCGCCCGGCGTCGTCGAGGTTGTCGCTGTGGTGGTCGTGGGTGAGCAGCACGGCATCGATCGGCCCGAGGTCCGCGACGGCGACGGCAGGTCCGACGAGCTTGCGCGAGGACGTCCCCCAGCCGAAGGCGTACCTCCGGCCGGGGGCGTCGAACGTCGGATCGGTGAGCAGCCGCCAGCCACCGACCTCGATCAGCGCCGTCGGACCGCCGATGTGGGTGATCCGAACTGCCGTCACGCTGTGGTCGCCGCTCCTTGCGTGAGCTTCGCGGACGCGTGCCGGGCGGCCCAGGCCAGCGCGTAGTCGGCGATCTCCTCCCAGCCCTGCTGGGCGGGCAGCAAATGGCACTTGCCGCTGAACTCGGCGACCTCGGTGACCGTTGCGGATTTGTAGTGCTTCGCGTTGGACCACTGGATCTTCGCCGGCATCAGGTGGTCCTCGGTGCCCGCGACGAACAGCAGCGGCGCGCGCTGGTCGTTGTGGTAGTCGACGTAGGTGCCCTGGTGGCCGGGCACCAGGTTGGCCAGCGCCGACTCGAATAGGATCGAGCCGGAGGCGGGGATGTGGTAGCGATCGTAGAGCGCCCGCGACTCCTCCTCCGTGAAGGTGTTCGTGAACGCGTAGTGCCACTGCTCGTGGGTGTAGCCCACGGCCTTGTGCCGGTTGGCCGGGTTGCCCAGCACCGGGAACGTCGCCTTGATCTGGCTGAGCGGCACCACCGGCACGCCCTCGGTGGGAGCCGAGTTCAGCGCCACGCCCGCGGCCCCGAAACCGTGGTCGAGCAGGATCTGCACGAACGCGCCACCTGCGGAGTGCCCCATCAGGATGGGCGGGGTGTCGAGTTCGCGGACCACGGACTCGAGGTGCTCGACGATCCCGGGGATGGTGGCGGCCTCGATCGGCGACGGGTCCGCGTTGAGGGCCTCCACCTCCACCTCGTACCCGGGGTAGGCGGGGGTGATCACGCGGTAGCCCTGCTGCTCGTAGCGCGTGACCCAGTGCTCCCAGCTCCGGGGCGTCACCCAGAAGCCGTGGATCAGCACGATCGTGTCGGTGCTCGAGTCGCTGCTCAAGTTCGTCCTTCCCAGACGGAGTCCTGAAAGGAGCATCGAGGTCGAGACGGTGACGAACAAGGACATGACGCCCTTGTTTACGGACATTTACCCCGCGGACCGGGGCCGGCGAGCCCTACGCCATGGCGGCGAGTTCCTGAAGTGGCGCCTGCAGCCTCGCCGCCACGACCGGATCAGTCGCATGCAGCTCGCTGATCAGGGCCGCCGTCGCCCCTCGGAGAGCGCGGCGGAGCTCGCCCGGCTCCAGCTCGCGGACCAGCGCATCCCGGGCGGCCGTGGTGATCTCCGCGGGCAGCCGGTCGGCCCCCTTGGCGTACGTCGCGGGAAAGCCGAGCCGGAGACAGGCCAGCGCGAGGGTGTGGTCGCGCACGGCACTGATCCAGTACTCCGCCTGCCACAGGGCTCCGCGCTCCACCGAGCTTCGGGCGTGCAGGACGTGGTGCCATGCGAGTCCGATCACGTGGGCCGGGTCCGCGGGAACGGTGCTCGCCCGATCGGCCGGCTCACCGAAGACCACCTGGAACCCACCGCTGCCCACGGGTCCGAAACCGGTGGCGGGGGTGAACCCGAGATCGATCTCCAGCAGGTCACCGAGGAGGAAGGCGCGGTACACCGCCGGCTCCGGTCGCAGATCGAAGTGGTGGACGGCGCCGAGCTCTCCGTAGACGAAGTGGCTCCAGTCGCGGAGCACCTCCTCGACCCCGCCATCGACGCCGAAGAAGAGATCGACGTCGGACCAGCGGTCCTGCGCGTTGCCGGTCGCCGAGCCGGTGATCGCGGCGCCGCTGATCCGAACGTCGCTCCGGGCGCGGTCGAGAAGCCGCGCCCGGACCTGATCGCGCCGCTCCGCCGTGAACACGGCTCGAGAGTAGCGACATGATCGCCCCACGCGGGTGAGGTCGACCTGGTGGGGGTTGGTCGCGGACGCAGGCCCGCTCACGTCGATCTCGCGCGCTCCAGGGCCCGGGCGAGCTGCGCGAGGATGCGGTCGGGGCGGTGCAGGATGTCGAACTTCGTGTACCGGTAGATCCGCCAGCCCTTGTCGACGAGAGTGGTGTAGCGGCCGACGTCGCGCAGCACTGCGCCCACATCGGCGTGCCCCTCGCCCTCGTACTCGATGCCGATCAGGTGCTCCGGGTAGGCCAGGTCGAGCCATACCGCGGTGCGCGACCGCTCCTCCTGCACCACCCACTGCGCTTCGGGGCGGGGCAGGCCGCCCTGCACGATGAGCATCCGCAGCCGTGACTCCATCGGTGAGCCGGCCCTCCGGTCGGCGTGTGCGAGCACCTGGGCGATGCCCTCGTTCCCCCGAGCGCCCGGGTAGTGGCCGCCGAAATGCAGCAGCAGGTCCGGCGCGAACCCGTGCCGGTTGGCCAGAGCGTCGACGGCGACGACGCGCTCGACGAGATCTCCGCGGCGCGCGAGGTCGTAGGCCGTGCGCACCGGGCTCGTGACCTCCAGCCCGTCGACGGCCCGGATCTCTCCCGGGGCCAGCCGCTCGCGGCGCACGAGCAGCCCGGGCGGGGTGCGCTGCCCCCGGTGCGGCACCGTCACCTCGGGCGGGGCGTTGCGCGGCCCGCACGAGGCCCCGAGCACCTCGGCCGCGGAGTAGCCCGACAGCACCCCGCGGCCCTCGACGTAGCGGTACGCGGCGTGCGAGCGCAGAGTCAGGTCGGGCGGCGGCGTCTCGGGCGCCGCGACGTAGGTGTCGGGGAACAGCCGGAGGAACCGGGGGCCGCGCAGCCGGTCCCGGGTGACGAGGCCGGCGGCGACGGCAGCCGACCCGCGGAACGCCACGGGCCACCCGGGAACACCAGACATGCCCCGAGGATGGACAGGGCCGGGCCGCGGCGGGCGCGTTCCGCAGAACTGCCCGCGAGATCGACCTCAGCGGGGTGCTCGGAACCGGAAAACCCCCACCGCGTCGATCTCGAGCGGCGCCTACTCCACCCACCCGGCCCGGCCGAGGATCTCGCGGATGACGGGCCACTTCGCCTCGGCGTAGTAGTTGATGTCGCGCCACTCCCGTTCGGCCAGCTCCCGCTTGGTCCTCTCGTAGAGGTCGCGGTCCGCGTCGCTGGCGCGCAGCCGGTCGCGGAAGGCCAGGTACCTGCGGGTCTCGACGTCGTCGGGCGGATAGCAGTGCAGGTTGACCGGCTCGTCGGGCTCGCCGATCCGCAGGCAGCGATGCCCGGGCTCGCGGGCGCCCACCTCGTAGCCCGCCGCCTCCAGGTCGGGAAGGTAGGCCGGCTCGTCGTCCGGGTCGTCGATCCCCACGACGATGTCGACGATCGGTTTGGCGGCGAGGCCGGGCACGGAGGTGGAGCCGATGTGCTCGATCAGCCGGGCCCGATCGCCGAGGATCCGGCGGAGGTCCGCGGCCCGCGCGGCGAACCGGACGGGCCATTGTGGGTCGTACTCCGCGAGTACGACGCGGGTGGGGCGCAGCGGGCGCATGAGAATGGCGCTGAGGACGTCGTCGGTGAGGGGTTCGCCGGCCATCGGGACAACCTTTCGGTGGGCAGCAGGCGAACGTAGCTCCGGCACCCGCGCTCGATCAACGCGGTTACGTCAGTCGCGGTCGGGATCCGGGTGGACCGCGACGAACACCGACCAGGGCCGTCCTCCCGGGTCGGGCGTCCGGGCCGCGAACTCCTGCAGCACGTCGTCGAGCCGCCGGACGAGCTCGGCGTGGCCGGCGTCGTCGAGCCGCAGGCCGAGGCGGGAGACGGAGAGTTCGTCCTCGCCGACGTCGGACGTGGTCTCCAGGAACGCCTCGATCATCGGGCGCGACGACCGGTGCTCCTCGAGCATCCAGGACTTGCGGGTGGCGCGGTACGGCACGGGACGCGACCCGCGGGGGCCCTCCTGCACGGGCAGGGCCTCGAGGAACCCGGTGGCCCGGAGCGTCCGCACGTGGTGCAGGACGCTCGCCGGGGGGCGGCCCAGCCGCTCGGCCAGCTGGGCGTTGGTCATCGGCTCGTCCAGGCACATCCGCAGGATCCGCAACCGCAGTGACGACGCGAGAGCCTTCGCCTCGGCGTCCGTCGCGGGGCGCCGACGGGAGTCGGAGGGGTCCACGACGACAACGGTAGCTGCCGTTTCTCACTGATTGACTTTTCTCAATCGGTTACCCAGGATCACCGGCGTGAGCTCCACCGAACCCGCCGCCGCGTCCCGGGTCGCCCGCTGGTACCGCACGAGCCTCGCGGGCCACCCGGCCGGCCGGGACTTCCGGCAGCTGTGGGTCGGCGACACCATCAGCCAGTTCGGCACGCAGATCGGCCTGATCGCGTTGCCGCTGCTGGCGGTGTCCGTCCTGGGCGCCGACGAGTTCGAGATGGGCCTGCTCGCGACGTTCGAGACCCTCGCCTTCCTGGTCATCGGCCTACCCGCGGGCGCGTGGATCGACCGCATGCGCAAGCGCGACGTCCTGATCGCGGGCGACGTCGTGCGCGGCATCGCGTTGCTCACGCTGCCGCTCGCGTGGCTTCTCGGGGTGCTCACGTTCCCGCTGCTGCTCGTGGTGGCCACGGTCGTCGGGGTCGCGACCGTGTTCTTCGACGTCGCGTACCAGAGCTACCTGCCCTCGCTCGTCCCGTCGTCACGCATCAGCGAGGGCAACGCGAAGCTGCAGGTCTCGCAGTCCGTCGCGCAGGTCGCGGGGCCGGGGATCGGCGGCGTGCTCGTGCGCGCGCTGGGCGCTCCCCTGGTGATCCTGCTGGACGCGCTGTCGTTCCTCGGCTCGGCCCTCTTCGTGCTGCGGATCCGGCACCGCGAGGAGCGGCCACCCGCAACCGGACGCCGCGCGCTGTACGTGGAGATCGGGGAGGGGCTCGCGTTCGTCTTCCGCCAGCCCCTGCTGCGGCGCATCGTCGCTACCACCGCGGTGTCGAACCTCTTCGGCGGCATCAGTAACGCGCTGCTCGTGCTGTACGCGATCCGGGACCTGGGCGTGGGGGAAGCGGGGCTCGGGCTCGCGCTCAGCGTCGGCGCGGTCGGGGGCCTCGCCGGGGCCCTCCTCGCCGAGCCCCTGATCGCGCTGGTCGGGGAGGGCCGTTCCATCGCCCTCGCCCTGCTGCCCGGCCTGCCGGCGCTGGCGCTCGTCCCGCTCGCCCACGGGCACTCTCCGCCGGTCGCGATCGCGATGCTCGCGGCGTCGACCGCCGTGGTCGGCCTCGGGATCGTCGTCTACAACGTCGCGCAGGTCTCCTTCCGGCAACGCCTGTGCCCCCGACCGCTGCTCGGGCGCATGAACGCCTCGGTCCGCTTCGTCGTGTGGGGGACGATGCCGATCGGCGCGTTCCTCGGCGGGGTCCTCGGCAGCCGGTACGGCGTGGTCACCGCACTGTGGGTCGGGGTGGCCGGGCAAATGCTCGGAGCGCTGCCGGTGCTGCTCAGCCCGCTCGCGCGCATGCGCGACCTGCCCCGAGACCTCGACGAGCACGCCGGCGACGAACCCGCCACGCACCGCGTCGACGGCTAGGACGGCGCGGCCGACCTGCCGCGGATGCTGTAGAGCGCGAAGGGGGCATCCTCGTGCACGCCGTCCTTCCCCTCGACGAGACCGGTGGCCCGGACCTCGCCGACGAAGGACATCCCCAGCCGTTCCATCACGGCGCGCGACCGCCGGTTGTGGATCTCGGTGTAGGCCGCCACCTCGTCGACGCCGAGCACCTCGTCGACGAAGCTCAGCGTGGCCCGACCGATCTCGGTGGCGTACCCCCGGCCCCAGAAGGCCTCCCGGACCGCCCAGCCGATCTCGACGTACTCCGTGCCGGCGATCGTGGTGCGCGACGCACCACCGCGCCCGACGAGCTCACCGGTGACCTTGTCGTAGGCGATCCACTTGCCGATGCCGTCGGCACTCCACGACTCCGCCATCGTCGCCGCCCGCGCCGCGGCATGGTCACGGGTCCACGTTCCGCCGTACCAGGCCGCGATGCCCGGGTCCTGGTGAAGTTGCCACAGGTCGTCGGTTCTCGTCGGGTCGACGGCTTCCAGCCGTAGCCGCCGTGTGTGGACGGGAACGGGACCGGACAACGGGCACCTCCTGGTCAACGGTGATGGGCCGCGCGCCGGATGTGGTCGGCGAGCGCTCCGGCGGTGGGCGACGAGGTGCGCGCCGCGGAGCCCCGGCACAGCGACAGGCGTCGATGCGACCAGCTCTCGTGCAGGTCGCAGACATCGAGCGCGCCGTCCTGGTCGAGAGCGCGGCGTGGGACGACGGCGAGCCCGACACCGGCGGCGGCGAGGGAGATCACCGCGCCGAGGGTGCCGACGAGGGTGCGGTACCGGGCCACCGGTGCGTGAGGTCCGAGGTTGGACTCGATCGAACGCTGCAGCGGGGCGTCGGACTGGAGCCCGACCAGGGGATGTTCGGCGACCTCACGGAACGTCATCGCCGTCCGTCCGGCCAGGACGCCGCCGGCCTGGCCGATGACGACCAGGGAGTCGTCGCCGAGAGGTTCGGTGTCGAGACCGGAGCCGGATGCTTCGTCGTCGAGCACGACACCGAGATCGGCCTCCCCGTCGACGAGCATCTGGACGGTCTGCGAGCTGCGGCGTTCCGACGCGACGACGTCCGAGTCGGGGTGCTCGCACAGGAACGACACCAGCGCTTGCGGCACGAGCCGGTGCATGGCCGAGCTACCGGCCAGCACGATCAGCGGGGCGGTCTCGGGCCGGAGGTAGCCGGCGACGGCACCCTCGAGACGTGCGGCGTGGGTGAGGACCTCGCGCGCGTGGCGGGTGAGTGCCGCTCCGGCGGGCGTGGGCCGCACTCCCCGCCGCCCGCGTACCAGCAGCGGCACCCCGGCGTGGTGCTCCAGGGCACGGATCCGGCTGCTGGCCGAGGGCAGGCTCAGGTGCATCCGCCGGGCGCCGGCGGTGATCGACCCTTCCGCCACGGTGTGCAGGAAGAGCCGTAGATCGACCAGGTCGTACCGCACTCGGCCAGCCTATGGGATCGCCGAAGGACAGCTGCGCCGATTCCGCATTGTGGCTCGGGCACCGTCGGTCGATGCTTCCTCGCGTGACGGATTTCTGGGCTCTGCTACTGGCCGGCATTGCGTCCGGAGCATTGAACTCCGTCGGCGGCGGAGGGACCTTTGTCGCCCTGCCCGCACTGGTTTCCGCCGGCCTGTCCCCGGTCACGGCCAACGCGTCGTCGACCGTCGCCCTGCTACCCGGGGCCCTTTCCAGCGCGTGGGCCTACCGTGGCGAGATCGTCCCGGTCGGCACCACGACGAACCGCTCGTTGACGTCGATGAGCCTCCTCGGCGGCGGGGTCGGCGCCGGGCTGTTGCTGGCTCTGCCTGCGGCAACGTTCGACGCCGCGGTGCCGTGGCTGCTCGCCTTCGCCACCGCCGTGCTCGCCGTGGGCCGTCCGGTGTCCCGCCTGCTTCGAACGACATCGGGACATCCGCTCGACCTGGGACCGCGCAGCGTCCTCGCCGGCCAGTTCGTCCTGGCCGTTTACGGCGGGTATTTCGGCGGCGCCGTCGGCATCATGATGCTGGCATTGTGGAGCGTGGGCCTCGGATTGGACGCCGCGGTCGGAAATCCGATGCGCGTCGCTCAATTGGCCGCCATCTACACGCCTGCCGCCGCGTTGTTCCTCATCGCGGGCGAGGTCCTGGCCGACCCGATCCCGCTCACGGCGGTGTTGGTCGGAGCACTACTCGGCGGGTATGTGGGCGCCCACCTCGCACGCCGGCTCCCGGCCCCGCTGCTGCGCGCCATCGTGCTGACGACCGCCGTGACGATGACCGTGCTCTATTTCAACCGCGGTTGATCACCGCGCTGCCGTCGGCGCGCAACACGCGGTCTCCTCGACCGCGGGCGCCGCGCCGCCGCACTGGCAGTCGCCGGATGCGTCGGCCGTCGCGCCGACGGGGTGGATGCTCGTGGCGTCGGGTGCGTCGGCCTTCACCGTGTAGACCTCCCACCGCTCCTGGCCGGGCCCGCGCACCCACACCTTGTCCTGCAGGGCGTAGCAGCAGGTGGTGTCGTTCTCGACATCGGTGAACAGGCCGAGGCCGGTGAGCCGCTGCGTCGCCTCGTGCACCTCGTCGGTCGTCTCGACCTCCACCCCGAGGTGGTCCATGTCGGTGGGCAGGCCGGGCTCCCCCTCGATGAGGACGAGCTTGAGGGGAGGCTCGGTGATCGCGAAGTTGGCGTAGCCCGGGCGCCTCTTGGCCGGTTCCACGCCGAACAGCGAGCGGTAGAAGGCGATCGAGGCGTCAAGGTCGGACACACGCAGCGCGAGCTGGACTCGGGACATGACCACTCCTTGTTTCGATGTCTGTCAAGACAAGAGGTTGCACCCTTGGATTGATGGCTGTCAAGATAGAGACATGTCGAATCAGGAGCGGATGCTCGCCGACCTCGCCGACGCGGTGGGCTGCTGCTCGCCGCTGGCCCGGGAACCGTTGTCAGCGGGCCAGGCCGTCGAACTGGCCCGGCTGTTCAAGGCGATGGGCGACCCGGTTCGGCTGCGCCTGCTCTCGCTGATCGCGTCGCACGAGGGCGGCGAGGCCTGCGTCTGCGACCTGACCGACGTCTTCGACCTGACCGGCCCCACGATCAGCCACCACCTCAAGGTGCTGCGCGAAGCCGGCCTGATCTCCGGGGAGCGGCGCGGGACCTGGGTGTACTACCGCGTCCAGCCCGAGGCGTTGCGGCGGCTGTCCGCCGTGCTCGTCCCCGACGACGCCCTGACAGTCCCGGCGTGAGCACGCAGGAGGCCGACAGCACGTCCACCGCGCCGGCGGTCGTCGGGAAGCTGTCCACGCTCGACCGGTTCCTGCCCGTCTGGATCCTCGCCGCGATGGTGGTGGGGCTCGCCGCCGGCCGTCTCGTCCCCGGTCTCGGTCCGGCACTCGACGCGATCGCCGTCGACGGCGTCTCGTTGCCCATCGCGCTCGGGCTGCTGATCATGATGTATCCGGTGCTGGCCAAGGTCCGCTACGACCGGCTCGACACCGTCACCGCCGACCGGCCGCTCCTGGTCTCCTCGCTGCTGCTGAACTGGGTGCTCGGACCGGCGGTGATGTTCGCACTGGCGTGGCTGCTGCTGCCCGACCTGCCCGAGTACCGCACCGGCCTGATCATCGTCGGGCTCGCTCGGTGCATCGCCATGGTCATCATCTGGAACGACCTGGCGTGCGGTGACCGGGAGGCCGCCGCCGTGCTCGTCGCGCTGAACTCGGTGTTCCAGGTGATCGCGTTCGCCGGGCTCGGCTGGTTCTACCTCGACGTACTGCCCGGCTGGCTCGGCCTCCCGCAGGCCGACCTCGCCGTCTCCGCCTGGCAGATCGCAACCTCGGTGCTGATCTTCCTCGGGGTCCCACTGCTCGCCGGCTACCTCTCCCGCCGGCTGGGCGAACGCACCAAGGGCCGGGAGTGGTACGAGTCCCGGTTCCTGCCGAGGATCGGCCCGTTCGCGCTGTACGGGCTGCTGTTCACGATCGTCGTCCTGTTCGCGCTGCAGGGCGACGCCATCACCAGCCGACCCTTCGACGTCGCCCGCATCGCACTCCCCCTGCTCGCCTACTTCGCGATCATGTGGGCCGGCTCGTTCCTGCTCGGACGAGCGATCGGCCTGAGCTACGAGCGCACCACCACGTTGGCGTTCACCGCAGCGGGCAACAACTTCGAGCTCGCGATCGCGGTGGCCATCGCCACCTTCGGCGTGACGTCCGGGCAGGCGCTGGCCGGTGTGGTCGGCCCGCTGATCGAGGTGCCCGTGCTCGTCGGGCTCGTCTACGTCTCCCTCGCCGCCCGCCGGCGCTGGACCCGCCACCCCACGCCCGGAGGAACCCCGTGACCGACGACCCGACCACCGTTCCCGAGGTGCTCTTCGTCTGCGTGCACAACGCCGGCCGGTCCCAGATGGCCGCCGCGCTGCTCCACCACCACGCGCAGGGCCGGGTCCGGGTCACCTCGGCAGGCTCCGCGCCCGCCGACGACATCAACCCGGCCGTGCGCACGGTCATGGCCGAGATCGGCCTCGACCTGACCACGGCGTTCCCGAAGCGACTCACCACCGACGCCGTCGAGGCCGCCGACGTCGTCGTCACCATGGGCTGTGGCGACGCCTGCCCGGTCTTCCCCGGCAAGCGCTACCTGGACTGGGAGCTCACCGACCCGGCCGGCAGAAGTGCCGAGCAGATCCGCCCCATCCGCGACGAGATCGACGCCCGGGTCCGCGGGCTGCTCACCGAGCTCGTTCCGGCTCCCCCGTCCTGACCCCCGCCGGGGCCGTCGTCGATGAACAGGCGAGGACCGCCCGGGGGTGGGATGCTCCGATGCGTGGTGAGACCAGGGTGACCGACCTCGAGGCCGCCCGGGTCAGGCCCGAGGTCGAGCCCCTTGCGCCGATCCGCGCCACCGACGGCGCTCTCGCCGAGGACACCGACGCCGACCTGGCCCGCCGTTTCCGGGCCGGTGATCCGGCGGCGCTCCGGGAGGCCTACGACCGGCACTCACGCGTGGTGTACGGGCTCGCGTCGCGGGCTCTCGCCGGACACGACGACGCCGAGGACGTCACCCAGCAGGTGTTCGTCGGGGCCTGGCGCTCGCGCGCGACGTTCGACCCCGGGAAGGGCTCACTGGGGGGTTGGCTGGTCGGCATCACCCGCCGTCAGATCGCCGACGGGTACGCCGCCCGCGCCCGCGACCGCAAGATCACCGAACGGGCGGCCCACGCCGCCGTGGCCCAGCACCCGGGACCGGTGCCCGACCACGTCGTCGACGCTGTCGTGGTCGCCGACGAGATGGGACGGCTGCCTCCCCAGCAGCGCACCGTGGTGCGGCTGGCATTCTTCGACGACCTGACCCACCAGCAGATCTCCGCGGTGACGGGGCTGCCGCTGGGCACGGTCAAGAGTCATCTGCGGCGAGGGCTCGTGCGGTTGCGACGGCGGTGGGAGGTCGACGGTGTGGCATCCCGACCCTGACGCGCTCACTCTCGCCGCGCTGCCCGCAGAACCGCCCGACCTGCAGGTCGACGCCCACCTGACGGCGTGCGCGCTGTGCCGCGAGGAGGTTGCGGCGCTGCGCGACACCGTCGCGATGGCGCAGGCCGGGGACGCCGCGATGCCGCCACCCGCGCGCGTCTGGCAGGCCGTGCTCGACGAGCTGGGCGACACCGCGGCCCCGTCCCCCTCGGGTCCCGACCGCGGTATCGGCGGGCGTTCCGGCGCCACCCGCCCGCGGTGGCGGCGCTGGGCCCTGCCCGTCGCGACGGCCGCAGCCGGTCTCGTCGCGGGCGTCGTGCTCGGTGTCGGGTTCGCCGGAGCTCCCCGGCCGGCGATGCTGGCGCAGGTGCCGCTCGCGCCGCTGGCCGCCGCCGACCCCGCCGCGTCGGGGAGCGCGGACGTCCTGGAGTCCGGCGGGATGCGGCAGGTCGAGGTCACGGTCGACGATCCCGGCGGGATCCGGCCCGGGGCCTACCTGGAGGCGTGGCTGATGGACGCTGCGGGGACGCGGCTGTACTCGCTCGGCGCCCTCGCTCCCGAGGTCGACGGCTCCCGCTTCCGCGGCACGTTCGCGCTGCCCGCGGACCTGACTCTCGACCAGTTCGGTGTCGTCGACGTCTCGGCGGAGTCGCTGGACGGCGACCCGTCGCACTCCGGCACGAGCCTGCTGCGCGGGCACACGGCGTGAGCCGCCGGGGACGGCTGTGACTCCGTCGACAGCGGTTCTGCGCGCTCGCGGCCTACGCTCGTGATCGACCGGACCGGCCGTCTCCGGGAGGCCGGTCAGCCGAGACGTTCCGGGAGTGCCGATGCCCACCACCACCCGCGCCGCCGTGATGTGGGGCGCCGACCAGCAGTGGGACGTCGTCGAACTCGATCTCGACGACCCCAGGGACGGCGAGGTGCTGGTCCGCTTCGAGGCGGCCGGCCTGTGCCACTCCGACGACCACATCCGCACCGGTGACATGCCGGTCCGCTACCCGATGGTCGGCGGGCACGAGGCGGCCGGCGTCGTCGAGGCCGTCGGCCCCGGGGTGCGCCGCGTCCGGCCCGGTGACCGCGTCGTGTGCTCCTACATCCCGGTCTGCGGCACCTGCCGCTACTGCTCCACGGGCCGGCAGAACCTCTGCGACGCCGGCCGCAACGCCGTCAGCGGGATGCTGCCCGACGACACCTTCCGGTTCCACTCGCGCGACGGCCTCGACGTCGGCGGCATGTGCGTGCTCGGTGCCTTCGCCCAGCGCGCCGTGGTCAGCGAGTTCTCGTGCATCCCGCTGGACGACGACATCTCGTTCGAGCTCGCCGCCCTCGTCTCCTGCGGCGTCCCCACCGGCTGGGGAAGCTCGGTCTACGCCGCCGGGGTCCGGGCCGGGCAGACCGTGGTGATCTACGGCTGCGGCGGTGTCGGCATCAACGCGGTGCAGGGCGCGGCCTACGCCGGGGCCAAGAACGTCGTCGTGGTCGACCCCGTGCAGTACAAGCTGGACACGGCGCAGGAGTTCGGAGCCACCCACACGTTCAGCGACCCGCAGGAGGCCAGGCGGTTCATCAAGAACGCCACGCGGGGCCAGTACGCCGACCACGCCATCGTCACGGTGGGGGTGAACGACGACACGGTCGTCTCGCACGCGATCGCCATCACCGGCAAGGGCGGACGGGTCACGATCACCGCCGCGGGCCGGGTGAGCGAGCAGCAGGTGAGGGCGTACGACGGGCTGCTCGTCGCCTACCAGCGCCAGGTGCAGGGCGCGCTGTTCGGAGCGTGCAACCCCCTCTACGACATCCCCCGCCTGCTCGGTCTCTACCGCAGTGGCGACCTGAAGCTCGACGAGCTGATCAGCCACCGGTACACCCTCGACGAGATCAACGACGGCTACCGCGACCTACTCGACGGGAAGAACATCCGAGGCATCCTCGTCCACGAGCACTGACCTCCCCCGCGAGTCGCCCGTTTCGCGCGCGCGAGTCGCCCGTTTCGGGTGCGCGAGTCGCCCGTTTCCTGCTGCGAGCGGCCCGATGACAGCGTTGTGGTCCCGTGTTGCTGTTCCAGGGCGCTCTGACACAGAGATATGTGTCCATGACGCGGAGGCATGGACCTGGGCGGGTCTCAGGTTCCGCTGAAGTCGGGTGCCGGGCCTATCGCGTTGAGTGCCGTGACGATCGTCCGCTCCTCGTAGGCGAAATGTGCCTCCAACTCGGACGCGAGCCGATCGAGCTCGTCCCGTAGCCGTCCGGGGTCGCTCTCACCGGAGACATAGCCGTCGACGAGCCGGCGGATCTCCCCTTGCAGCCGTGCGACGACGGCGTGTTCCTCACCCAGTTTCGCCAGTTCCGGAGCGAGCGCGGGGAACCGTTGCGCGAGCATCGGGAATGCGCCTATGTTCTCGCCCGTGTGGTGTTGTTCCAGCGCTCCGCAGAACTCGAGGCACCGCCTGCGCATCTGCTGCGCGAGGTCGTCCGGCCTGCGGTCAATGGTGACGGAATCCGCCCGGCCCTCGTATATCTCGTCCACCTGACGACGAAGCTCGACCAGCTCACTGCGCAGCCACTCGTGGCCCTCCACGAGGAAATCACCCAGGCCTCGTGCCCGATCCGCATCCGGCACCGTCCTGATGCGGTGCAGGGTCACCACCGGAATCACCCGGGTGGTCCTGGTCCGGTAGTCCCCGAATCCCGGAGCCTGCTCGACGACTTTGCGAAAGAGCGCGTCGCGCTCCTCGCCGACGGGGATTCCCGCCATCGCGTCATAGGTCTCGGTGCCGGTCTCGACCGTCACCGCCGGGTTGTGCCGGATGTTGTGGTACCACGCCGGATGGGTGGGTGCGCCCATGGCGGACGCGACGACGAGCGGCTGCCCGTCGATCTCCAGATACGCGAGCGGACTCGTCCGGCGCAGGCCGGTCCTGGCGCCGACGGTGGTCAGGAGGGCCAACGTGGAACCCTCGAACATCCCGCCCACTCGGCCGTCGTTCGCCCGGAACTCCGCGATGATCTGGCGCTGGAACCCGTCGAAATCAAAACTCTCCTCGGTCATGCTGCCCTTTCGAATCGATCCATCGGATCGGAGGACGACACCACCAAGAGACGGCACGAAAGAACCCCGCGGGCCAAACGCACTGGGAAAGCGATACCGCGACTCCGGCGAGGAGCAGTACCGATCTCTATAGTGGCTGAGTAGCCGCTACCTCCATGCGTAGGCCCATACGGGGCTCGCCGGAAAATTAGCACGCGGGCCTCCGACGCGGCAACACCGGATCATCGCCGCGATAGGCACGTCTCGCGGTCAGGGCCCGCCCATCAACCCGTACTGGGCGAGGCGGTCGTCGTCCCCGACGAACACCTCCATGCCGCACACCGATTCGTCGGGACGGCCGAGGATATCCATACGGTGATGCAGGGGCGGCGCGAAGGTCCCGAGCCGGTGGAGGGGCTCTCGGTCCGGCGCGGCGGCATCGACGGCGTGCCTGGTCGTCAGAATGGCATTGCCATTGCCCGACATGGCGAAGTGCCGGCCGCAGACCTGCACCTTCTCGGGCAGCGCCGCCGGCGAGAACAGCGACACCCGGTACAGGTGCTCATGAACCACGCTGTACGCGCCGACGAGGACGACCAGCGCCACGAGCACGAGCAGGGCCCTCTGTCGCGGTAGCACCGCCGCATCGTGGCATCGACGCGCCATCACCGTGGAGGACCATCCGCGACATGAGCAACAGCCATACCCGCCCGCCGAGCACCTCGGGCGAATCCGGCAGGGTGATCGTCGTGAGTGGCCCACCCGGGGCGGGCAAGTCCACGATCGCCCGGCGGGTCGCCGACGCGCTCTCGCCCAGCGTGCACCTGCATGCCGACGACTTCTGGAGCTACATCCGCCAAGGCTGGATCGCGCCCTACCTACCTGAGGCGCACCGCCAGAACAGCACCGTGATCGGCGTCCTGGCCAACAGTGCGTTCGGCTATGCCGCCGGGGGCTACCACGTGATCTGTGATGGTGTCGTCGGTCCCTGGTTCCTCGACGTGTTCCGCGCCGCGAGCACGACCAGCGTGATCGAACTGCACTACGTCGTACTGCGACCCGACCGGGCTACCACTCTGCGTCGAGCCGTCGCTCGAACCGCCGCCGATGCCCTGACCGATCCCGAACCGATTCAGTCACTGCACGAGCAGTTCAGCAGCCTCGACAACCTCGAGCCACACGTGCTGGATTCCAGCCACATCGACGCCGCGGCGACCACGGAGATCGTCCTGCGGTCACTCACCGAAGGCCGATACCGACTCTGATTCCGAAGGACCACGCGATCCACAGGGCCGACGATCGCTCTCACCAGCAGCTGTGACGGCTCTGGCGCTCGGCATCGTCGTCGGCCAGACTCCCCGCATGGGGCCCGGTGATCCTCAGGTCCGACGCGACGCCCGGACCGTCGAGATCGCTGTCGCGGTGCTCCTGGGTGGCCTCATCGCGGTTGTCCCCAACGTCGCGCTGTGGCTGGCCGGCCTCGCCGTGGGTGTCGAGGACCCCGGCTGGGACTCGACGAGACACACGGTCCTGATCGCCACGATCGTCATCGGCGTTGCCGTGGCGGCCGGCTGGCTGTTTCGGGCGCGCCGAAGAGGGCTCTGATCGGAGAAGATGCCGGGCTGTGGCCGCCGACTGCCTGATCTGTGAAAAGCACGCCGGACGCGGTCCGCTCGTCGGCCCTGTGGTGTGGGAGGACCGCGATGTGCTTGTCTCGCACCGGCCGGCCGACCCGGACGGCCGAGGTTTCCCGGGCCATCTCTTCGTGGAGAGCCGCCGACACGTCGCCCGCTGGGACGAGTTGACGTCCGGCGAGGCCGAGTCCGTTGCGAGGGCGGCATGGCTGGCAGCCCGGGCCCTACGCGCCGAACTGCCGGTGGAACTCGTCTTCTCCGCGATCATCGGAATGAATGTGCACCACTTTCACCAGCACATCTTCGTGCGGTACCCCGAAACACCGAGTGACGTCGACTGGATGGGGTCGCTCTCGTGGGACGGGGCACCGCGATCACACGTCGACGCTCTCGCAGCCCGGCTCGGACGACACTTCGGCCGGGAGTGAATCCGTCACGCGGTCCGGGCGAGGCGGAAGCCGAGGTCGTCGATCGCGAACGACGGGTGGCTGCGGCGACGGACCGTGGCTCCGCAGCCCCGAGCCGACTCGGCCCAGCCACCGCCGCGGAAGATGCGGTAGGAGCCGTAGACCTCCTCGTCGTAGAGGTCCCAGCACCACTCCCAGACGTTTCCCAGCATGTCGTACAGCCCCCACGGGTTGGGCGCCTTGCCGCCCACGTCGTGGAGCCGCCCCCCGGAGTTGTCCGCGTACCAGGCGATGTCGTCGATCTCCCCGTACCGGTATCCGCTGGTCCCCGCCTTACAGGCGTACTGCCACTCCGCCTCGGTGGGTAGGCGGTAGCCGTTGGAGGCCCAGTCACAGGTCACCTCCCCGGTCCGGGCGTCGCGGGAGTAGGCCTGCTCGAGCCCGGAGCGGTCCGACATCAGGTTGCACAGGTCGATCACGTCGTGCCAGCTGACGTTCACCACGGGCGAGGCACCGCCCTCGGTCGTGACGGGATACCGGCCGAGCAGGAACGGGGCGATCTCGACCCGCCAGCGGGTGCCGCGGCGGTCGTCCCGAAGATCGACGGCGCCGCCGGGGACACGGACCATCGAGGAAACCGACAGGTCGTCGGTGGGCGATTGCACGCGGTAGGCCTCTCGGGTCGGACGACCACGAGGTCGTGACGCGTCGAGCCAGATCATCGTCACTGGTTCGTGGAACCCGATTGTGGGGCCTGCACCACGTGCAGTCGCCCGCTCCCCGAGCCGACGGCGCGGGCTGCGGCCGTTCGTGTTGCTCGTGAACTACTCGTCCAACCCCGGTGTCCCCCGCCGAAAGTCAGTCGGCCGCGGACCCGCGCCGGCCGTTGCGCTGGTGGACGGGTGCGGCGTCGGGCTCCACGGACCACTCGACGAACCTCCGGGCGAGCCCGGTGCCCATGCCGAGGTTGTCGGGCCGCCGGTCGCTGTACTGCCGTCGCGCGCTGAGCACAGGGCGGAGGCAGAGCACGTAGGTAGCGCCGATCATCAGTACCGCGAGCACGCCGGAGAACAACACGGCGATCATCACCGTGAACGAGTCGACCATCACTGACATCCCGCCGTGCGGCCGGTCAGGTCGGCGAACCGCTGCTCGACACCGTCGGCGTCGGACCAGTGGTGCTGCCCGTACATCATCATCAACATCTCACGCCCCCCGGCGAGTACGGCGACTCCGTACAGCAACTGCATAGCTCCCCCCTCGAGACATGACCACACGGCCTCCGACGGCACCGCGTCGATCTACTGCCTACGTACGGAGACAGTACAACGTCCGGGGCCCGGAGAAGCTGATGGTTCGCTGTCAATATCAGTACGGACAACGGGCCCGACCGGTTCAGTGTTTGCTGCCCACATGTGACACGGACAACGTGCCCGAACTACCCGCCGCCGTCATCAGCAGGCTCCCGGCGCGGTGGTGCGGACCACGCGGGGTGGCTGCCGGCGCGGCCGGCCCCCAGAACTACCACCTCGGTACGGAGGTAGTAGTTCTGTCCGTGCTGCGTCAGGATGAGCACGGTCGATGTCTGGAGGCGGCATGCGCGGGTTCGGCGAGCTGGAGGCGGTGGTGATGGACCGGCTGTGGGCGATGGGCGGGTCCGGCACGGTCCGTGACGTGCTCGAGCAGCTGCAGCAGGACCGCACCATCGCCTACACCACGGTGCTGTCCACGATGGACAATCTCTACCGCAAGGGCCACCTCACCCGGGCACGGGAAGGCAAGGCGCACCGCTTCCACACCGTGGTCAGCCACTCCGAACACACCGCTGCGCTGATGCACCAAGCCCTCAACACTGACACCGATTCCGAAGCGGTGCTCACCCACTTCGTCGGAGAGATGACCGACGACGAGCTGGCCCGGCTGCAACAGGTCCTGCGCCGCCGCTCCAGCGAGACACCTCGATGAGCTTGCCCGTCTGCGTCCTGGGCTCCAGCGTGGTGGTGACGGTGGCCGGCGCCCCGGTGCTGCGGCGGGCCACGCGCGCCGGGGTCGCTCCGGCATGGGGGATGGCCGCGTGGATCACCACCATGGTCAGCGTGCTGGGCGCCTGGGTGGTGGCGGCGGCCATGTTCATCGATGGGCTGGCCAAAGGTTGGGACCATCTCGACGGGGCGCTCGGCTGCTGTGTCGCCGTACTGGCCGGCCTGGTCGGGGATGCACATCGCGGGATCGTGCAGAGCGGCCTGACCACGGCAGTCACGCTCACCACCCTCGCGCTCGCCCTGGTCGTCACGCGGGTGGGGTTGGACCTGCGTCGGGCTCGCGCCGGCACCCGCCGTCACGCGGAAGCTGCGGTGCTGGCCGCCCGGGGGACCCCCCGCGGCCCCGGCGGAGCGCTCGTGGTGGACGTGAAGCACCGCAGTGTGTACTGCCTGCCCGGGCGGATCCGCACCATCGTGTTCACGCGCGCCGCCCTGGAGGCGCTCGACGAGGCCCAGGTGGCGGCGGTCATGGCCCACGAACGGGCCCACCTGACCGGACGCCACCACCAACTGCTCGCCTTCACCGCCGCACTGGCGCGGATCCGGCCCGGCAGACGCCTGTTCGCTGAAGGCGCCGCCTCGGTCGCCCGGCTGGCGGAGATGGCCGCCGACGACGCCGCCGCGCGACGCCACGGCCGGGAGACGGTCGTCGGCGCGCTGCTCGCCCTGTCCGGACCCGACCGGTCGCCTCAGGGCCGAGTCCCGGTCCCGGGGCTCGGCGCGGCGGGGACGGGGGTCGCCGACCGCGTGGAACGCCTGCTGTTCCCGCCCGGCCCGGTCCGCACCCGCCTCTCCCGCGTCGCCACCACAGGCGCTCTGCTGTTCGGCCCGCTCCTGGTGGGATCCCTGACCGTCCTGCCCCCGCTGTGCATGCCCCTCATGCTCTGACCGGAACCGCGTGCCCGGTGGCCGGCACGGAAGAATGCTGCGGTGACCTGGACATCGCCTGCGCCCGCCCCTGCACCCGGCCTGCTGACAGCCGGACCGTTGACGGGCGCGGAACGGCCCATCCTGGAGAGCTACCTGGCCCACCACCGGGCGACGTTGCTCAGGATCTGCGCTGGCCTGACCGGCGAGCAGCTCGCCGCGCGGCCGGTGCCACCGTCGACGTTGTCGTTGCTGGGGCTCGTTCGGCACCTGGCCAAGGTCGAGCGGATCTGGCTCAGGCAGCGAGTCGCCGGGCAGGACGTACCGCCACTGCACGGCGGCCCGGGCAACAACACGGACTTCGACCTGGTCGACCCGGCTCGCGCCGAGCACGAGGTGCCGGCTCTGTGCGAGGAGTGGCGCCTCGGGGATGAGGCGGTCGCGACGGTGCCGCTCGACCACGAGTTCGACTTCCGCGGCGACCCGATGTCCCTGCGCATGGTCTACGTGCATCTCATCGGTGAGTACGCCCGGCACAACGGCCATGCCGACCTGCTGCGTCAGGTGCTCGACGGCGTCACCGGGCGCTGAGCTCCCGCGGGGATGAGCATGGCGCGCATCGTCATGTCGGTGAGCCAGACGTGCGCGTGGGTGGGCGGGGCGTACTGGCGCACCCCCGCCCGGGCCGCCGCCTGCCGCTTCGTGATCGTCGGGCGCAGCGCGGCCTCCCACCGGTCGAGCGCGGCGGTGACACCGATGTCCGCGGCATCCTCCAGGGCGGTGCCGAGTCGATCGGCGCCCGTCATGGCCAGGGTGGCGCCGTAGCCGGCGAACAGCGTGACGCACCAGGCGGCATCACCCAGCAGCACGACCCGGCCGCTGCTCCACCGGTCCGCGACGATCTGGCTGACCGAGTCGAAGTACGCGGCTGACGGGTTGGCCGCGAGCTGACGCAGGGCGTCGGGCACGCCGCCACCGAGGTCGCCGAACGCCGCGGCGAGCGCGTCAGCAGCCCCGCGCGCCAGCTCGGCGTCGGGGTCGGGACACCGGTAGGTGAAGAACGCCGACGACCGCTCCGAACCCAAGTTGATCACCGCGGCGGTGCGGCCCGGTCCGATGAACGTGGTGCCGGACGCGTCCGGGACGCTCGCCGGAGCGTCGTCGAGCGGGAACGCGGCCACGACGAGCCCGAGATCGACGCGGAGGTCCCGCTCGGCCCCGATCACCGCAGCGCGGACACCGGAGTGCAGTCCGTCGGCGCCCACGAGGAGGTCGACCCGCTCCGTGCTCCCGTCGCTCAGGGTCACCGAAACCCCGTCGTCACCGTCCTCGACGCGAGCGACGGTGGTGGCGAAGCGGATCTCGATGTCGTCCTGCACCGCTCGGTACAAGGCGGACTCGAGATCTCCCCGGAACACGGTGACGGCCCGACCGCCCAGCGCGGCCTGTACGACCGACTGGGGGACGGCGAACTTGTGCCGCCCATCTGCCTTCACCAGGATCGAGGTGAAGGTTCCCAGGTCACGAGCCTCTAGCTCGGGAAGGATGCCGAGCTGCTCGGCCGCGTCGTAGCCCGGTCCGACCAGGTTCACCAGGTAGCCGCTGCTGCGCCGGCCGGGCGCGCGCTCGACGATCAGCGTCTCCCACCCGATGCGACCGAGCCGCGTCGCCGTGGCCAGCCCGGCTATCCCAGCACCGGCGATCAGCGCCCGCCCCGCTCGTCCTCGGCCGTTCGTGCCGTGCTCGCCGTGATCCACCGTCATCTCCTCGGACGCGAAATGAGCGATCGCTCATACTTAGTATGAGCATTTGTTCATACTCGGCGCAAGGAGGCGGGATGCACGTGCCTGGGGACCTACACTCAGGTCATGCCCCGTGGCATCGCGATCCCCGAGGTCCGGCAGCAACTGTTCGCCGCCACCGAACGCGTGATCGTCCGCGACGGAACAGCCCGCCTCACCACCCGGGCGATCACCCGCGAAGCCGGGGTGGCCACCGGACTGCTGTACGCCCACTTTCCCGATCTCGACGACTTCCTCGCCGCGTACGCCGTCGACCGCGCCTTCCTGCTGTGCGCGCAGGCCGCCCACCTGCCGGGGCGCGCCGGCACCGGCACCGTGGCCGGGAACCTGACCGACGCCCTCACCGCGACGCCACCGGACGCCCTGCTGGCGCAGGTGCAGCTGCTCTCCGCCAGACCGGGACTGGCCGGCCGGGTCCGCGCCGTTCTGGGCGACACCGCAGCCGGGCTCGATGCCGTCGAGCAGGCGATCAGCCACTACCTCACCCAGGAGCAGCGCATCGGCCGGCTGCCCGCCACCGCCGTTCCCGCGGCGCTCGCCCTCGCCCTGGTCGGCACGCTCCACCATCTCGCCCTCGGCGCGGAGTCCAAGCCGGTTCAGCGATCCCGGATCGCGGAGCTCACCAACGCGCTGATCAACGGGGACGCGGCCGGCTTCCCCGATCCGCACACCACGACGACCGAGAACGCCGAACCCCGGTAGCCGTCGCCTGCGGCGCTCCGGTCACCTCTCCGGGGACACCCCGGGACGACGCACCTCCGTGACCCGGACGCGGAAGCCCATCGTCGGGCCGGGGGTCGGGGCCGCCTTGCGCCGGAGCACGTAGTCGGGCGGATCGAGAGCCAGGTCGAGCCGGTGGAACAGGCGCGCCGCCGTGAGAGTCATCTGCACGTCGGCGATGCCCTTGCCGAGACACGTGTGCGGGCCCTTGCCGAACGGCGCGTACGCACCGGGGGTGGCGTGCTCGCGCCGCTCGGGGCTGAAGCGGTCGATGTCGAACGCCTGCGGGTTCTGGAAGAACTCGGGCAGGAAGTGCGGGACGGTGACCGCGCAGTACACCGGCTCACCCTCCCGGATCCGGTACCCCGCGTACTCGAAGTCCCGATCGGCGACCCGCGGCTGCGCGACGGCGATCGGGTAGAGACGCATCGCCTCCATCACGGCCCCGTTGATGGACGGCATGTCGGCGAGGGACGCATCCGTGACGGGACCGCGGGCGAACACGGCGTCGGCCTCGGCCCGGACCCGCTCGAGCACCTCGGGGTGCTTCAGGACGGCGTAGACCAGCGAGGACAGGGTGTTCGCCACCGTGTCGAGACCCGCGACGTAGGGGCCGGTGAGGGCGAGGACGAGGTCGTCGGCCGAGACGAGTGACGGATCGCGGTCGTGGGCGTCCATGATGTCGTCGACGAGCGTGCGCGCGTCCCCGACGGCGGCCGGCCGGTTGCGATGGTCCCGGATCATCTGCCGGCCGAGTTCGTTGACGCGCGCCTTGGCCCGCCGGTACTTCGGCCGCTTGAGCACGATCGCCGGACGCTGCTCGGTGACCAGTGCGTTGAGGATGTACAGGATCACCGTCCGGATGTCCGTGACGTACTCGCGCGGCGCGTGGCCGGTGAGCAGGATCCCGAGCTGGCTCGTCACCATGTACTGGATCGCGGTGACCACCGGCACCGCCGTCCCGGCCCGCCAGTCCTGGTCGAGGCAGCCGTCGGTGATGGCGACGACGTCGTCGAGCCTGCCCCGCAGCGCCTCGCGCGAGTACCCACGACGCATGACCTCCCGCAGCCTGCGGTGCTCGGGACCGTCGACCCCCGTGAGCGTCCGCGTGGCGCCGTACTCGTCGACGAGCCCCTGCCACACCTCCTTGGACCGCAGGCTCGCCTGGCCGTCACGCGAGCCCATCCAGCGGGCGAGCTCCGGCCCCGCGAGCACGGTCAGCGTCCGGTTGAGGGCGCGGACGCGGAAGACCGGGCCGTGTTCGAGATAGCTGCGGACGAAGAACGCCGCCGGGTCCCGCGCGAGGTCGGCGACACTGCCCACGACGGGCAGCCCTCGCACGACGGGGATCGTCTTGTCCGCGACTGTCGGTGTGCTCATCCAGTCCCCCCTGGTCCGCGTACCAGCGTCCCGCCTCCACCGGCACCGCGTCCAGGGTGGTCCGATCCACCGTCGGGCGATCAGTCGCGCCACGGGTGCCGTAGCTTGCCCCGGTGTCGACCGCCCTTGCCGGCTACACCGCCGACCATGCGCTCCCCCTGGCCACGCTGGACCCGGACACGCCCTTCGACGACCTCGAACCGCTGGCCGCCCGCTTCCGCGCCGCGCGGGTCGTCGCGATCGGCGAGAGCGCGCACTTCGTCCGCGAGTACTACTGGTTGCGACACCGCCTGCTGCGGTTCCTGGTGGAGCGATGCGGGTTCACGGCCTTCGCGATGGAGTCCGGGTTCAGCGAGGGGCTCGAGGTGGACTCCTGGGTCCGCGGCGGCCCCGGCGACCTGGACACCGTTGCCGACCGGGGCATCACCTACCGGATGGGCCGGTGCCCGGAGATGCGCGCCCACCTGAGCTGGATGAGGTCGGCGTCCGTGCCGTTCGCCGGACTCGACGTCCCGGGCTCGGCCGCCTCACCACTGCCCGCGTTGCGCAACATCCGGCGCTACGTGGACGGTGCCGACCCCGGCGCCGTCCCGCTGGTCGACGAGCTGATCAACCGGGTCGAGAAGTACGCGAGCGAGTCGACCCTGACGGCGCTGGCCGCCTACACGCAGCTCGACCGGGCCGACCGCGACGCCGTGACCGCCGGCCTCGCCGATCTGGCCGTGTGGTTCGACGCCACGCAGGGCACGGCCGCCCGAGACGCCCACGACGTCGTGCGACACGAACTGCGGTTGGCCTGCCTGCTCGACCATGGCCTGCGCAGCCAGGCAGCGCAGATCCTCGCCGGGTCGACCGCCCATCCCCCGGTCTCCGCACGTGACCGCGGGATGGCCGAGTCGGTGTTCTGGCTGCTCGACCGCTTCGGGCCGGACGCGAAGATCGTCATCGGCGCCGCCAACAACCACATCCAGCGGGCCCCCTTCACCATGCCGGGGTTCGAGCTGTCCGTCGCCGGGACCCACCTGGCGTACCGGCTCGGTGACGCCTACGTGGCGGTGGCCGTCACCAGCACCGGGGGCACAACGACGACGCGCCGGGCCAACCCCGTCGCTCCGGGTGGTGTCGAGATAGCGGGTGCCGAGCTCGGGCCCCCCGCGGACGGCAGCATCGAGGCGGTGCTCTCGGGGCTGAGCGTCGTGGACCTTCGTGGCGCTCGCGGTCGGGTCGCGGGGCCCGACAGCATCCGGGTCATGGACATCTACCAGCCGACGCCGGTGCTCGACGCCTTCGACCTGGTGGTCAACATCCCGCGGGTCTCCCCCAGCGCCCAGGTCACCGGCTGAGCACGCCGGTCAGAGGATCTTGCGGAAGTACGTGGCGTGCCGGTCGTAGCCGATCGCCTCGTAGAAGCTGTCCGCTCGGGTCGTCGCGAGGGCGACCAGCCTGCCGCCCCGCCCGCGCACCCCGTCCTCGAACGCGGCCATCAGTCGCGAGCCGAGGTTCCGGCGCCGCAGGCTCTCGTGGACGGCGATCTCCTCGACCCAGGCCACCGGCCCGTTGGCGAAGAAGGCCGGGTGCTCGAACCCCAGCAGGTAGCCACCGACCTGCCCGTCGACGTCGACCACCAGCACGTGCGCATCGGTGGCGGACAGGACGGCGGCGAAGCTTCGACGGAACGCCGCCGGCTCGACGGTGAACGAGACGGCCATGTCGGCGGCCAGCTCGAACACGGCCTCGACGTCGCCGTCGTCCGCAGGCCGGACGCGCGGCGTGGGGAGATCGGTCATGTGGTCGACGCTACGACAGCTGTCCTGACGTCACCCGGTACGGGCGTTGCCCGGCCCGGGATGGGTGAGGCGCCGCAAACCGGGCATCCCGGGGTCGTCCCCCAACAGGCCGATGACAAGGACGTCGCACATGTTCATGAACGTTCAGCGTCTGATCAACGAGATCGTCCCCGACGAGCCGGATCCCGCCGCCGCGAACGCCCTGCAGGAAGGGCTCGGCGGTCAGTTCGGCGAGATGCGCACGATGATGCAGTACCTCTTCCAGAGCTTCAACTTCCGCGGAGCGGCGGCCAAGCCCTACCGCGACCTGCTCTACGGGGTGGGGACGGAGGAGATCAGCCACGTCGAGCTGATCGCCACCACCATCGCCCGGCTCACCGACGGATCGCCGCGCTACAAGGGCTCGGCCAAGAAGCCCCTCGACGAGCCGGGCAAGGGCGGCGCGACCCCGCTGGCCGACGCGATGAGCATGGGCAACATCCACCACTACCTCGTCGGCGCCCAGGGCGCCCTGCCCGTGGACGCCGCGGGCAACCCGTGGTCGGGCTCGTATGTCTACAACAGCGGCAACCTGGTGCTCGACCTGCTCTACAACCTCATGCTCGAGTCCACCGGCCGGCTGCAGAAGTGCCGGATCTACGAGATGACCAAGAACAAGACCGCCCGCTCGACGGTGGCCTACCTGATCGTCCGCGACCAGGCACACGAGAACGCCTACGCGAAGGCGCTGGAGACCCTGGGCGTCAACTGGGGCAAGACCCTGCCGATCCCGAAGACCGACGCCGAGCGCTTCCCGGAGGTCAAGAAGCTGCTCGACCAGGGGCTGCACCTCAAGCAGTACACGTTCAGCCTCGACAACCTGTCCGAGGCCGGCAAGATCTACCGAGGCTCCGCTCCCGCCGCCTCGAACGGTGCGTCGCTGACCACCGAGCAGCGGCCCGAGGGATTCCCGATGGACATCGCGGTGGAGCGTCCGGAGGAGTTCGCACCCGGACTGGACCCGGCACTGCTCGAGCTCGTGCAGGCCACCGCCGAGCTGGAGCTGGCCGAGGCCGACGCCCCGGGCTCGGGCGCGGGCACGAAGCGCCGCTGACCTCCCCGGTCACCACGCTGAGCAGAAGCCCCTCCGACGGCGGAGGGGCTTCTGCCGCGTGATGGGTTGCTGTAGAAGATCCCCGCCATCACGGAGAGTACGGCCAGCCAACCGATCAGCGGTGATCGTGGCGGGACGGCGGGGACGGCGGTAGGGGTGGTGGCTGTGGGCCCGCGCCCAGCTCAGCAGCGATGACCTTCGATGGCTGGCAGGTTTGAGACCTCACCGTCCGATCCGGGAAGCCGGGCCCGCCGAGCGCTAGATGTAATGCCCAGGCGGGTTCTTGACCCGGCTGATGAGTGGGTGGCCGCGGTGGGCTTTCTCGTCGGGGTGGATCTCGGCGTAGGCCAGGCGGGTGTGGTCGTCGATGCGGCGTGGACGGAGTCGAAACCCGACCGGTGGCCGGTGCGGGTCCGGCGGGACCGGTCGCTCGCGGCCGTGCGCCCGCCGGTGCCGCCGTCCGCAGCGGCGGATCACCGTGCCGGCGGCCACTGTCACGAGCGCTGAACGGCTGTTGACCTGCGACGACCAACATTAATTCGAACATGTGTTCGAGTACGATGGAGGGGTGTCGGACAGCCCGCTCACCACCGCGCATCGCCTCCTGGTGGAGGCGATCGACGCGCTGTCCGCGGCCACCGACGCCGCCACCGACGACGAGCTGCTGTCGGTGCTCACCTTGTGCGAGGGCACCAGCAGGCGGTTGGACCGGCTCACCGTTGCCACCGTGGCCACGCTGGAGCGACGGGGCACGTTCGCCGAGCGCGGCTACACGTCCACGCCGGCGGCGTTGGGGGATCTGCTGGGGTGGGAGCGGTTCGAGGCCCGCCAGCGGGTGGTCGCCGCCGAACAGGTCTGCCCGCAGGTGGGGCTCGACGGCACCGCGCTACCCGCCCGGTTGGCGGCTACGGCCGAGGTGTTCGCCGCCGGCGCCACGGGTCTGCGGCACGTCGCGGTGATCGCCCGCGTGTTGGCGAGCCCGGCCGCGGAACGGCTCAGCCCGCAGGTGTGGGCGGGTGCCGAAGCCCAACTCGCCGACAAAGCGGCCGTCTATACGCCGTCGGAGCTGCAGGCCTGGGGTACCGCGCTGGTCGAGGCCCTTGACGAGGACGGGCCCGAGCCTGATGACCGGCCGCCCGCGCCGGTCAACGAGTTGCACCTGGTGCGTCACCGTGGGAAGGCTGGCGGCGCGTTGAAGGGCCGGTTCGATGACGCGGCGATGTTCGATGCCATTGCCACCGTGGTCGACGCCCACGCCCGGCCCGCCACCGGTGATGAGCAGCGCAGTACCGCGCAACGTCAGGCCGAAGCCCTCGCGGATGTGTGTGGGTATGTGCTCGACCACGGTGACGTGCCCGAGTGCGGCGGGCGGCGCCCGCACCTGAATGTGTTGGTTCGGCTGGAGGATCTGGAGAACCGGGCCCGCGCCGCCTGTTTGGACTTCGGGGGCACGTTGTCGCCGGAGTCGTTGCGGATGCTGGCCTGTGACGCGAGGGTCGTGCCGGTCGTGCTCAACGGGAAGGGCCAGCCCCTTGACGTCGGGCGGGTCACCCGCACGATTCCCGACGGGCTGCGCCGCGCGATCGCCGCGCGTGACCGCGGGTGCGCCGGGTGCGGGCGGCCGCCGTCGTGGTGCGAGGTCCACCACATCAAGGCCTGGCAGGACGGTGGTGACACGGCCCTGCACAACTGCGTGATGCTCTGTCGGGCCTGCCACCGCCTCCAGCACCATTCCGAGTGGGAAGTCCGTATCCGCGACGGGTTGCCCGAGTTGATCCCCCCGGCCTGGATCGACCCTCTGCGAAGACCCCGCCGAAAACCACTCCTGCACCTCGCCGCGTAAAGGGGTCGCGCAGAGAGACGCGGTCGGCAGAGCCTCCGTGATCACTGGGGGGACAGATGTCCTCAGGCCGACACGCCGTCAACAACGCTCATGGGCACTACAGCTAGACCCCCAGCTCGGCCGGGACGCGGGCAGCCGCGATCGCTTTCAGCAGAAGGGCGTGGTCGCGCTCGTTGCGGTCCGCGTACACCTGCGCGAAGTCGGTGACCGCATCCGCGAACGTTTTCGAGGAGCCGAGGTAGGCCGCGATCGCGATGCGGTCGCCGGTGCGGGCGTGCGCACGGGCGAGGGTCCACGCGCACAGCTGGGCGTAGATCCGCATTCCGGCGGGGACCATCTCCTCGACCTCCACCGAGCCCTTCCAGTCCCGCAGCTGGCGGAGGTAGAAGTCGCGTTCCTGCCCGTCGACCCCGGACACGCGCTGCCACCCCAGCAGGATGTCGCCGACGGTCTGCATGAGCCTCTGGCCGACCACCACCCGCTCGGCGTGGTTGGGCTGTTCCGCCGCGCCGAGGTACGGCTCCAGCACCGACGCAGTGGCCTCCTTGGCCTGCAGGAACAGCGGGTCGCCCGCGTCGCGGCCCAGGAACAGGATCATCCACGAGCGGGTCCCGACGCTCCCGACGCCCACGACCTTGCGGGCGACGTCGACGGGCCGGTACTGGTCGTACAGGGCTCGTCGCTCGGGCGGCAGGCTCGCGCGGTAGCTGCGCAGCAGCTCGTCGATGTCGCGCTCCAGGTCGCTTCGAGCCGCGACGTCCGGGTACAGGTCCCGCACCGGCACGACGAGGGGCGGCTCGGCGACGAGCCGCAGGCGCCCGTCCTTCATGCTCGTGAACCGGCGCAGAGCGCCGAGGTTGTCGCGGGTGCGCGCCTTGGCCAGCCCGCGGGCCAGACGCTTGCGCCCGGTGGCGGCGAGCTGGGACTCGTAGCGCCGGCGGATCTCCTCGACGTCCGCACGGGCGTACCAGACCTCCAGGGTGGGCATGCCGGCGAACGAGTGCATGGCTCGCTGGTACTCGCGGGCGGCGGTGCGGAGGATCTGCCGGCGGTCGGCGGCGCGGAACCCCCGGTCGCGGCCGGCCACCTCGAGGCTGGTGATCAGCCGCTTGACGTCCCACTCCCACGGCCCGCGCAGCGTCTCGTCGAAGTCGTTGATGTCGAACACCAGCCGCCGCTCGGGTGAGCCGAAGAACCCGAAGTTGGACAGGTGCGCGTCACCGCAGAGCTGGACGTCGATACCGGACACCGGCGAGCCGGCCAGGTCGCAGGCCATCACAGCAGCCGCGCCGCGGAAGAACGCGGAGGGCGAGGCGGCCATCCGCCCGTATCGGATCGGGAGCAGGTCCGGTTCGCGCGACCCGTCCTGCTCGGCCAGTACCTCGACCGGATCCGGGCGCGGGCCGGCCAGGCAGCGCCGGTCGTGCGCGGAGCGTGGGGCGGCGACGCGGGCGGCCCTCCCGCGGTCGACGCACTCCGCGACGCTCGGCGGCCGGATCCCCTCGGCGGCAGCCCGTTCCGGAGCGGTGGTGGCCATCCGGTCCTCCTGGTTCTCGAACGGTGGACGGGTGGTCCGGTCACGCCAGGCGTGGCGGAGCGCCCTCGTGGAGCGCGTCGTCGATCCAGCGCCGGACCGGCGGGTCGATCGGCATGCCCCGCACGTGTCGGGGTGCCACCCACTTCGCCTCGCACGTCTCCCTGCCGTCGGGGGCCGGCGTGCCTCCGACGGCGCGGGCCTGCAGGACCACGACGAACTGCTGGCGGACGCTCCCGTCCACGGCGCGCACGACGTGCGCCGGGTCGGTGTAGATCCCGACGAGCCCGGTGACCTCTGCCTGCACACCGGCCTCCTCGGCGGTCTCGCGCACAGCGGCGGACACGGCACTCTCCCCGACGTCGACCCGCCCGCCCGGGAGCTCCCACGATCCGCTGTCGCAGCGCCGGACGAGCAGCAGCTGCGCCAACGGGTTGCGGGCGGCGACGAACACCGACGGCACGACGGTGGTGGCCGAGGGCGCGCGCGGATCGTGGAAGTGGACGGTGCGGGCCGGCTCGGCCGGGGACGGCGGGGGTG
>NZ_JAAXKY010000005.1 GCF_012911925.1 Pseudonocardia xinjiangensis | reverse complement strand
ACCCCGGCCCGCGAGTCGCCCGGTTCGGGTGCGCGAGTCGCGGGCGGGGGCGGGGTGTCGGTGTCAGGACTCCTGCTCGCGGGTGCGCAGCTCCCGGCGCAGCAGCTTGCCCGTCACGGTCTTCGGGATCTCGTCGAGGAACTCCACCTGCCGGGGGTACTTGTAGGCCGCCATCCGTTCCCTGGCGAAGGCGATGAGCTCCTCCGCGCTCACGGTCCGGCCGGGGCGGAGGCTGACGAACGCCTTGACCGTCTCGCCCCGGTACTCGTCCGGGACGCCCACGACCGCGGCCTCCCGCACGGCCTCGTGCTCGTACAGCACGTCCTCCACCTCGCGGGGCCACACCTTGTAGCCGCCCGCGTTGATCTGGTCCTTCTTGCGGTCGACGATGTAGAACCAGCCGTTGTCGTCCATGTACCCGACGTCGCCGGTGTGGAGCGCACCCCCCGGGAGCGCGGCCGCCGTCTCCTCGGGCTTGTTCCAGTAGCCGGGGACGACCTGCGGGCCGGTCGTGACGATCTCGCCGATCTCGCCGGGCGGGACGTCCTTGCCGTCGTCGCCCACGATGCGCACCACGGTGTTGTAGATGGGGACGCCGACCGAGAGGGCGCCGGAGGCCTTGTCGACCGGCGCCTCGGCCCCCGGCGGCACGCCGTGCGACGGGGAGGTGGTCTCGGTCAGCCCGTAGATGTTGTGGATGTACTGCCCGAAGGTCGCGGAGAACGCCGTGACGGTGGACGGCGGGATCGGCGCCCCTCCCGACCAGATCTTCGTGAGGGACGTGAGGGCGTCCCGCTCCGCGTCGGGCGCGTTCATCAGTGCGATGAAGACCGTGATCGACCCGACGGTGAACGTCGGACGCTCGTCGCGGATCGTCTCGATCGCGAGCGAGGGCTCGAAGCGGCAGAACAGCACCAGCGGTGCCCCGAGCAACAGCGAGAGCGTGACGTGCGAGATCAGGCCCGTGATGTGGAACAGGGGGGCGACCCCGAGCACCACGTCGTCCTGGCCGAGGCCGCACCACTGCCGGTAGGCCTGGCTGTTGAACACCACGTTGCCGTGGGTGTTCATCGCGCCCTTCGGGGGCCCGGTGGTGCCGGAGGTGTAGGTCAGGACGGCGGTGTCGCCGGGGGAGAAGGACACCGGCGGTGGACGGTGCCCGCGGAACCGGTCGATGAGCCCGGCCATGTCGACGGTGCCGGGCAGGTCGATGCGTTCCGTCCCGGAGAAGACCCGCGGGTCGTCCCGCGTCTGGTACTCCAGCTCCGACGTGGTGATCACCGTGGTGACGCCGGCGTCGCCGGCCACCGACTCCGCGACGTCGCGGTACAGGCCCTGCAGGCACACCAGCACCGTGGCGCCCGAGTCGCGCAGCAGCAGGTCGAGCTCGCGCGCCCGGTTCATCGGGTTGATGTTGACGGCGATCCCGCCCGCCTTCCAGGTGCCCACCAGCGCGATGACGAACTGGGGCACGTTCTGCAGGTACAGCGCCACCCGCTCGCCCGCGGAGAAACCGGCGTCGAGCAGGCCGGCCGCGAACGCGTCGGAGAGCTCGTCGAGCTCGCGCAGGGTGATCCGGCCGTCGAAGTAGCGGAGGATGTCGCCGTCGGGGTTGCGCTCCGCCGAGGCGCGGAACATCGCCAGCGCGTCGGTGAACTCGGGCTCGATGTCGGACGGCTGGCCCTCGTCGTACCGGGCGAGCCACGGCCGCTCGTCGTAGCCGCCCATGTCAGCGGATCACCACCGGGTTGACCGGCGCGCCGGTGCCGTTGACGACCTTCAGCGGGGCGGCGACGTAGAGGAAGCTCCACCGGCCGTCGGCGGCGCACGCGTCGGCCAGGTCGTCGAGCCAGGCGATCTCGGTGAGCGCCACGCCCAGGTTGCGCATCAGCGCGCAGTGCAGGGGCAGGGCGACACCGGTGCCCGGCTCGTAGGTCACCTCGTTGGCGATCGTGTCGGTGACGAGGTTGGGGATCTCCCGGCCCTTGAACCACTCCACGAGCTCACGCGAGTAGGTCAGCCCCGGCTCGTTGAAGCCGTCGTAGAACTCCTTCTTGTCGTTGAGCTCGTACCAGTACTTCATGAAGCCGGTGCGCACGCAGAGCACGTCGTGCGGCTCGATCTCGACGCCCTGGGCCTTCGCCGCGGCCTCCAGGTCCTCGTGGTCGAACGTCTCGCCCTTGTCCAGCCAGTCCTTGCCACGGTGCCGGGCCATGTCGACCAGCACCCCGCGCCCCACCACGCCCTTCTCCGCGATCGGCAGCACCGAGGCCTTGTCCATCCCGCCGACGGTCGACCGGGCGTCGTAGCCGTTCCAGAGCTTGCCGTCGTACCAGACGTGGCCCAGCGCGTCGTACTGCGTGGAGCCCTGCAGGAAGATCAGAGCCGTGTCGTCCGCGTAGTGCAGGCCGCCGGGGAACTGCGGGGCGCCCTCGCCGTCCCACGTGCTCTCGTCGAGGACGTTCTGCCGCTTGATGCCTTCCCGCCCGGGCCACAGCGGGTCGCCAGGACCGTCCGTGCGGCCCATCTGGATCTGCAGGGTGAAGACCTCGCCCGTGCGGATGTGCCGCACGCCGCGCAGCACCTCGGCCGCGTCGAGGTAGTTGAGCGCACCGAGCTCGTCGTCCGGGCCCCAGCGGCCCCAGTTGGAGGGGGTGTCGGCGCCGAGCAGGTCGGCCATGGAGGGAATGTGGGACATCGTTGTCTCCTCGTCGGGCGGCCGCCGACGCCGAGACCCGTTGCCGCCGTCGAGGACGCGAACCTGATCGCCGTCGAGCCTTCGGCGGCCACGTCGGTGTGTCAAGGACCACCCGGCCGGGTGGACGGGGCCACGAACGGGTGCGGGCGACGGACGTGGCAGTATCGGTCGATGGGCGGTTGGCTCAGCGGCCTGTCGCGCGGCCGTGGCGTCTACCACGGGACGTTCCTGCCGGTCATCCCGCGAAAAGGACCATTTACCGCCGCGTAGAGTCTTGACGCGGTGCGCCGGTCAAGTCACTCTTAGGTCTCGATGGTTGTCTCGGTGACCTGTCTCGACAGCCGCTGCATTTGCAGCTAGACTGCCTCTTTGCGCTGCCCTCGTCCAGCCACGCGTGCGCTCAGGCGGAGTCCCCCCATCGGGAGATCCCTTCGGTGCCCTCGCGCGTCTGGGTCGGCGGCTGCGCCATGACAACAGACGGCGTGCGCCGGATCCTGCATCCGCGAGCACGTTCGACCCGGACCTCCCGCCCGGGCCGGACGAGCAGACGGTAGCGCGATGGAGCCGGTGCCCGCCAGACGAGAGCGCAGTTCTCGGAAGGACGCATCTTGGCTTCGTCCCGCGCCACCAGCCCCCTCGCGACCCACGTGCCCGCGGCCGTCTCGGCCAACCCGAGTTTCCCCGGGGCGCCTACCCGGGTCACCTTCGCGAAGATCCGCGAGCCCCTCGAGGTGCCCGACCTCCTCGACCTGCAGATCCAGTCCTTCGAGTGGCTGGTCGGCAACGAGGCGTGGTTCCAGCGACGGATCGATGCCGGCGACGAGAACCCGATGGGCGGCCTGGAGGAGATCCTCACCGAGATCTCCCCGATCGAGGACTTCTCCGGCTCGATGTCGCTGTCCTTCTCCGACCCGCGCTTCGACGAGGTCAAGGCCTCGGTCGAGGAGTGCCGGGACAAGGACATGACCTACGGTGCGCCGCTGTTCGTCACCGCGGAGTTCACCAACAACACCACCGGCGAGATCAAGAGCCAGACGGTGTTCATGGGTGACTTCCCCGTGATGACCGACAAGGGCACGTTCATCATCAACGGCACCGAGCGTGTCGTCGTCTCCCAGCTCGTCCGGTCGCCCGGCGTCTACTTCGATCACAGCATCGACAAGACGACGGAGAAGGACGTCTACTCCGTCAAGATCATCCCGAGCCGGGGTGCCTGGCTGGAGTTCGACGTCGACAAGCGCGACACCGTCGGTGTCCGCATCGACCGCAAGCGTCGCCAGCCGGTCACCGTGCTGCTGAAGGCGCTGGGCTGGACGGCCGAGCAGATCCAGGCCCGCTTCGGGTTCTCCGAGACGATCATGGCCACGCTCGAGAAGGACCACACCGCCGGGCAGGACGAGGCGCTGCTCGACATCTACCGCAAGCTGCGGCCGGGCGAGCCGCCCACCCGCGAGAGCGCGCAGACCCTGCTGGAGAACCTGTTCTTCAAGGACAAGCGCTACGACCTCGCCAAGGTCGGCCGGTACAAGGCCAACAAGAAGCTCGGCCTCACCCTCGACAACTCGGTCGGCACGCTGACCGAGGAGGACATCGCCACCACCATCGAGTACCTCGTCCGGCTCCACGCGGGTGAGACCACGATGACGGTCGGCGCCGACGCCGAGGGCAACGGCGGCATCGAGGTCCCCGTCGAGACCGACGACATCGACCACTTCGGCAACCGGCGCCTGCGCACGGTCGGCGAGCTGATCCAGAACCAGGTCCGCGTCGGCCTGTCCCGGATGGAGCGCGTCGTCCGCGAGCGGATGACCACGCAGGACGTCGAGGCGATCACGCCGCAGACCCTGATCAACATCCGTCCCGTCGTGGCGGCGATCAAGGAGTTCTTCGGCACGTCGCAGCTGTCGCAGTTCATGGACCAGCACAACCCGCTGGCCGGCCTCACGCACAAGCGTCGCCTGTCGGCGCTGGGCCCGGGTGGTCTGTCCCGTGAGCGCGCGGGCTTCGAGGTCCGCGACGTGCACCCCAGCCACTACGGCCGGATGTGCCCGATCGAGACGCCTGAGGGCCCGAACATCGGCCTGATCGGGTCGCTGTCCACGTTCGCGCAGGTCAACCCGTTCGGTTTCATCCAGACCCCGTACCGCAAGGTCAGCGAGGGCCGGGTCACCGAGCAGATCGACTACCTCACCGCCGACGAGGAGGACCGCTTCGTCATCGCGCAGGCCAACGCGCCGCTCGACGACGACGGCAACTTCCAGGAGGAGCGCGTCCTCGTCCGCCGCAAGGGCGGCGAGGTCGACTACATCTCCCCGGTGGGCGTCGACTACATCGACGTCTCACCGCGGCAGATGGTGTCGGTCGCCACGGCGCTGATCCCGTTCCTCGAGCACGACGACGCCAACCGCGCGCTGATGGGCGCCAACATGCAGCGTCAGGCGGTGCCGCTGCTGCGCAGCGAGTCGCCGCTGGTGGGCACGGGCATGGAGCTGCGCGCCGCGGTCGACGCCGGTGACGTCCTCGTCGCCGACAAGGCCGGTGTGGTCGAGGAGCTCTGCGCCGACTACATCACCGTCATGGCCGACGACGGCACGCGCACCACGTACCGGCTCAACAAGTTCCGCCGGTCCAACCAGGGCACGTGCAACAACCAGAAGCCGATCATCGACGAGGGCGACCGCGTCGAGGCCGGCCAGGTCATCGCCGACGGGCCGTGCACCGAGAACGGTGAGATGGCCCTGGGCAAGAACCTGCTCGTGGCGATCATGCCGTGGGAGGGCCACAACTACGAGGACGCGATCATCCTCTCGCAGCGCCTGGTGCAGGACGACGTGCTCACGTCGATCCACATCGAGGAGCACGAGATCGACGCCCGCGACACCAAGCTGGGCGCCGAGGAGATCACCCGGGACATCCCGAACGTCTCCGAGGAGGTCCTCGCCGACCTCGACGAGCGCGGCATCATCCGCATCGGTGCCGAGGTGCAGCCGGGCGACATCCTGGTCGGCAAGGTCACGCCGAAGGGTGAGACCGAGCTGACCCCGGAGGAGCGCCTGCTGCGCGCGATCTTCGGCGAGAAGGCGCGCGAGGTGCGCGACACGTCGCTGAAGGTCCCGCACGGCGAGAACGGCAAGGTCATCGGCATCCGGGTCTTCTCCCGCGACGACGAGGACGAGCTGGCCCCCGGGGTCAACGAACTGGTCCGCGTCTACGTGGCCCAGAAGCGCAAGATCCAGGACGGCGACAAGCTCGCCGGCCGCCACGGCAACAAGGGCGTCATCGGCAAGATCCTGCCTGCCGAGGACATGCCGTTCATGGAGGACGGCACCCCCGTCGACATCATCCTGAACACCCACGGTGTGCCGCGACGGATGAACATCGGCCAGGTGCTGGAGACCCACCTCGGGTGGATCGCCAAGTCGGGCTGGGACATCGAGGGCACGCCCGACTGGGCGTCCAAGATGCCCGAGGAGCTCTACTCCGTGCCCGCCGGCACGAAGACCGCCACACCGGTCTTCGACGGCGCCAAGGAGAACGAGATCACGGGTCTGCTCGGTTCCACGTTGCCCAACCGCGACGGTGAGCGGATGGTCAAGTCCGACGGCAAGGCCAAGCTGCTCGACGGGCGTTCCGGGGAGCCGTACCCGTTCCCGGTCGCCGTCGGCTACATGTACATCCTGAAGCTGGCGCACCTCGTGGACGACAAGATCCACGCCCGTTCCACCGGTCCGTACTCGATGATCACGCAGCAGCCCCTGGGCGGTAAGGCCCAGTTCGGCGGCCAGCGGTTCGGCGAGATGGAGTGCTGGGCGATGCAGGCCTACGGCGCGGCATACACGCTGCAGGAACTGCTCACCATCAAGTCCGACGACGTGGTGGGCCGGGTCAAGGTCTACGAGGCGATCGTCAAGGGCGAGAACATCCCGGAGCCGGGTATCCCGGAGTCCTTCAAGGTGTTGCTGAAGGAGCTCCAGTCGCTCTGCCTGAACGTCGAGGTGCTCTCGAGCGACGGTGCGGCGATCGAGATGCGCGACACCGACGACGAGGACCTCGAGCGGGCCGCGGCGAACCTGGGCATCAACCTGTCCAGCCGCCCCGGATCCGACTCGATGACCGTCGACGACGTCGTCAACTGACCCGCCCAGAGCCGAATAACGAACGAAGGACACGAATTTGCTCGACGTCAACTTCTTCGACGAGTTGCGCATCGGCCTGGCCACCGCTGAGGACATCCGCCAGTGGTCGCACGGCGAGGTCAAGAAGCCCGAGACCATCAACTACCGCACCCTGAAGCCGGAGAAGGACGGGCTCTTCTGCGAGAAGATCTTCGGCCCCACCCGGGACTGGGAGTGCTACTGCGGCAAGTACAAGCGCGTCCGCTTCAAGGGCATCATCTGCGAGCGCTGCGGCGTGGAGGTCACGCGCGCCAAGGTGCGTCGTGAGCGGATGGGCCACATCGAGCTGGCCGCCCCGGTCACGCACATCTGGTACTTCAAGGGTGTGCCGAGCCGCCTGGGCTACCTGCTCGACCTGGCGCCCAAGGACCTCGAGAAGATCATCTACTTCGCGGCCTACGTCATCACCTCGGTGAACAAGGAGCTGCGCCACACCGACCTGTCCACGCTCGAGAACGAGATGAGCGTGGAGCGCAAGCGGGTCGAGCAGCGCCGCGACGCCGACCTGGAGGCGCGGGCCCAGAAGCTCGAGGCCGACCTGGCCGAGCTGGAGGCGGAGGGCGCCAAGAGCGACGTCCGCCGCAAGGTCAAGGAGGGTGGCGAGCGCGAGATGCGCCAGCTCCGGGACCGCGCCCAGCGTGAGCTGGACCGGCTCGACGAGATCTGGACCACCTTCTCGAAGCTCGACGTGCAGCAGCTGATCGCGGACGAGGGGCTCTACCGCGAGCTCTACGACCGCTACGGCGACTACTTCACCGGGGCGATGGGCGCCGAGGCGATCCAGACCCTGCTGCAGAACTTCGACATCCCGGCCGAGGCCGAGAACCTGCGGGAGACCATCCGCAGCGGCAAGGGGCAGAAGAAGCTCCGCGCCCTCAAGCGCCTCAAGGTCGTCGCGGCGTTCCAGACCACGGGCAACAGCCCGATGGGCATGGTGCTCGACTGCGTCCCGGTCATCCCGCCGGACCTGCGCCCGATGGTGCAGCTCGACGGTGGCCGCTTCGCCACGTCCGACCTGAACGACCTGTACCGCCGGGTCATCAACCGCAACAACCGCCTCAAGCGACTGATCGACCTCGGCGCGCCCGAGATCATCGTCAACAACGAGAAGCGGATGCTGCAGGAGGCCGTCGACGCGCTGTTCGACAACGGCCGCCGCGGCCGGCCGGTCACCGGACCGGGCAACCGCCCGCTCAAGTCGCTGTCCGACCTGCTCAAGGGCAAGCAGGGCCGGTTCCGCCAGAACCTGCTCGGCAAGCGTGTCGACTACTCGGGCCGTTCGGTCATCGTGGTCGGCCCGCAGCTGAAGCTGCACCAGTGCGGCCTGCCCAAGCAGATGGCGCTGGAGCTGTTCAAGCCGTTCGTCATGAAGCGGCTGGTCGACCTCAACCACGCGCAGAACATCAAGTCCGCGAAGCGCATGGTCGAGCGTGGCCGCTCGCAGGTGTGGGACGTGCTCGAAGAGGTCATCTCCGAGCACCCGGTGCTGCTCAACCGTGCACCGACCCTGCACCGTCTCGGTATCCAGGCCTTCGAGCCGCAGCTGGTGGAGGGCAAGGCCATCCAGCTGCACCCGCTGGTCTGCGAGGCGTTCAACGCCGACTTCGACGGTGACCAGATGGCGGTGCACCTGCCGCTGTCGGCCGAGGCGCAGTCCGAGGCCCGCGTCCTGATGCTGTCCAGCAACAACATCCTGTCGCCCGCCTCCGGGCGGCCGCTGGCGATGCCGCGTCTGGACATGGTCACGGGTCTGTACCACCTCAGCCGGCTGCGCGAGGGCGCACCGGGCGAGGGCAACGTGTACTCGTCGCTGTCCGAGGCGATCATGGCCTACGACCGCAAGGTGCTCCACCTGCAGGCGCCGGTCAAGATCCGGCTCCAGGGGGTCACCCCGCCGGTCGCCGTCGCGGAGTCGATCGGCTGGAACGTGGGCGACCCGTGGCTGGCCGAGACCACGCTGGGGCGGGTGCTGTTCAACGACCTGCTCCCGCCGGACTACCCGTTCGTCAACGAGCCGCTGCCGAAGAAGCGCCAGGCCGCGATCATCAACGCTCTGGCCGAGCGGTACTCGATGACCGAGGTCGCGCAGGTCCTCGACCGGCTCAAGGACGCGGGCTTCTACTGGGCCACGCGCTCCGGGGTCACGATGGCGATCTCCGACGTCGTGGTGCCGCCCAACAAGCAGCAGATCCTCGACGGCTACGAGATCAAGGCCGACCAGGTCAACAAGCGCTACCAGCGGGGCGCCCTGTCCCACCAGGAGCGCAACGACGAGATGGTCAAGATCTGGAGCCAGGCCTCCGAAGAGGTGGCCAGGGCGATGGAGGAGAACTTCCCCGAGGACAACCCGATCCCGACGATCGTGAAGTCGGGCGCGGCGGGCAACATGACCCAGGTCCGGCAGCTCGCCGGTATGCGTGGTCTGGTGGCCAACCCGAAGGGCGAGTACATCCCCCGTCCGATCAAGGCCAACTTCCGTGAGGGCCTGTCGGTGCTGGAGTACTTCATCTCCACGCACGGCACCCGCAAGGGTCTGGCGGACACGGCGCTGCGCACGGCCGACTCGGGTTACCTGACCCGTCGTCTGGTGGACGTGTCGCAGGACGTCATCGTCCGCGAGGTCGACTGCGGCACCGAGCGCAGCGTCACCATGCAGGTCACCGAGGAGACCGCCGACGGCACGCGGATCCCGCACCGTTACATCCGCACCAGCATCTACGCCCGCTGCTCGGCGGAAGAGGTGCGCGGTCCGGACGGTGAGGTCATCGTGGCCAAGGGTGGCGACCTCGGCGACCCCGCGCTCGACGCGCTGGTTGCGGCCGGAGTCAAGACGATCAAGGTGCGCAGCCCGCTCACCTGCACGTCGGCCACCGGCATCTGCGGCATGTGCTACGGCCGTTCGATGGCCACCGGCAAGCTGGTGGACGTCGGCGAGGCCGTCGGCATCGTCGCGGCGCAGTCGATCGGTGAGCCCGGCACCCAGCTGACGATGCGTACCTTCCACACCGGTGGTGTGGCGGGCGACGACATCACGACCGGTCTGCCCCGTGTGCAGGAGCTCTTCGAGGCTCGCGTCCCGAAGGGCAAGGCGCCGATCGCCGACGTCGACGGCCGGATCTCGATCGAGGACGGCGAGCGCTTCTGGAAGATCACCCTCACGCCCGACGACGGCGGCGAGGAGATCATCTACGAGAAGCTGTCGAAGCGGCAGTGGCTGGCCATGACCAATGCCGATGGCCAGGAGCGTCCGCTGGCCGACGGCGACCACGTGCACGTGGGCCAGCTGCTCCTCGAGGGCACGGCCGACCCGCACGAGGTGCTGCGGGTCATGGGTCCGCGCGAGGTGCAGCTGCACCTGGTGCGTGAGGTGCAGAAGGTGTACCGCACGCAGAGCGTGGACATCCACGACAAGCACATCGAGGTGATCGTCCGGCAGATGCTGCGCCGGGTCACGATCATCGACTCCGGTTCCACGGAGTTCCTGCCCGGCGCACTGGCCGAGCGGTCGGACTTCGAGACGCAGAACCGCCAGGTGGTGGCCGAGGGCGGCGAGCCGGCTTCCGGTCGCCCGGTGCTGATGGGGATCACGAAGGCCTCGCTGGCCACGGAGTCGTGGCTGTCCGCGGCCTCGTTCCAGGAGACCACCCGGATCCTCACCGATGCCGCGATCAACGGAAAGCGCGACAAGCTCGTCGGGCTCAAGGAGAACGTGATCATCGGCAAGCTGATCCCGGCAGGTACGGGGATCAACCGCTACCGCAACATCCAGGTCCAGCCCACGGAGGAGGCCCGCGCGGCCGCCTACGCGCTGCCGAGCTACGACGACGGCTACTACAGCCCCGACGTGTTCGGCACGGGCACCGGTGCCGCGGTGCCGCTGGACGACTACGACTTCGGACGCGACTACCGGTAACAGGTAGGCGCATCGGGCCCTCCGCGACGGCGGAGGGTCCGATGCCGAAGGCAGGTCCCGAACGGGGCCGGACACCGCTCTCCCGTGGCGGTGTCCGGCCCCGTTTCCTTTTCTGTACCACCCGTCCCCGGGACCCCCGGTCGGCGCCAGGTCGCGATCAGTTCGAGCTACCAGGATCCGGCAGAACGAACAAAACGAATGATCCGGTGAAATACCGAGTTCCGAAGAATAAGCGCAAAGATCCCGACCAGGGCGATCGGCCTGATTCCTGCGACAACGGCAACCACGAGCACCCACGCGTAATCATTTGTGTGGGAGATCACCGTCCGATCTCTCAAATTAGGTAGCTTCCACCGCGACCGCGAGGTCTGTGTAGAGCAGGGTGAGTGCGTGATCGGATTCGCCGACCGCTCCGCCGACCGAGGCACAGATGTGAACCATCCGGACTTGCACGGCCTCGCCCCCGCCCGCCACGCGACGAGCCCCTTCGGCGGCGATGATCACGCGGAGGGCGTCGTCCTGGGGACGATGCGCCGGTTCTGTCGGCTGAGCCGGTGGTCGGTGCGGTCGACCGGGGCCACCGGTGCCGGCTCGGCCCCCAAGATCGTTTTTGGCCCGATCTGCTGGAGCACACTCTCGAGAATCTGGGAGGCACCACTTTCGCTGATCCGCGTATGGAGGACCACATCCACTCCGACCGTCGAAATCAGCAATCCGGCCGAACGGATCGGCGATGTCTCGCACCGGTCGCAACCTATGGGGGTTCGGACCGCGGGGTACCGATCACGACAGGTTTCCGGTGCCGTCCAGACAATTCGAGGGAGCGTTGCATGATTCGAGCGGATGTGTTCGCGCTGTGCCCCATCTATCGGATGGGACTGGTCCATCTCCTGCGGCAGTCGGGCATCGCCGTGCTGGCGGCGGGGACGTGGCCCGAAGGGGGGCACCCGTCGATCTTCGCCGACGCGATGGTCGTCGACGCCGAGACGTTGGAGGTGGGGAACCGCCGGTTCTCGGTCGCCGCGGGGTGGGCGGACACCCCCGTACTCGTGGTCAACGCCGCGCCGACGTTGCTCGTCGACGGTGCGTCCGCGGTCGTCGAGAAGGGCGTGTCGTGCGACCGCGTCGTCGGGGCGGTCCGCGCGGTCGTCGCGGGCGCAGGCACGATGCACACCGCGCCGGATGCGGGCGAGGCCGGCGTCCCGCCGCAGCGCACCTCCCCGGGCGACCTCGTGGGTCGAACGCTGTCGGCGCGCGAGTCCCAGGTCCTGACGCACATCGCGCACGGGCTGACCCACAGCCAGATCGCGAGCCGGTTGCGCATCAGCCCCCACACGGTCGACACCTACGTGAAGCGCATCCGCGCCAAGCTCGGTATCGGCAACAAGGCTGAGCTGACCCGCTTCGCTCTCCTGCGCGACGCGGCCAGGATCACGGCATGAGCCGCCGCGGACAGGACGTTGTCGGAAGCTGCGGGAAATGGCTCCGGTCGGCCTGATCGTCGGCACTGCTGACTCCCTGCCTTTGCGATCGGGACCGGCCCTAGCCGTTCATCCAGGGTCGACCGTGCGCTCGCCCGGGGCTTATCCGGTCATGCTCGTGCTCGGATACTCGGATTTGTGCGGCTGAAACCGAGTTGGCGTGCAACGACTTTGCCAAGCACTGCTCGACGCAGTGTTCCGACGTACGACGGTGGGCCCGGAGTATGACTGACTTCACGGTAACCGACTCGGAGGTCACCGAGGCCGTGCAACGGATCCTGGGCGAGGTGCTCGGGATCGACAACGCGGACCTGACGCAGAGTTTCCACCGTTTGGGGGGCGACTCGTTGCGTGCGTTGAAGGCGGCCGGGCGGATCGCGTTCGAGTTCAAAGCGGCGGCCGCGGTGGACGGCACCATTCTCGAGGCGCTGCTCGACGGCACGACCGGGGAGGCGCTCGCCCGGATCCTGCTGGATTCCATCGAACAGGAGGCCGCCGAGGAGTTCGAGGATCCGCAGGCGACGGAACTGTCCTTCGGCGAGGAACGGCTCTGGACGGCCCACCAGTATCAGCAGGACCGTTCGACCTACCACTCCGTCGGCGCCTTCCGGGTAATGGGGACGCTCGATCTGACCGCGCTCGACCGGGCCGTGGAGGCCCTTGTCGATCGGCATCCGGCGCTGCGGACGCGCTATGCGCCGGACCATCCGGCGGTCGAGCGAGGCGGTCCGGGACGGCCGTCGGTCGATGTCGTGCATCACCGCGAGGTCATACCCTGGTCGGAGGCCGAAGGCGCGGCCGAGCGCGGTATCCAGGAGCCGTTCGATCTGACCAGCGGCCGCCTGCTGCGGGTGCGCACCTGGCGCACGGGCGAGCGGGAATGGCTGTTGCAGGTGATCCTGCATCACATCGCGATCGACGGCTGGTCGATGGACATCTTCTATCGGGAACTGGCGGCGCTGTACGCCGGCGACGACCCCGGGCCCGGAGAATCCGTCGACTACCGCGATTTCGCGCAGTGGCAACGGAGTTCGACGGAGGTGGAGGTACAGGCGGAAGCGTGGGCCGCCCGGCTGCTGCCGCTGCCCGACCGGATCGAACTCGGTAACGGGCGCAGGCGCCGGCCAACCCGGTCGCTGGAGGGGCAGGTCCTGTACACGGATCTGCCGCCGGAGATCGGGGACAAGCTGGCCAGGCTGGCCGGGGAGTCGCGGACCTCGCTGTTCGTCGTGCTGCTCGCGCTGTTGCATGTGTGCCTGGCGCAGCGGACCCGGCAGTGGGATGCGTTGATCGGCACGGTCGTCGCGGGCCGCAGCCGACCGCAGGACCACGCGACTGTCGGCTACTTCACCAACACCGTCCCGGTGCGCGCCAAGACGTCCCCCGACGCCACGTTCGGCGAGCTGATCGCATCGCTGCGCGAGGAGTGGCGATACGTGTTCACCCATCAAGGGGTGCCGCTCGAGGAGCTCGCGGTCCGCACCCGCCGGGCCCCGGACCCGGCACGCACCCCGCTGGTGGACGTCGTCATGGTCCTGCAGAACAACGACGACGTGCCGCTGATGCTCGCGGACTGTGTCGCGGAGCCGTTGTGGATGCATACCGGTACGGCCAAGTTCGATCTGATGCTCGAGGCCATCCGTGTCTCCGGCATTCTGCATCTGAGCTGGGAGTACGCCACCGAGGTGCTCACTGCCGACGAGGTGGCCGAGCTCGCGTCCGCATTCGAGCACCTCGCGCGGGCCCTCCCGGAGGACGGCGACACCACCCTGCGCGACCTGCTGCGTCCGGCGCGGGCCGAGCTCGTGGAGGTCGACGCCGCTGACGTCCCCGGCTCGCCGGACGTCGACCTCTGCGGCCGGTTCGAGACGGTGGTCGGCAGCCGACCGGACGATGTCGCGCTGTACGGACCGGCGGCCGAGGTGACCTTCCGTGACCTGGGCGACCTGCGCGATCGGGTCACCGGCTGCCTCGTCACGAGCGGCGTGACCCGGGGGGACGTCGTCGCCGTCGATGTCCCGGACCCGGCGCTGTCCGTGGCCGCCATGCTGGCGACCTGGTCGGTGGGCGCGGTCGTGGTGATGATCGATGCGGGATGGTCCGGTTGGCAGCGCGACCAGCTGATGCGCGCGTGCCGGCCCGCGGTCCTCATCGGTGGGCGAGAGACGAATCCGCAAGGACCCGTGGTGGTCTCCGCAGGCGAGGTGGCGGCCGCGTCGCCGTACACCGGCGCGCCGGTCAGGTGCCGGCCCGACGAGCCGGCACGGTTGGTCGTCGACTTCGGCGCCACCGGCGTGCCCGAGATCGTGGTGGGCAGCCATCGCGGACTGCTCGACCGCTGCCTCTGGGCGTGGGACACCGTCCCCCACGAGCCGGGGGACCGGGCCGTGGTGCACGCTCTTCCGAGCCCGGTCGACGCGATCGCCGAGACGCTGGCGCCGCTGCTGGCCGGGGTCCCCCTCGCCGTCCTGCCCGCCACGGCGGCATCGGACGCCCGCACGACCGCCGAGTGGGTGCGCCGGTACCGGGGCACGAGGCTGCTGGTGACGCCCTCGCTGATGTGGACGATGCTCCACTCGGTCCCGGAGGTGTCCGAGGCGCTGACCACGCTGCGGATGTGCGCGTTCACCGGCGAGGAGCTCGATGCCGATCTGGTGGGCCGGGTCCGGGAGGCGCTGCCGGAATGCCGGTTGGTCAACCTGTACGGCAGCTCGGACACCACGGGATACGTCACCTGCGCCGAGGTGACGACGTTGCCGGTCGGCGCGGACGTCCCCATCGGCAGACCGGTTGCCGGCACCCGGGTGTTCATCGTGGACGAATGGGGCGAACCGGTCCCGGACGGTGTGGTCGGTGAGCTGGTGGTGGCCGGTGCGGCGGTCGGCATGGGGTACCTGACCGACGGAAAAGTGGTGCGAACCGGTCCGTTCCGGACGGGAGTGCCGTCCGACGGGGAGGTGCCCTGCTGCCACACCGGAGACCTCGGCTACCGTGATCGCGACGGGCAGCTGATGTTCGCGGGACGCGGGGACCGGGAGGTCCGGGTACGTGGCTTCCGGGTCGAGCTCGCACACGTCGAATCGACGCTGCGGGGGATCGACGGAGTGTCCGGGGCGGTCGCATGGACCGAGCACGCCCTCTCGGGTGACCGCATCCTCGCCGCTGTGGTGCCGCAACCCGGGGCGGAGCTGCCCGGGGACGAGGTTCGGATGAGACTGCAGTACCGGCTGCCGTCCTACATGGTGCCCGCCCGCGTGAACGTCATCGACACGCTGCCGCTCACCGCGCACGGGACGCTCGACCACGGGGCAATCGCCGCGTCGGTCACCACCCGCCGCGACGACGGCCCGGCAGCCTCCGGCGAGGCCTCCGCTGCGGAGAAGCGCATCCGGAGCATCTGGTCGCAGGTGCTGCAGGGCGAGTCACCGGGTCCCGACGACAACTTCTTCGCGCTCGGCGGCGACTCACTGGCGGTGACGGCCATGCTGACCTCGGTGCTGCGCGAGTTCGGGATCGAACTGGGAGTGGTGCGCTTCCTGATGCGGCCGACGATCCGCGGCATCGTCGACCAGCTCGTCGAGCGCGGGGCGGTGGCGTGAGCACGGACCAGCCGTCGATCCGGGTGAGTGGTGCCCGGGAGAACAACCTGCGGTCGATCACCGTCGAGATCCCGCGGAACGCGATCACGGTGATCACGGGCGTGTCCGGGAGCGGCAAGTCCTCGCTGGCGTTCGGCACGATCTATGCCGAAGGCCAGCGCCAGTACCAGGAGAGCCTGTCGCCGTACATGCGGCGTGGCTTCGACAAGGTCCCCAAACCCAAGGTCGAGGCGGTCACCGGACTCGGTCCGACCATCGCGGTCAAACAGCATGCCCCGGGCCGCAACCCGCGCTCCACGGTGGGGACGATCACCGAGGTGGGTGATTTCCTGCGCCTGCTCTTCGCGCGGGCGGGCCTGCACACCTGCCGCCACTGCGGAGCGGACGTGGTGCCCCGTACCGCCGACGAGCTGCTCGACCAGGCGACCGGCGCGCTGGGGGACGGGCCCGTCCGGCTGGGCCAGGTACCGCGGTGGACGCTGCCGGTGGACGGTGGTGGGTCACCGCTGGACCACCGGTACGCGCTCGATGTCGTGCGCCTGGACGGCGCTGCGGGGGACGCCGAGCACATCCGTCGCGGTGTCGCGGCCGTGCGTGCCCGTGACGATGCCGTGCTGGTGCTCGAACCGGACGGCGGGGTCCCGCTGTACCTGGCGCCCGGCCACCTCTGTGCGCGGTGCGGCCGCAGGGCGACCGCGGTCTCGTCCCGCTTCTTCAGCCCGAACACACCCGACGGCATGTGCCGCGACTGCGAGGGACTCGGCACCCGGATCGCGGTGTCCGCGGCGAAGATGGTCGCCGACCCCGACCTGTCGATCCGGGCGGGTGCGTTGGCGTTCTACGGTGACCGGCGGCGCCAACCCAAGAAGACCTACTGGCCGGTGCGCGACCTTCCGGAGCTGCTGACCCTGTTCGGCGCCACGCTCGACACACCCTGGTGTGACCTGCCGGCGGCGTTGCGCGACATCGTGATCCACGGTGAGACGGCACGGCCGGTGTCCGCCGAGGTCGAGACCTTCCTGCCCGACCGGACCGATTCGGGCCTGCTGCCGCAGATCGACAGGCTCGCCCGGTCTGCGGCAGCCGACGGGCGCAGGCACAACTACGACCGGTTCATGACCACCGAGGCCTGCGCGGAGTGCGGCGGCTCGCGGCTGAACGCCGACGCGCGGGCGGTCCGCCTCGACGGGCTGGACATCACCGAGGTGATGGCGCGGCCGATCGCCGATCTGCCGCACTGGCTGGACCAGGTGTCGAAACTGGAGCTTTCCGGTGTCGTCGCCGAGGCGGTCGAGGAGATCGTCCAGGAACTGCGGAAACGGCTGTCGTACATCTGCGAGGTCGGGCTCGACTACCTGTCGCTGGACCGGCAGATGCCCGCGCTGTCGGCCGGGGAGGGCCAGCGGCTGCGCATCGCGCGACAGCTCGGGTGCGGCCTGATCGGTGTCGTGTACGTGCTGGACGAACCGTCGGTCGGCCTGCACCCTCGCGACACGGGGCGGTTGATCGAGAGCCTGCGGCGGCTGCGCGACGCGGGCAACACCGTGATCGTCGTCGAGCACGACGCCGACGTGATGCGCTGCGCCGACCACCTCATCGACATCGGCCCGGGAGCCGGCAACGCGGGTGGCCGGCTCGTGGCGGCCGGATCGCCGGAGGAGGTGATGGCGCATCCGTCGTCGCCGACCGCCCGGTACCTGAGGGGCGCGCACGTGCCGGGAGGTGGCCGTGCCGAACGGCGCAAGCCCGACCCGTCCGCGGACATCGTTCTCACCGGCGCCCGCCTGCACAATCTGCGCGGGGTCGACGTGTCCATCCCCGTTGACCTGCTGATCTGTGTCACCGGACCGAGCGGGAGCGGCAAGAGCTCGCTGGTGAAGGGGATCCTGGAACCCGAGGTGGCCGCCTCGATCAACGGCGAACCCGGTCGCCGTGACGTTCTGGACACGCTGCGCGGGCACCACGTGTTCGGCCGGGTGATCGGCGCCGCGCAGGATCCCATGGGACGCTCGAGCCGTTCGATACCGGCGACATACATCGGGATCTTCGACGAGATCCGCCAGCTCTTCGCGCAGCTTCCGCTGTCGAGCGAACGCCGCTGGTCAACAGCGCACTTCTCGTTCAACGCCGAGGCCGGCCAATGCTGGACCTGTCGTGGTTCCGGTGAGCAGGCGATGCCGATGCACTTCATGGCCGATGTCGTCGTGCCCTGCTCGGTGTGCGGCGGCAGGCGCTACAACGCCGACGTGCTCGACGCCCGGGTCGACGGTCTGACCATTGCCGACGTGCTGGACCTGGAGGTCTCGCAGGCCGTCGGGTTCTTCGGGGAGCGGGCCCGGATCGCGCGGGCGCTGAGCATGCTCGACGAGGTGGGACTCGGCGGTCTCCGCCTCGGGCAGAACTGCGCGACGTTGAGCGGGGGAGAGGCCCAGCGGCTCAAACTGTCCCGTGAACTGCTGCGCGACCTGGACTCTGCACGCACCCTGTACATCGTGGACGAGCCCACCAGCGGGCTGCACGCCGCCGACGTGACCCTGCTCATCGGTCTGTTGCACCGGTTGGTCGACCGCGGCGACACCGTGGTCGTGATCGAGCACAACGTGGACGTGATCGCCTCGGCGGACTGGGTCATCGACCTCGGTCCCGGCGGTGGCGCGGACGGCGGTCTGATCGTCGCACAGGGCACGCCGGAGGACATCGCCGCTGATACGCGGAGCGCGTTGGCGCCCTTCCTGTCCGAGGCCCTGGCGGTCACATCACGCGTACGCGGGTGAGCCGCACCTGCGGCTACTCCGGTGGTCCGACGTAGCCGCACCCCGGCTATGGCCGTATTTCCAGGTCGGTTGCGCGCCCGTCGGATTATTACCTGAATCTCGATCTTCGCCGATACTCGACAGTGCGTAGAGATTTCCATCGCGAACCGTGTTTCGGGTCAGGAGAGAGCGTGCATGCCGTCATTCTGGTCGGAGGTAAGGGATCGCGCCTGCTGCCGTTCACGAAGTATCGTCCGAAGCCGCTGATGCGGTTGGGCAGGTACTCGATTCTCGAGATCATCCTCCGCAGACTACGGGCCTGCGGTTTCGAACGCGTGACATTGTGTACCGCTCATCTCGGTGAGATGATCCGCGCGGAGTTCGGGGACGGCCGGTCCCTGGGGCTGGCGATCGACTACTGCACCGATGATCCGCCGACCGGGACCGCGGCGCCCCTGCTGCTCGTCCCGGACTGGGACTCGCCGGCCGTCGTCATGAACGGCGATGTCCTGACGGCGCTGGACTTCGCGCATTTCCAGCAGATGCACGAACAGAGCGGGAGCGTGCTCTCCGTCGCGTTCCAGCGCCGGGAGGTGCCCGTCGAGCTGGGGGTCCTCCAGGTCGGTGACCGGCAGGTGCACGCGATGTGGGAGAAGCCGTCCCTGGCGATCGACGTGTGCTCGGGCATGTACGTGGCCGACCCTTCGGTCCGGGACTACATACCGGAGGGCGCCCGGGTGGACATGCCCGACGTCATCGACGCGCTGCTGAAGAAGAGCGAGCGGGTCAATGCCTACGGGTTCCGGGAGGAATGGCACGACATCGGTACGCCGGCCACCTACCGAAATGCCGAACGAGAGTTCCTGGCGAACCAGGACTACTACCTGTTCCCCCGCGAGGGGGTCGAGCCGACAGTATTCGACAGGGCGAACACCGCGGTCCGGCCGCTGGCGACGGGAACGAACGGACGACCACAACTGAGCATCTCGCTGGTCCAATGACCGAGCCGGAAACGAGTGCTCTCGTCACGATCATAGGAAAGTCCATGGGTTACGTTCTGGCGCTCCCTCCGCTGGCCCCGACCGACGATTTCTTCGGCGCGGGCGGCGACTCGGGCCGGGCCATGCAGATCCTGTCCGAACTCGTCGTCCGCTACGGCCCGGACGATTCTGCGCTGGCCGAGCGGCTGCACGAAGAACTCGTGCTGGCGATGTTCGACGACGGTACGCCGGAGGCGCTGGCGGTCGTGATCGGGAGGTATTGACATGGAACCTTCGCTACTCGACCTGCTCAACCGGCATGCCGAGAGGTCCCCGGACGCAGTGGCGGTGAGCGCCGGCGCGCCGACCGGCTGGGAGTCGGCGACCTGGGCGGAACTGCGCGCCGCCGCGTCGGCGGTGGCCGGGCGGGCTCGCGGGCTCCCGGCCGGTGCCGGACCGGTGGTCCTCGTCGTGGACAACAGCATCGCCTGCATCACCGTGCTGCTCGGGCTGGCCATCGCCTCGCGCGAGGTGCTGCTGGTCGAATCGGCCAACTCCTACCTGGCCGACGAACAGTCGGCGGTCTTCCGGGCCGAGCCCTCGTGCGTGGTCGGGCCGGAGGGGCTCGCGACAACCGCATCCGGCCGGCTCACCTACCTGGACTTCGGTGACCTCACCGCGGGCCCGTCGGGGGCTCCGGCGCGTGGCGGGTGCGCGTCGATGATCCATCAGCTCACCTCGGGATCCACGGGCGAGCAGCGGATCGTCCGCCACAGCGTGGCCAACGTGGTGCGGGGCGGCCACATCTACCGCGACGTCCACGGACTGACCGGCACCGACACCGTCTTCGTGACGGTTCCGCTCGCGCATTCGTTCGGGCTCATCGGCGGGCTCGCGGCAGCGCTCGTCTCCGGTGCCCGCCTGCTGACCCTCACCCGATTCAACCTCCGGGTCCTGCTGGCGGGTCTGCGCGACGGCGCGACCGTCATGCTCAGCACGCCGCTCGGATACGAGCTCATCGCCTCGGCGAGCAGCGCCGAGCGCCAGGAGAGCAGCCTGCGTCTCGCACTGTCGTCGGGCGGGCCGCTCTCGGAGCGGGTGGCGGCCAAGGCCGCGCACCGGCTGGGCATCCGCATCCACCAGATATACGGCAGCACCGAGACAGGCCTGGTCGCGTGCACCTACGACCGCACGGAGCCCTGGCCGGACGGCTCGGTCGGCCGGTTCGGACCCGGCGTCGACTGGCGGATGGCCCCCGACGATGCGACGGCCCACGACGACGCAGGCCGGCTCCTCGTGCGTACCGCGACCATGTTCGACGGCTACCTGGACTCCGGGGCGCCCGACGCAGGCGACGGGTTCTACGACACCGGCGACCTGGTCCGCGTCGACGAGCGGGGCCACCTGTTCGTCGTCGCTCGCAAGAACACCTTCGTCAACGTCGGCGGCCGGAAGATCAACCCGCGACGCATCGAGCGGGTGATCGCCGAACATCGCGAGGTCGCCGAGATCGCCGTCTACGGCGCCGAGTCCGAGGGTGACGAGCAGGAGATCCACGCGGCCGTCGTGCTCACCGGCTCGACCGGGGTGGCGGAGCTGCTCAGGTTCTGCCGCTCGCGGCTGATGCCGTACGAGGTGCCGCACCGCGTGCACGTCGTTTCCGAACTGCCGAGGACCGCGCTCGGGAAGGTGTCGGTCCAGCGGCTCATCCGAGAAAGGGCATGACATGACCGAGCCCATGGGCGACTACGTCGCGGTGGTCGGCCTCGGCTACGTCGGGCTGCCGCTGGCGCTGTCGCTGGCGCGGTCCGGCCGTCGAGTGGTCGGCGTGGACGTCGACCCCGAGGTGCGCGCCGCCCTCGCGGCGGGCCGGCCCCGGTTCGTCGAACCCGGACTGACGGAGCTGCTGAACTCGGTGCCGGCGCAACGTTTCACCGTGACCGACCGGTTGCCCGACCTGGCGCCGCGCGCGGTCGTCATCTGCGTCGGTACCGCGATCGACCCGGCCACCGGGCAGCCCGATCTGCGCCACCTCGTCGCGGCCACCGAGCACATCGCGGGGCACATGTCGGCGGAGACGCTGGTCGTCGTCCGGAGCACCGTGCCCGTCGGCACCTGCCGGCGCACGCTGCTGCCGCTGCTGCAGGCCCACGTCGACGCTCCGATGCTCGCCATGTGTCCGGAGCGGATCATCCAGGGGCAGGCGCTCCGGGAGATCGAGTCGCTGCCCCAGATCATCGGCGCGCTCGACGACCGGTCGCTCGAACGGACCTGCCGGCTGCTGAAACCCGTCGCGGCGGACCAGGTGATCGTCTCCTCGCTGGAGGCCGCGGAGATGGTGAAGCTGGTGTGCAACGCGCACACCGATCTCATCTACGGGTTCGGCAACGAGGTCGCGCTGATGTCGTCGGCGCTGGGCATCGACGCGAACGAGGTGATCGCCGGCGCCAACCTCCGCTATCCGCGGCCCGACCTGTCCCGGCCCGGCTTCGTCGGCGGGAGCTGCCTGATCAAGGATCCGTACCTGCTCATGTACTCGGCCGCCGAGGCGGGGTACCGGCCGCCGATGGTGGCGGCGGCGCGCGCGGTCAACGAGCGGGTGCCGGGACACGTCGTCGACGCGGTGCTGAAGGCCCTGGCGGCGCAGGGACGGGCGCCCGCCGACGCGAAGGTCCTCCTCTGCGGCATCGCCTACAAGGGGCATCCGGAGACCGATGACGTGCGCGGCGCGGCTTCGGTGGAGGTGGCGGCGGCACTGCGGGACCGGGTGGCCGTGCTCGCCGGCCACGATTTCGTGGTCGACCCGAGCCGGATCGCGAGGACGGGTTGTGAGCCGACGAGCCTGGCCGACGGGTTGACCGACGCCGACGTGCTGATCCTGCTCGTCGACCACCCGCGCTACCGGGAGCTGGACGCCGAGTTCGTGCGGGCGCGGATGCGCAAGCCGGCGATCGTCTTCGACATGTGGGGCCTGCTCGACTCCGAGCTCTCCGGGATGCCCGATGTCGACTACCTGAGGTTGGGCCGTGGCTGAGCGCGTTCTGATCACCGGCGGCGCCGGGTTCGTCGGCCGGCACCTGGCCCGCCGCCTGCTGGATGACGGCGCCGAGGTCGTCGTCCTGGACGACTTCTCCCGCGGTCGCGCCGATGCCGGGCCCGCCGAGGGGCAGCGCCGGGCCGACGTGGTCGAGCACGACCTGACCAGGCCGATCCCGCCCGGGCTGCTGCACGGCGACTTCGACACCGTCTACCACCTGGCGGCCGTCGTCGGCGTACGCCGGGCGAACGAGAATCCGAGCCATGTGCTGCGCACCAACGTGCTGGCCACCCTGAATCTCCTCGACTGGTGCCGGCTCACCTCGCCCGCGACGTTGTTCCTCAGTTCCACGAGCGAGGTCGCCGACGGCGCCATGCGGATGGGCCTGGCCCCGTTCCCGTCCCCGGAGGACCTGCCGTTCGTCCTCGCCGAGCCGCGGGCGCCGCGGGGCTCCTACGCACTCGGCAAGATCGTGTCGGAAACCCTGTTCCTGCAGTGCGACTCCCGGTTCCGGGTCCGGATCGGCCGGTACCACAACATCTACGGCCCGCAGATGGGCTACTCGCACGTGATTCCCGAGTTCATCGAGCGCGCGCTGTCCGGCGCCGACCCGTTCGACATCCACGGCGACGCGCAGACCAGGGCGTTCTGCTACATCGACGACGCGGTCGACGCGACGATCGGCCTCGTCCGCCTGGACACCGCCGATCCGGTCATCGCGAACATCGGGAACGACCGTGAGGAGATCAAGATCCGGGACCTCGCCGACCGGGTACTGGCCCTGGCGCAGGCACGGCCCGAGATCGCCGTGTACGACCCGCCCGCAGGCTCACCCGACCGCCGACTTCCGGAGCTGTCGGAGCTCCGGCGGCGCATCGGGTACGAGCCGAAGGTCGATCTCGATACCGGCCTGCGCGCGACCTTCGACTGGTACTCGCGCCACCGGCGGACGGATGCCGATCGGGACGGTCGATGAGCGAGGTTCTGATCACCTTCGGCGGCTATCCGTCCGCACCGGCAGGCGCCGAGCGGATGGCGTGGCGGACGGGCGAGTCCCTCGCCCGGCGCGGGCACTCGGTCACCGCGCTCACGGACTCGCAGCCACCGGCCGATCTGGACGGTGAGGCGGTGCGGTCCCTCCGGTCCGATCGGGACCTCGCGCGGGACTGGCAGCCCGATGTCGTCCACGCCTACGACCTCGCCAAGCCGGAGTACGTGGCGATGGCGCTCGATGTCGCCCGGCGCGGCGGCGCCCCGTTGGCGCTGACCCCCGCGACCGCGCCGGAACTGTGGCCCGACGCGGAGCTGGGGCGCATCGCGTGCCGCCAGGCCCGGGTCATCTACGTGCTGACCTCGGCGGAGGCGCGGGTGCTGTCCGGACTCGGCGCGGCCCCGGATCGGATCCGCCCGATTCCGCACGCTCCCGACCTGCACGGCTGCCCGGATCCGGCCGGACTCCGCCGTCGGCTGGGGTTGCGCGGGCCCACGGTCGTGTTCGCCGGCCGGCGGATCCCCTCGAAGGGATACGCCGAGCTGCTCCGGGCCGCGCCGTTGGTCTGGCGCACGCTGCCGGATACGCACCTCGTGTTCCTCGGGCCGAACACCGACCCGGCGGCGGCGGAGACGTTCCGCGCCCACGCGGACCCCCGGATCGTCGACCTCGGCGCGGTGGACGAGCAGACCAAGCACGACGCGATCGCGGCCGCCGACGTGTTGTGCCTGCCGAGCAGCGCCGACGTGTTCCCGCTGGTCTTCCTCGAGGCGTGGGCGTGCGGGAAACCGGTCGTGAGCGGCGACTTCGTGGGAGCGGACAGCGTCGTCGAGCACGGCGTCGACGGCCTGATCGTCGCGCCCCGGCCCGCGGAGATCGCCGAGGCACTCGTCCGCCTGTTGTCCGACGACGAGGTCCGGTCCGCGATGGGGCGGGCCGGGCAGGCCCGGGTCCGGCAGAACTTCACCTGGGACCGCGTGGCCGAGAGCGTGGAGGCCGGTTACTGACATGAAGACCTCGATGTCACAGACGACGACGGTTCCCGAGTGGCGGGTCAACCTCGCGGACAACACCATCGACGACGACGAGATCCAGGCGGTGTCGGACGTTCTGCGCTCGGGGTGGTTGTCGCCGGGACCGCAGACCCGCGCGTTCGAGAGCGAGTTCGCCGACGCGCTCGGATGTCCGGCCGCGGTGGCCGTGAGCAGCGGGACCGCAGCCCTGCATCTGGCGGTCCTCGCCCTCGGCATCGGGCCCGGCGACGAGGTGATCGTGCCGTCGCTCAGTTTCGTGGCCTCGGCCGCGATGGTGGCTCTGCAGGGCGGTACGCCGGTGTTCGCCGACATCCGGTCGGAAACCGATCCGACGATCGATCCCGCCGATGTGCGCAGCCTGATCACCGAGCGGACGAAGGCCATCGTCGCCATGCACTACGGCGGGTATCCGGCCGATCTGGCGGCGCTCGCCGCGCTCGCCGACGAGTACGGCGTCGCGTTGATCGAAGACGCCGCCCACGCACCGGTCGTGCGGGCCGCAGGCGCCGTGCTCGGCACGATCGGGGACCTCGGCTGCTTCAGCTTCTTCGCCACCAAGAACCTCACCACCGGGGAGGGCGGCATGGTGGTGGCGCGCGACCCGGCGCTGCTGGACCGGATCCGCTCCGCCCGGTCGCACTGCCTCTCCTCCTCCACGTGGGACCGGCTGCGCAGCGGCGACGCCGACTACGACGTCTCGGACATCGGTCTCAACTACCGGCCCACCGAGATCGCGTCGGCCATCGGCCGGGTCCAGCTCGGGAAGCTCGCTCGCGATCGCGAGCGTCGCGGGGCACTCACCGCGGCTTATCGGGAGCGCCTCGCCGCCGTCCCCGGCGTCGTCGCCCCCTTCGCGCACTACGACGGTGACTCGGCACGGCATCTCATGGCGGTGCTGGTCCCGGACGGGGTCGATCGCACCGACGTGCGGTCGGAGCTGCGGGAACGAGGCATCCAGACGTCGGTGCACTACCGGCCCACCCATCACTTCACGTTCTACCGCGAGAGGTTCGGCCCGGTGCGACACCTGTTGCCGGTCACCGAAGCGGTCGCGCCCCGGCTGCTGTCGCTGCCCCTGCACGCCCTGATGACCGACGACGACGTGGCACTGGTCGTGGACGGCCTCTCCGAGAGCATCAGCCGGTCCTCGGAGAGGTCGCCGTCGTGAGCTTCACCGTCCGTGGCGGCCGGCTGTTCCGGGACGGTCAGCCCTTTCTCGCACAGGGGGTCGACTACCACCCGTCCGAAGCGGGCTGCCGGATCTGGACCGAGTGGGACCCCGAAGCGATCGCTCAGGACTTCGCCGGGATGGCCGGAGCGGGCCTGAACACGGTGCGGTTCTTCGTGTTCTGGCGCGACTTCGAGCCCGAGCCCGGACGTATCGACAAGGAGATGCTCGGGCGCCTGCGCCACGTCGTCGACACCGCCGCCGCGGCGGATCTCGCCTGCGTGGTCTCGCTGTTCACCATCTGGATGAACGGGCAGCTGATCGATCCTGCCTGGCGGGAGGGCAGAAGCCTGTGGCGCGACGGCGACATGCTGGCTCTGGAGGAGGAGTTCGCCACGGCGGTGGCCCGCGAGGTGGGCGGGTGCGACAACCTGCTGGCCTTCGATCTGGGTGACGAGATCGGCTGCGTGGACCCGGGCGAGGCGGCGGCGTCGACCCTGGCGGAGGTCGCCGGCTGGCAGGCCCGGCTGGCCGCCGTACTGCGGCTCGAGGCGCCGGATGTTCTCGTGATGCAGGCGAACGACGCCTCGGGTGTGCTCGGGCCGTCCCCCTTCGGCGCCGACAACAGTGCGGCACTCGACCTGATCGGCGTCCACGGATTCCCGGTGTGGGCGCCGGGGTCGATCGAGTCGACGCTCTCGTTCAAGGCGACCAACCTGACATCGTTCCTGGTGCGGTACGCCTGCGCATACGGCGTCCCCTTCGTGGACGAGCTCGGCAGCTACGGGGTCGACGACGCGACCGCGGCCGCGTACCTGCGGGCGTCCGCCGCCTCGGCCATCGGCAACGGCGCGTCCGGGATCCTCGTCTGGTGCTGGCAGGACATCGCCTCGGAGGCCGAGCCCTATACGGATCGCCCGATGGAACGGTTTGCGGGGCTGCATCGGCTCGACGGTTCGGCCAAGCCGGCGATGCGGGACTACCGCAGAGTCGTCGGTGCCGCACCCGAGCTCGCGGTGCGGCGGCCGCGGCCGTCCGTTGCGGTGTACCTGCCGCAGTGGGTTCGCGCCGCGGGCCGGTCCTACCTGGACAACGGCGTCGCGACGGTGGCGACGTTCTTCTCCTACCTGCTTCTCAAGCGCGCGCACCTCGACTTCGACATCGTCGCCGACGACCTGGCCGGCTACGACCTCGTGGTCTGTCCGTCGGTCGCCCACGTCACGCTCCCCGATCTGCGGAAGCTGCGTGCCGTGTGCGATCGGGGGGCCACCGTCTACTTCTCGCTGGGCGACCATCTCCACGGGTTCCCCGGCGAGCCGCTGGTGGGCGCGGAGATCGTGGACCACTCGCCCCCGAGCGACGGGAAGTCGGCATTCCGCTGGGACTCCGACGAGTGGGCGGTCGACTGGGCGGCGACGCGGACGCGGACCACCACGCTGCGACCCACCACCGCGGAGGTGATCGGCCGCTACCCGGACGGTTCGCCGTGCCTGCTGCAGAACCGGGTGGGCGACGGCCGGTTCCTGTTCACCAATGTGCCGTTCGAGGCACAGCTCGATCGGCCGGAACGGCTGACCGCCGCGGCCTGGGAGTGCTTCTACCGGCGCATCGCCGGTGTCGCAGGGATCGCGCCGGTCGCGGACTGTCCTGATCCGGACGTGGAGATCCTGCCCGCCGACGGTGCCGACGACCGGCGCTTCGTGGTCGTCAACCACGCCGCGACGCCGAGCGATACGGAGATCAGCTGGTCCGGCGGGACCGTCCGGGTCGAACTGGCGGCCAAGGACTGGACGATCGTGCACGTGCCTCCGGATCGGGAGGACCGATGAAGGGCGTCGTCTTCCAGGGCCCGCGCCGGGTGGAGGTCGAGGCGGAGCTCCCGGTGCCGCGGGTGCTGCATCCCCGCGACGCCGTGGTCCGGGTCACCCGGACGGCGATCTGCGGATCGGACCTCCACCCCTACCGGGGGGAGATGCCCGGCTTCGCGCCGGGGACCGTGCTCGGGCACGAGTTCGCGGGCGTCGTCGTGGAGGCCGGCGCGGATGTCCCGTTCGCCGTGGAGGACCGGGTGTTCGCCTCGTACCTGGTGGCGTGCGGGCGGTGCGCGAGGTGCGCGCGCGGCTGGCACTACCACTGCGAGCACGCCAGCATCTTCGGCTACTCCACCGTGGTCGGGCCGCCGGTCGCCGGTGGCCAGGCGGAGTACGTCCGCGTCCCGTTCGCCGATGTCGTTCTGGCGCGTTCGCCGGACGACCTGACCGACGAGCAGGTGCTGTTCGCCGGCGATGTTCTCACCACCGCGTACGCCGCGGTGGTCGACGCGGACATCGGCTCCGGCGATGTGGTCGGGGTGGTCGGTGCCGGGCCGGTCGGGTTGCTCGGAGCCATGTGCGCATCGGCGCTCGGGGCTGGCGAGGTGATCGTGTCCGACCCGGATCCGGTCAGACGGGCCCAGGCAGCGTCGCTGGGGATGCATGCGGTGACCCCCGGCGAGCTGCGCGACAGCTTGGACAAGGCGTCCGACGGATGGGGCGCCGGCGTGGTGCTCGAGGCCGTCGGCACCGACGCCGCGCTGGCGTCCGCTCTGCGCAGCGCCGGGCCGCGGGCCACGGTTGTCGCGGTGGGTGCGCACAGCGCGGAGGCCATGCCCTTTCCGAGCGGCCTCGCCTTCACCCGCGAGCTCACCGTCCGGTTCATCGTCGGCGACCCGATCCGGCATCGCGCCGAGGCCCTGCGGTTGGTCCGGTCCGGCCTCGTCGACCCCGCCCGGCTCATCTCGCACCGGTTGCCGCTCTCCGACGCGCGGCGAGGTTACGAGCTGTTCGACCGCCGGGAGGCGTTCAAGGTCGTCCTGACGGCCGACGGTGCCGCGGATCGTCCAGGTATGGCCGTTCGATCGGGCCGATAGCGCGATCGTTAGATCCTTACCGAATGCGTCGGGTTCGGCGATATTCCAGTCAGCGGAAACAATGGAGAGGTGGCGCGCGCGATGACGTACCTGGAGGCCGTGGCAACGTATCTGCCGCCGGAGAGCGTGCCCATCGACAAGGCCCTTGCGGGCCTGGACATCAGCGAATCGCAGATCCGGCTCTTCCAGCGCTTCTACGGGTTCTCCCGCATCCGGCGGGAGCCGACGGCCCGGCTGGCCGACCAGATGCTGTCGACCGCCGCGGGACTGACGGCGCTGCGTGGGCGGGAAAAGGATGTGCGCTATGTCGTGCAGGCACTCACCCTGCCCGTCTCCGCGCCCTATCCGAGCAATCCGGTGCACGACGTGCGCAGAGCGCTCGGGCTCGACCACGCCGTCACGTTCTGCCTGACCCAGCATGCCTGTGCGACCGGCCTGCTCGCCGTCGACGTGTGCGGCAAGCTCCTCGCCGCCGACGGCGACCCGAACGCCCTGGCGCTGATCTTCACCGGAGAGAAGGCCTACACCGCCTACTCGCAGCAGTTCATCATCGACACGGCCGTGATGGGCGAGGGGATGGCCGCGATCCTGGTTCGCCAGGGCGGTGACCGCGACGAGGTGATCTCCTACGTGACCCGCACGCACGGGCAGTTCAACCAGGCGCCGTGGCTGACCCACGAACAGGCCAGGGAGTTCGACCAGCTGTATCCCGAAGCCCTCGCCGAGGTGATGCTGGCCGCGGTGGAGCAAGCGGACCTCACCTTGGACGACATCACGTTCGTACTTCCGCATCACGTCAACCACAATTCGTGGAAGCGGCTGTCGAAGCGTATCGGATTTCCGATGAGCCGGATCTTCCTCGAAAACCTCCCGGAAGTCGGGCACTGCTTCTGTGCAGATCCTTTCATCAACTACCGCACCGTGTCCGAAACCGGCCGCCTGCGCCGCGGTGACTACTACATGATGGTGTCGGTCGGCCTCGGCGCGACATTCTCCGCGATGGTCTTCCGGCACTGACGAGAATTCTGGGAGGGAGGGCCATGCGGGTACTGCCTGACAACTTCAACGCCAGACTGAAGTCGGCCGTGGTGGGTACGGCGGACGCGAGCCTGGTGTTTCTGGGGAACTTCGAGGTCGAGGGCCGGTGGGCGATCGGCGAGGTCGGGCTGCGCGGCGTCGCCTTCGAGGCCGGCCGGGCCGTGGTCAACCGGATGGACGAGTTCGCCCTGCTGCTCGCCACCGAGGCCGACCACGTGGTCCTCAAGCAGGAACCCGACGCCGGCTACCTGGCCTACCTGGCCGACCTCGGGCTGGAACTGCCGCGGATCATCACCCCCGGCGGCCAGGACCCGCACCGCGTGGTCACCGAGGACGCCCTGGCCGATCCCGCGACGGTCGCCCGCCTGGCCCAGCTGGCGGACGAGGGCTGCTGGTTGTCCCCGCACGGGGTATCGACCTTGGAGGAGGAGCTCGCGCAGCGATCCGGCCTGCGGCTGGCCGCACCCGGCGCGGCGATCTGCAAGGCGGTCAACAGCAAGGTCTACAGCAGGCACCTGGCCGATGAGCTCGGTCTGCGCCAGGCACCGGGATGGGCCTGCGACACCCTGGCAGAGCTGGACGAGGCCGTCGCGGGTGCCCGCGCCCTGCTCGCCGGGGAGCGGAAGGTCGTGGTCAAGGACGCGTTCGGGGTCTCGGGCAAGGGCATCGCCGTGATCGAGACCGAGGACCGCCTCGCTCGGCTGCACCGGATGGTCGCCCGCAGGGCGGGCGGCGCCGAACAGCAGCGGGTCGGCCTGGTGGTGGAGGAGTGGGTCGCCAAGGACGCCGACCTCAACTACCAGTTCACGGTTGGCCGCGACGGCGCGGTCCACCTCGACTTCGTCAAGCAGGCGTTGACCGACGGCGGAGTGCACAAGGGGCACCGGTTCCCGGTCTCGCTCACCCCGGCACAGCTGGACGAACTGCACGAGGCCGCGGAGCGGATCGGGAAGCGGCTCGCGGACGACGGCTACTTCGGCGTGGTCGGGGTGGACGCGATGGTCGATCCGGACGGCGGCCTGTTCCCGCTGGTCGAGATCAACGCGCGCAACAACATGTCCACCTACCAGGCACTTGTCCAGGCGACCTTCGCCGGCGCCGGAAAGGTCGCGCTCGCCAGGCACTACGTGCTCCGGCTGCGGACCGAACTGGCCTTCGACGAGCTGCGCAGGCTGCTGGACGGCGTGCTGCTCGACCGCGACACCGGACACGGCCTGCTGGTCAACAACTTCGCCACGGTCAACGCGGCCGGTGCGGTGCGGGGCGCCGCGACCGAGCGGTCGTTCGACGGACGGCTGTACGGAATGGTCGTGGCCCGGTCGGCCGCCGAGCTGACGGCCCTGGACGACGAGATCACGGCACGCCTCGCGGCCGTGCAGGGAGGCGGTGGCGGATGACCGAGCTCGAGATACAGGGCATACCCGTCTCGGAGCTGGCGCGGGACTACGGCACACCCCTGTTCGTCTACGACGGCGATGTTCTCGCCGGCCAGTACGACGGGCTGCGCCGGCTCCTGCATCCGAAGCTGGAGATCTTCTTCTCGCTCAAGGCCAACCCGAACGTCTCCGTGTGTGCGCTGCTGCGGTCCAGGGGCGCGCGGGCGGAGGTGTCGTCCGCGGCGGAGCTCGTCACCGCGATCCGCGCCGGAGTTCCGCCGCGGGACATCGTCTTCGTCGGCCCGGGCAAGAGCGCCGACGAGCTGGCCGCCTGCCTGGACGAGGACATCTTCGCCATCGTCTGCGAGTCGCCGGGCGAACTGGAGCTGATCGACCAGCTCGCGCGCCTGCGCGGCACGGTCGCGCGCGTGGCGCTGAGGATCAACCCTGCGTTCGCCGTCAAGGGCTCCGGCCTGACCATGGGCGGCAAGCCCCGGCAGTTCGGCATCGACGAGGCGCAGCTCGACGAGCTCGGGAACGTGGCGCAGCGCTTCCCGGGTGTCCGGTTGATGGGCGTGCACGTGTACATGGGCACGCGCATCCTCGCCGAGGACGTCGTCATCGAGAACACCCGACGCATACTCGAGCTGGCTCGACGGGTGTCGGCCCGGCTGGAGTTCGAGCTGGAGCTGGTCGACATCGGCGGTGGCCTCGGAGTGGCGTACTTCGACGGCGAGCGCGACATCGATCCCTCGGTGCTGGCGGCGGGGCTCGAGCCGGTCATCGCGGAGTTCGCCGCGGCCAGTCCCCTGACCAGGCTCGTGATGGAGCTCGGCCGGTACCTCACCGCGCTCGCCGGCACGTATGTGGTGCGGGTCCGGTATGTGAAGACCTCGCTGGGGCAGCAGTTCGCGATCACGGACGGCGGTACCCACCACCACATGGCCGCGGTCGGTATCGGTTCGTTCGTGAAGCGGAACTTCCCGGTGCGGCTGCTCGACCGGGCGGAGGAACCGACCGAGCGCTGGACCGTGACCGGGCCGTTGTGCACTCCCAACGACACCCTGGCCAAGGACGTGGCCCTGCCCCCGGTACGGCCCGGTGACCTGCTGGGTGTGCTGCGATCCGGCGCCTACGGCCCGACCGCCTCACCCGTGCTGTTCCTCGGCCACGGCGCCCCGGCGGAGGTCCTGGTCCATGGTGGTCGGCCCCATCTGGTCCGGGACCGGGACCGCGCCGAGGATCTGCTGCGGCAACAGCATCTGCACGACTTCTCGGCGATCGACGGTGCCGAGTCGTCCGACCGATTCCGCCAACCGAAGGAACTGAAACGATGAACCAGGCCGTGAACCAGGCCGCGATCAGCGACAAGGTCGTCGCCACCATTGCCGCCATGGTCGAGGTCTCGCCCGACCGGCTGGAGTGGGACACGCGACTGTTCGACGATCTGGGGCTCGACTCGACGAGCGCGCTGGAACTGCTGATGCGGATCGAGGACGAAACAGGAATCGAGTTCGACGACGACACCCTCGAGCAGCAGCACTTCGAGACCGTCGGTTCACTCGTCGGGTATGCCCTCGATCAGCTGAAAGGATAGGCGACATGTACCCCGCACCGTCCGCCGCGCCCCCGGTTGCCGGCACGCCGACCTTGCGGCTGGCACGCATCGAGCGGCGGCTGTTCGGCCGTGGTGAGCCCTACAGCGCTGAGTTCGTCAGCTACTTCGCGGATCTGGCCGGACAGTTCGAGAAGCCCTTTCACGAGGAGTACTTCACGGCCGCGGCGCCGAACTCGTTCACCGATATGGTCACCGCGATCCTGCCCACGGCGGCGCAGCCGGGCGAAGCCTTCGACCTCGCGCTCATCGCACATTCCACGCCGGACTCCAGGCCCACGCGGCCTGCCTGCTACCTGTCGGACGTGCTCGCGGGAAACCCCTTGTCCTTCGCGTTGTCCGAGCAGGGTGTCACCGCGCCGTTCACCGCGATCCGGATCGCCGGTGAGTACGCGAGGGACGCAGCGTTCCGCCGGGCGATGGTGATCTCTCTGGATCAGAGCTTCCTGTGGAACGGCGCCGAGGACCGGTTGCCGGAGGGCACGCGGATGCCGGGTCGCGATTCGGCGGTCGCGGTGGTGCTGGCACCCGACGGTGCGCTCGGTCCGATGGCGGTCCGGAACGTCGCCGACGTGGCGGCCGGTGACGTGCGCCGGCTGGCGGCCGAGCAGTTGCGGGGTCTCGCCGCGTCCGGAACGCCGATGACGACGATCGCCGGAATCGGCGTCGACCCCGAACTCGCCGAGGATTTCCCGATCCGGTGGGCGCCTGCAGATCTGCCCTGCACCGGGGTGTGGTCGGAACTCGCCGACGGCCTCGAGCAGTGGACCGGGACGGGCCAGCGGGTGGTTCTGGTCGATTACGACCCGGTGTTACGGTACCTGTCGATCTGTACGGTTGATGTGCCCCGGGTGGAGGCGGAACCGTTGGCACGGGCGTGACAGCCGATGCGGCAGCATCATGCCGTCAGCAGGTCTCGACCAGCCGGGATATAAGCACGGTCAAGCACCGTCATCGCCTGTTAAATTAATTTTCAGCGACCGCAGCGCTGCTCGCTGCCAGGGGCCGAGAATTGTTGACAGGGGACTGCGATGACTGAGGTTTCTATCGAGTACGCCCGCGCCGGAGTGTCCGGACAATTGGTGTACGCGTTGCTTGCAGAGAACGAGGTGTTGCGCCGGGAACTGGCGGTCGTACTGCGCCGCCTGCCCGCCGTGGATGCCATTCACCAGTGCCCGGACTGGATCGAGGTGGAGCGCTTGCTGCGCTCCGTCAAGATCGACGTCCTGATTCTGACCTCTGGCGAAGCGCATCGGCTGCGGGCGTTGGGGCGTCACGAGATCCGGCCCAAGGTGCTCATGCTCATCGATGAGGCGCAGGCCGCCGACCCCGGGCCGCTGGCGGACCTGCCGGTGGACGGGTTCCTGTTGCGCCAGGAGTTGTCGGCGCGGTCGCTGCACGATGCGTTGCGGCGCATGAGAAGCGGGGAGATCCCGATGCCGACGGTACTCACGCGGCAGCTTCTCGGCCGGGTCGGAGCCCAATCGGGGAATCTGCGCCCGGTGTCCCTGACCGCCCGCGAGAACGAGACCCTCGCGCTGCTCGCTGAGGGGTTGAGCAACAAGCAGATCGCGCGCCGGCTCCGGATCTCCGAGCACGGCGTGAAGCGTCTGGTGGGCAGCCTGCTGCTGAAGCTCGGCTCGCCGAACCGGACCACGGCCGTGGTCACGGCCATGAAGTTCGGAATCATCGACGGCCTGTGACCGGAGGAGATGGTCGTGGCACTCCATCCACAGACTGATGCGGTTCTGCAGCTGATGACGGCGTCCTATCCCGATATCGGCGCCGGGGTCACCGACGCCGCGGCGGCCCGGCGGATGCTGAACCAGGTCAAGCAGCCACCGGCGCCGCGACTGCCCCGGGTGGAGGACCGGGTGATAGCCGGGCCCCCCGATATCGCGGTGCGGATCTACTGGCCGGCTGCGCAGACCGGGCCGCATCCGGTGATCGTCTATTTCCACGGCGGTGGCTTCGTCCTGTGTGGCCTGGACACCCATGACGGCCTCTGCCGGATCCTCGCCGCCGGTGTCCCGGCGATCGTGATCTCCGTCGACTACCGGCTCTCGCCCGAACACAAGTACCCCGCCGCCGTCGCGGACGCCTACCGCGCGATGTCCTGGGCGCACAGGCATGCGGAGTCGCTGGGCGGTGATCCGAGGCGGATCGTCGCTGCCGGGGACAGCGCGGGCGCGAACCTGGCGACGGTGACCTGCCTGCGGATCCGCGACAGCGGCGGACCGCCGGTCGCGTTCCAGCTGCTGCTCTACCCGTGGGTGGACTTCCTGGCCGACCTGCCGTCACGCCGGGACAACGCGGAGGGCTACTACCTGACGGCAGCGCACCTGCGCTGGTTCGAACAGCAGTATCTGAACGAGCCCGTCGAGGCGGCGCATCCGTACGTGTCGCCGCTGCGCGCGGAGAACCTCGCGGATCTGCCGCCCGCGATGGTGCTCACCGCGGAGTACGACCCGCTTCGGGACGAGGGCGAAGCCTACGGGTCGCGGCTGGCCGAAGCCGGCGTACCGGTACAGGTCTACCGGGCCGATGGCCTGTTCCACGCCTTTCTCGGTATGGTGGACTTCCTGCCGGGCGCCCGGGAGGCCGCCGAGACCGTATGTGCGGCAGTGCGTTCGGCGGTCGGGTCGCACCTGTACAGCTAGTGCGGCGGCCACCGCACTAGTTGGTCTGGCGCAGCTGGAGCACCGTCGTGCGGTGCTCCACCGCCGGCTCGGGTGCCGGCATCAGCAACCCCCACCGGCTGGCCAGTGCGATCGCCTCGTGCCGGTTGCGCACGCCCATGCGGGCATAGAGGTCGGAGAGCCGGCGGAAGATCTCACGCTGCGAGTACCCCTCGTTGCGGGCGAGGCGCACGACCGACGTTCCCCTGGCGATGGCGCGCAGCCAGCGGATCTCGTCCTCGCGCAGGGTCCCCCCCTCGGGGCGCTCCACGGACGACTCGGCCAGTGCCCGGACGATCGGAGCCGGGAGCAGGGACTGTCCGGCGAGGGCCGCACGCACCACAGCGAGGATCTCGTCGGGCGTGGAGTCCCACTGCACCCCGCCGTGGGCACCGGCGCGCAGTGCGCCGCAGAAGTCCTCGATCGCCGGCGAGACCAGGACCGCCACCACGATCAGTTCCGGGAACTCCGCGAGCAGCGCGCGGATGGTGTGCATGTCCGCGGCATGGATGGTCACCACCGCGGCGTCGAGCTGGTCGTAGGACGTCCGGAACTCGGGAGGTTCCGGCTCGGCGACCTCGAAACCGCCCTGTTCGAGGACGGCCGCCAACCCGGCGCGAAAGGTCGGGATGCGATCGACGACGGCTACCTTCCCGGTCACGACTCGTCTCCTTCCGAAGATAGGGGCTTCAGCTCCCCGAAATGGCTGCGGCGGCAACCGTGGTCCCCGCCGCGCTGGCACGGACCCGTGGGTGGACCGGGGTCAGACGCGGGTGGGGATACCCGCACACAGCGTCTCGAGCAGTTCCGGCGGCGCGTCGAGGAACCGCTCGTGGCGGCCCTCGAACAGCTCGAAGGTGGTGTCGCCGCACGCCGACCAGCCGGTCATCCGGTCGGGTCGGACCTCGTCGTCGTCGGTCCAGCCGATGGCCGTGACCGGGCAGGTCACGCGCCGGGGTTCGGGCACGACGTAGCGCCGGTTCAGCTCGACGTCGGCGCGCAACATCGCGAGGTAGACGGCGACCAGCTCGCGGTGGGGCTCCTTGCCCTGGCTGCGGATCGTGGACTCCAGCTCCGCGGCCAGGTCTGCGTCGTCCATGTCCAGCATCCGCCCGGCCGGACCGTCCTGCGGGGCCACTTGCGACGACACGTACAGATGAGTCGGCGACGCCCCGCCCGCGGCCTCGAGCTGGACGGTCACGTCGTACGCGATCAGCCCCGACCAGCAGTGACCGAAGAAGGCGAACGGGACGTCGAAGTAGGGCCCGAGGCCGTCGATCATGTCGTGGGCCAGCTCACCGAAGGAGCCCGGCATCGGTTCGGTGAAGCGCGTCAGCCGTCCCGGCAGCTCGACCGGCAGGAACTCGACGCCACGCAGCCGCTCGGGCCAGCTGCCGAACACCGCGGCGCCGTAGCCGGCGTGGGGGAGACAGAAGACCCGCCCGGCCGCTGTGGGCGACGGTTTCCGCGTGAGCCAGGCGCCCGCCCCGATGACGGTCATGACAGCGCCTCCGACTCGGCGATGGTGGTCCGGGGCCCCATGTCGGCGCGGGCCCGCTTCTCGGGGTAGACGAACCGGAGCAGGACTCCGGTCATGGCGGTCGTCACCAGTGCCATCACGACCATCAGCGAGTAGAGCCCGGTGTCGATCACGTGCAGCTGCAGACCGACGGTCAACGCGATGAGCTCGGTGAGTCCCCGGGTGTTGAGGAGGATCGCGAGTACGGCCGAGTGGCGTGGCTGCACTCCACTGAGCCGCGCGCCGGCGAACGCGCCGAGCCCCTTGCCGCCGATCGCGACGAGCAGGATCAGCCCCAGGTCGAGGAGCGCCTTCCCGTCGACCTTCGACAGGTCGACGCTGGTTCCCGCGACCATGAAGAAGATCGGGAGCAGGAGCACCGAGCAGGTCCGGCCGACCCACCGCTGCGTCCACGCGCGCAGCCGCGCACCGTGATCGCGTGGCATGGCCACGCCGAACAGGAAGGCGCCGAAGATCAGATGCAGACCCATCCACTGGGTCGCCTCCGCGGACAGCCACAGCCCGCCCGCCACGATGACCAGTACCCCGGCCGCGCCGACCCGGCCGGAGACCGGACGCCTCGTCCACCCGGCCGTCTCCGCCCGCGCGGCCGACCGGGCCAGCAGCGGCCGAACCACGAGCAGGAGAACCGCGGCGTACGGCACGACCAGCAGCACCTGCCACAGGCCCGCGGCCGCGCCGGCCAGAGCGGTGACCACGGCGAGCAGCGACCAGGCCAGGATGTCGTCGATGGACGCGCAGGCCAGCGCCAGCGCGCCGATCGGTGTCGCGAGCAGCCCCCGGTCGGTCAGGATCCGGGCCAGTACCGGGAACGCGGTGATCGCCATCGCGGTTCCCAGGAACAGGACGAATGCCGGCTGCTTGGTGCTGGGATGGTGGCCGAGCAGGTACAACGCCAGCACACCGCCGAGCGCGAACGGCAGGACGATGGCGCAGAGCGCCACGCCGGAAGCGATGCGGCCCTGGCCGCGCAGCAGGTTCCGATCCAGCTCCACACCGACGAGGAACATGAAGACGGCGACGCCGACGTTGGCGAGCATGGTCAGCCATGGCTGGACCTCGGCCGGGAACAGCGTGCGGGTCAGCGCACCCCCGAACAGGGTGGGCCCCAACAGGATCCCGCCGAGGATCTCGCCGATCACGGCCGGCTGGCCCAGCCGTCGAGCCAGCAGCCCGAGTATCCGGGCCGCGCCTGCGATCACCACCAGGTCCAGCAGCAGGACCGCGGCCGGGTGCGCGGTCACCCGGTCAGCCCTTCGAGCTGTGGTGCGCGGTCGTCGTGGACCCCGTCGCGAAGCACCGCCGTGCCGAGCACCTGGACCCGGTCGCCCGCGTCGCGCAGCTCGAGCCGGCCGCCGCGCTCGGACAGCTGCACCGCGGTGAGCCGGTCCCGGCCCAGCCGCCGCCCCCAGTACGGGATGAGCTTGCAGTGCGCGGTGACACAGACCTGGTCCTCGTTCACCCCGAGGGCCGGGAAGAAGGTCCGGGAGACGAAGTCCACCCCGTCGCCGCCGCGCGCGGTCACGATGTGGCCGCGAAAGGGCTGGGCGGCCAGCGCCGCGAAGTCCGGGCGCAGGGCCCCCACCGTCGTGGGCGACTCGACCTCGATCAGGACGTCGTCGCCCGACACCGCGCAGGTCACGGCATCCGTGCCGAGCGCGTCGAGCAAGCCGGGCGGCGGGGCGCACTCGGTCAGTGACGAGGTGGGCAGGTCGATGGCGATCAGGTCGTCGAGCCGCTCCGCGTGCAGCACGCCGTTGGCGGAGACGAACGTCAACCGGGTCACGTCGCTGCCGGTCAACAGCACCCGCGCGCTGGCGATCGTCGCGTGCCCGCACAGGTTGATCTCCTTGTACGGGGTGAACCAGCGCACCCGGTACTCCGCGGCCCGGTTCGGTACCACGAAAGCCGTTGTCGGCAGCCCGATCCGGTGCGCGGTCGCCTGCATCTCGGTGCCGGCGGGGAACTCCGGGACCTGGACGACCGCGGCCGGGTTGCCCGCGCACTGCGCGTCGGCGAACGTGTCAACGATGTGATGGCGCATTCCCGCGGTCCTCCTCCCGGGTGGACAGGCTCCGGAACATCAGATCGATGGCCGCGCCCATGCCCCAGACCTCCCGGTACGGCGGCCCTTCCGGACCCGTGTCGATGTCCCGCTGGCGCGCGTAGGCGACCGTGGTCCACTCCGGTGTCGAGGGATACCGGTGGTGGTAGTCGTGGTTCGGCAGGTCCCCGACCACGACCAGCAGCCGCGAGGGCAGGTGGTAGCAGAGGGTGGCCGCCGCCCACCGCAGCCCCGCCAGCGGGCCGTCGCCGCGGGCCGGAACCGCCGACCCGCAGAACCTGGCGGACGTGTTGGCCGCGGTGTAGAACCGGTGACCCAGGTCGGGGTCGCGCGGCGCCAGCCACTCGTGCTCGCCCATGCGATCCAGCAGTGCACTGAGCTGGGCGAACAGAATGACCGGCACCACGAATGCCAGCAGCAGCACCAGCCAGCCGTGCGGTAACCAGAACGGCAGCGACAGCCACCAGCCGATCCACGCGGTGATCGCGAGCAGGCGCACGGGCCCGCCCTTAAGGTTGCTGACGAGACGGGCGGCGAACCCGTTCCAGTAGAAGGCCGGCGACAGGAACACCACCCAGGCGCGGCGCCACAGGGTCGTCCTGCTCAGTCCCGGCCGGAAGCCGAGGGCTTCCAGCGACTGGAACGGCGGGTCGGCCTCGGTGGCGAAGATCTCCCGGCGGTGATGGTTGTCGAAATGCTCCTCCTTGAAGTCACGGAAGGTGTGGAACACCGACAGCACCGTGACGACCTCACCCCAGAACGCGTCCCATCGCTTGCTGCCCGAGAACCGCCGGTGCAGCGCCTGGTGGGCGATGACCAGGACCATGAGCCGCTCCCCGTGCACCGTGAGCAGCCAGCCGACCAGCAGCGCGACGTACCACCACGGGAACATCAAGGTCACGGCGAGCGTGGACACGGTCAGGCCGGCCAGGAAGACGGTGAGTGTCATGGCCAGGTAGGTGGCCCAGGTATGCCGGATGAGGGGTTTCTGCCCCGGCAGCGCCCGGCCCGTCTGCCACGTCCAGAAGTGCTGTGTCCAGCCGGGGAAACGGAGGTAGCTGGCCCGTACGTCGTCCATGACACCCACCTCGATCAGACGCGGACGCCGGTCTCTGTGGCGAGCCGGTCGAAGAACGCCGTCCAGAGCTCCCACATCTCATCGGCCGAGCGCAGAACGACGTCCTCCTGCTCGGCGGTCATCCCGGTGAGCAGCGCGTGGTTGGCCTGGTCGACGTGGTCGGGTTCCTGTTGCACGTGGATCGTGACCCACGCGTTGTCGGTGACGCCGGTGGCGTGCTCGACGGCCTTGCCGATGCTGGACACCATGAGCAGGTCGGTGTTCTCGGTGGCGAAGATGGATCCGAGCGCGCTCTCCGGCGCCTCCGAGGTCCGGCGGTATCCCTCGACCAATGCGGCGGTCTCCGGGTACGGCGCGGTCCCGGTGACCCGCTCGGCGTCGAATCCGCACTTGCGCATCGAGTCGACGTAGATCACCTCGTGGGCCCTGGTCGCCTTGCCACCGCCCGCCTCCTGATTCAGGATCCGCGTGATCGCGCTCTTGGCGGCGATATCCGGCAGGACGGATACGCAGCGGGCGAGGAACGTCGGGAAGTAGTGGAGGGGGTGCCACCATTGCTCGATGAGAATGGTGGCCTGTTCCTTGGTGAGCTCGGCGTTGTCGACGCCCGCGAAGAACCGGTGCTCGCGGAATCGCTGGTACACCGGGCTGGCGTCGAGTCGGTCGCCGACCGTTAGCGTCGTGGTCATTCTGCTTACCACTCCTTGCTGTCGGATCGATCGAGGGTGAAGTAGCTCATCAGTTCCTGGGCGTGTGGCAACACGGCCCGGTCCTTGCTGGCGCGGGCGAGCTCGGTGATGGTGTTCCAGGCGAAGTCCTCGCCGCCGTCCCAGCGGAAATGCGTCTTGATGACGATGCTGAAGATCTCTCCGAAGTTGTCCATCGTCAGCAGGTCCGCGAGCTGCAGCAGGTGCGCGCGGTGCGAGTCGGGCAGTGGTGGCCGCGCCACCCGGGACCGGGCCGGGATCCGGTCGTCGGTCTCGGCCTGCGCCACGTTCACCAGCGGCCCGGTGCCCGCCCGATCGGCGAAGTCGAGCATCAGATGGATGCGCGGAGTGCGGGTCAGCGACACCACCGAATGGATCTGCGCCGCGTCGAAGAACCAGACCTCGCCCGTCCGCATCCGGTACACGACGTTGTCCGCGCTGAAGAAGCAGCTGTCGTGCGTGACGAGCGGAATGTGCATCCGGTGAGCCGGTTTCGCGTCCTCGGGCACGTCGGTCAACTCGAGGTAGTCGCGGTGCGGCATGATCACGCTGTCGGTGACCTCGACCAGCCGGACGAACTGCAGCCGGTCCAGATCGGCCAGATCCGAGATGAGCTCCTGGAGATAGGGGAGCTGAGTTCCGTACTCGGTGAAGGTCGGCCGCTGGTCGTAGGTGTACTCGGTGACCAGTCCGCTACCGACGTCCCCGCCCGCGGCCCACAGGATGGCGTTCTTCCACGGGCCGCCGATGAGGTAGTTGCTGTAGGCCTCGGAGTAGCGGAACGACTCCGCCTGCGCGAGGTCCTTCGCCAGCCGCTCCTCGTCGAGCGGAATGTCTGCCACGTACTGCGTTTTCATCGGACCACGCTTCCCTCTCCCACTGGAGTGAACGGCTCGCCCCAGGCGTTCTCGTGCGCCATTCGGTTCAGCCCGTACCGGTCCTCGCCCGCCACCAGGACACAGCCGTGCCGGTCGAGCTCGAAGTGGTGGCCGAACTCGTCGAACTCGGTCATGCCGCCGTAGACCCGGACGTGGGTGGGCACCACGCGGATGGCGAAGCCCATGCGCTGGCGGCGGCTGACATTGGGGGTGGAGCCGTGGATGCAGCGCGCGGTGAAGATGAAGAACTGACCGGGCCGCATCTCCAGGTAGCGGACGTCCTCCTGCTCCGGGTCCCAGTTCTTGTCGATCTTGATGTCGTCGTAGTTGTAGCCGAAGAACGAGTTGTTCTTGGCGGCGTTGTTCCACTTCATCGGCGCGTGCTCGTCGTAGCGCCACTTGCGGTGGCTACCGGGGATCACCTTCATGCAGGCGTTCTCCTTCGCCGCCTCGGTGAACGCGACCCAGCAGGTCAGCTCCGTCGGGATGCCCGGCGAATGCTCGGTGGCCTCGAGCATGCCCTTGCTGGTCTCACCGATCGCGTACGTCTCCACCTGGTGCCAGCCGGTGCCCGCGTCGCCCGGGTTCTTCGGGAAGAACTCGGTGCGCCAGCAGAGGATGTCCGGGCCGATGAGCTCCTGCATCCGGCGGACGATCTCCGGTTCGGTGATGAGCTTGCTCAGGCCGGGGATGTCCAGGTGCCGGTCGTAGTTCACCGGGTTGTCGAAAACCTTGCGCGCGCTGGCCTCCGGGTTGAGCAGCGCCTTGCGCTGTTCCTTCCAGAAGGCGGTCATCTCGTCGGGCTCGAACAGGGTGAACGGCCCGATGTACCCCTGTTCGGCGAATGTCTTTGCGTTGTCCTCAAGATCCATGCTGCGTGCTCCCTTCCGCGCCGACCCGTTCCAGCGCAGCGTCGAGCCGCGCCGCCGCCTCGGCGACGTTTTCTCCCCTGATGAAAGTCGAGTGCTCGCCGGTGATCGGAATGACCGTCAGCGGACCGGTGCACAGGTGCCGCATGGCGGCGGTCAACGTCGCGCGGAGTTCCGGCTCGGCTCCGGCGGCATCGAACAGATGGACCGGGCCGGGATACGGTCGGGGCTCGTACCGCATCGCCGCGTTCATGCATGCCCGCGCGGTGTCCAGCACCTTGCGCAGGTACGCGCTCGACGCCTTCGCCGTGATGGGCGCGCCCATCAGCTGGAGCCAGGTCGGTCCGGACGTCAGCTCGACCAGTTCGGCGTCGGTCGTGGCCGGGTCGTCCAGCCGGGCCGCCACGGTGTCGAGCATGTGCAGGAACGGGGTCTCGGCCATCGGCAGCCCGGTGATCGGGTCGATGACCGGGTTGGCGTCGAACAGGCCGAGGAACTCCACACCGGCCCCGGTGGCGCGCAGCTGCTGCGCCATCTCGTAGGCCAGGACGCCACCGAACGACCAGCCGGCCAGCCAGTACGGGCCGTCCGGTTCGACGGTGCGCAGCTGCTCGACGTGGGTCCGCGCGATCTCCGTCAGCGTGCTGCCGAACTCCGGCGGGTCGCCCGTCCACCCGATCCCGAGCAGCCGGGCGGGCGCGGTGGAGGCATGGGCCAGCTCCCGGTAGCCCAGCAGCTCGCCGCCGAGCGGATGCACGAAGTAGACGCCACGGCCGGACGGGCCGGGCCGGAGCGTGATGACCTGCGACGACTGGTGCCGGGGTCGCGGTGCCGAGGTGGAGCCCAGCGCGTCGGCCAGCTCGTCGACCGTGGTGTAGTCCAGCAGCAGCGACAGGTCGACCGGCCGGCCCAGCAGCTGCCCGAGCTCGGCCACCACCCAGGTGGCCAGCAGCGAGTCGCCGCCGACATCGAAGAAGTCGTCGTCCCCGGCGAACTCGTCGTGGCCGAGGACCCGGGCCCAGATGTCGGTGATGGTGTCGGTGAGCGAGGCCGTGTCCGCGACCGGCGTGTTCTCGGGTGCGGCAGGCAGCTCCAGCTCGGCGAGGGCGCGCCGGTCGACCTTGCCCGTCGCGGTCCGCGGCAGCGCCGCCACGTGCACGTACCGTGCCGGAACCATGTAGGCGGGGAGCAGGCCGCGCAGGTGCTCGGTGATGTCCCGGTGCGTGACCGCGCCATGGCTCTGCACGTAGCCGACCAGGACCGACACGCCTTCGGCGACCTCGCGCAGATCGACTGTGGCCGCGTCGATCTGCGGGTGGTGCAGAAGGGCCTGCTCCACCTCGCCCGGCTCGACGCGGAAGCCGCGGACCTTGAGCTGTTCGTCGGCGCGGCCGAGGAACTCGTACTGGCCGTCGGCGGCCACGCGAACCAGGTCTCCGGTGCGGTACAGCCGCTCACCGGCGTCGAACGGGCTGGCGATGAACCGTTCCGAGGTCTGGGCGGGGTCACCCAGGTACCCCTGGGCCAGACCGGTACCGCCCACGTACAGCTCGCCGACGCCTCCGTCGGACAGGTCGTGCAGCTGCCCGTCCAGCACCCGGCAGACCACTCCGCCCACCGGCGTGCCGATGCCCGGTATCTCCGGCCACCCGGTCGGGTCGGAGGGCAGGGTCAGGCTGGTGACCAGGTGCGCCTCGGTCGGGCCGTAGTGGTTGTCCAGCCGGCAGTGGGGCATGGCGGCGAACAGGTCGCGGATGGCCGGGGTGACGATCAGCCGCTCGCCTGCCGTCACGACGCACCGCAGCGAGTCCGGGGTCACCCCTCGGCGGCCGGCCTCGACGGCCAGTAGCTGCAGGGCGACATACGGCAGGAACAACCGCTGGATCCGGTGGCGCACGATCGCATCCAGCAGCGCGGCGGGACCGCGGCGTACGTGCTCGGACGCCACCACCAGACAGCCGCCCCCGGCGAGGGTGGACAGCACCTCCTGGAACGTCACGTCGAAGGAGGTCGCGGTGAACTGCAGTGTCCGCAGCCCGGTCTCACCGCCGGCGAGCTGCCAGGAGATCAGCCGGGACAGGCCGCGATGGGGCATCCCGACGGCCTTGGGGACGCCGGTGGATCCCGAGGTGTGCATCACGTACGCCAGCGCGTCCGGGTCCACCGGCGTCGGCTGGAACGCTTCCGGGGGACCGGCGGGATCGACGACGGTGACTCCGGTCGGCAGCCGCTGCGCGCCGGCCGGGTCGGCGACCGCCACCCGACAGCCGAGGCGCGCCACCATCGCCGCCGTGCGCGCGTCGGGGGCGGTGACGTCCAGCGGGCAGTAGGCGACACCGGCGGTGAGCGCCGCCAGCATGGCGATCACCGTGTCGGCCGAGCGCTCGAGAAGCACCGCCACGGGGTGCTGCGGCTCGGCACCGGCCGCGCGAAGCCGCCCCGCCAACGCGTCGACCCGGTCGATCAGAGCGGCGTAGGTCAGCGACTCGCGCTCGTCGACCAGCGCCTCCTGGTGCCCGGCGGCTCGGGCCCGTGCACGGATCAGGTCGACGGGGAACAGAGTTTCCGGCCTGTCGGCCACCGATCGCGTCACGGTTTCCATGCATCGCCTTCCCGATCGGACCCACTGCGGCGGCAGCTGCCAATTGCCGGGGCCGACGTTAAATTCCGGCGATTATGAAACGGCAGTCACGTGATCAGGTGACGTGGCGCCGCGGCGCAGGTCGTCCGCGCGCTGTCCACTGAATGCGGGACAGGAAATTTCGAAGGGACAAGAGGAATCTGGAAGCGTCGCTTTGTCCCTCGAGGACCAGGAGCCCGGCCCCTTGGAGCGTTCATGACACCCGACTCCACCACCGCGACAGCATCGCCATCCGCCCCGCCAGCCGCGCCGGCCGCCCCGCGTCTCGAGTCGAATGGCGACGGGGGCGTGACGGCCCCTCCGGAATGCGCCGGTCCCGTCGCGATCCCGGCGGACCTGCTCGGCCGGTTGCACCGCCTGGCCGTGGCCGCACGGACGGAGGACTTCGTCGGGCTGTCGATCGGTGCGACGGTGCTGGCGCAGCGGCTGTCCCGGCTCGGTTCCACCCGCCGGGTCCGGGTGGTCCAGGGACACCGCGAGGCCACCACACCGGTGCCCGCCGATCTCGACGGCAGCTTCCGTGCGGCGTTGTGCCGGGCCGGTGAGCTGCGGAAGGCGCCTGCTCCGGCGGAGACCACCGACCAGCGCGTCGACGTCACGATCGTGGTCTCGCAGGACGGCACGTGCCTGTATGCGGAGAGCATGGTCAGCTCGGCCGACGCCCCGTCCGCCCTGTGCTGGGCGCGGACGTTCGTGCAGCTGCTCACGGGCCTGGCGCGTGATCCCGACGCGCGGATGGCCACGCTTCCCCTGATCGACGCGGCCGAGCGCGAGCGGATCCTGCACGGCCTCAACCGGTACCAGCGGCCCGAGATCCGGCACCGCACGATGGCCGAGCCGTTCGAGGAACAGGCGGAACGCACCCCCGACGCCGTCGCGCTGCTGGACGAGTCCGGCACCGCGGTCGGCTACCGGGAGCTGAACACGCGTGCGAACCGGCTGGCGCACTTCCTGATCCGGCAGGGCGTGGGCCCCGGCACCCGCGTCGGCATCTGCCTGCGCCGCGGCATCCATCAGATCGTCGCGATCTACGCGGCGGTGAAAACCGGCGCCACCTACGTGCCGCTGGATACCGAACTGCCCGACGCCCGCCTGGCCTACATACTCGACGACACCGCGCCGACGCACATTCTGACCGATGCGGCCGGCCGGAACCGAATTCCCGGCGGCTCGTGGCACCTCGTCGATGCCGAGCGCGAGCACGACGATTGCGCCGCCACCAATCCGATCGTCGCCACCTCACCGGCGGGGCTTCTTCACATTCTGTACACCTCCGGTACCACCGGCCGTCCGAAAGGTGTCGCCTACCCCACCGCCGGCGCGCTGGCCAACCTGGCATACATGCAAGCCAGATACCCGTTCGAGCCCGACGACTGTGCGCTGTTCAAGACCTCGGCCGCATTCGACGTCTCCATCTGGGAGATCTTCTGGCCGCTCTACCACGGCGCGTGCCTGGTGATCTGCCGGGACGGCGAGCACCGGGACCCGCGTCATCTCGCGCGGCTGGTCGAGAGCCACCCGGTGTCGATCATCTTCCTGCCGCCGACCGTGATGAGCCCGTTCCTGGAGCAGATCTCGGCCGAGCGGACCCGCCTGCGCTGGACGCTGTGCGGCGGTGAGCCGGTGACCCCGCGGATCCGGGACACCTTCTACGCCACCCTGCCCGGCACCACGCTGCTCAACTGCTACGGGCCCACCGAGGCGAACAGCGTCACCGACATGCCGCTGCCGGACGAGCCGGGAACCCCGGTGCCGCTCGGCCGCCCGGCCACCAACTTCCGGATCCGGATCTTGGACGAAGACCTCGAACCGGTGCCGGTCGGCATGCCCGGCGAGGCGTACATCGGTGGCGAGATCGGTGTTGCTCACGCGTACTGGCGAGCACCGGGCCGGACCGCGGAGCGGTTCGTCCCCGACCCGTACGGTCCGCCTGGATCCCGCATGTACCGCACCGGTGATCTGTGCCGGTACCGGATGGACGGCGTCCTGGAACACCTCGGACGTATCGATCGGCAGATCAAGATCCGGGGGCTGCGCATCGAGCCGGGCGAGATCGAGTCGGTGCTGGCCAGCCATCCGGCGGTCGCCGACTGCGCGGTCATCGCGCACGACACCCCGGTCCGGCTGCTCGCCTTCGTGGTGCCCGCCGCCGGGACCGCCGTCGACGACCTCGACCTCGGTGCGATCGAACGGTTCGCGGCCCGGTTCCTGCCCGGCCACATGCGGCCCGAACAGCTCGTGCCGATGCCCCGCATCCTGACCGACGTCAACGGCAAGATCGACAACCGGGCGCTGGTCGCGGCAGGGCAGGACCGCGCCGACCGCGAACACGGGTTCGTTCCGCCCGCGGACGATCTCGAGGCGGCCGTTGTCGACATCTATCGCAGGGTCCTGGGGACCGACCCCGTCAGCGTGCTGGACACCTTCACCCAGCTCGGGGGCAACTCCATGCTGGCGTTCATCCTGTTCGACGAATGCCTGCAGACCCTCGGTGCCCAGCCGGGGCCGGCGGAGCTGCTCACCGGCACCGTCCGCGAGGTCGCGGCCGCGATCCGCCATGCCCGGTTCTCCGCCGCACCGGCAGGCAGCTCGCCGGACGCATCCATGGGCTGAGTCCGCCGGGCGAGCAGGCACTGCTGCTACTCGCGCCGACCCACCAGTGCATACGCCCGGATGGGAAAGGTCCCCATCCCGGCGACGGCGATCGGCGCACCATGAAACCGGAAGTCCCGGTCCGGCAGGCGATCGAGTCCGGTCATGTGCTCGATGATCGGGATAGCGGCCGCCAGCAGCCCGGTGTGCGCCGGCCGGGACAGGTCAGCCATGTCATCGATGTTCACCGAGTCGATGCCGACGACGGCAGGCCGGAGTGCGGCGAGCAGTTCGGTCGCCTCCGCCGTGAGATACGGATGGCCCGGATCGGCGTACTCGACGGTGCCCCAGTGCCGGTCCCAGCCGGTGTGCACGAGAACCGCGCGGCCGGGGATCAGAGCCCGGTACGGGGACAGGTCCGCCGCGCCGACAGCCCGGCGTTCGGCACGGATCACGACCCCGTCCAGATCCACCAGGCCCGACAGCGGCACTCCGGCCAGGTCGGCGCCGTCGCCGAACCGATGGAACGGTGTGTCCAGGTACGTCCCGGTGTTCGCGACCATCGAGATGCGCCCGATCTGGAACTCCGTGCCCGGCGCGTACCGGCCGCGGGAGTCGGCGCGCGACAGATGGTCGGTGATCTCCGGCCCCGGCAGCCCCGGATAGGTGGTCATCCCGGCCACGACGACGTGGCTGAGATCGACGACCCGGGTCTCACCGCCCATTGCGTCCACTACGGACCGCATCGGTGATCGTGGAGTGGGTCAACCAGGGGCCGTAGGAGTACTCGCTCATCCACTGGTCGAAGTTCTCGCGGAAACGCGAGTAGTAGAGCCCGTGCTCGGACCGCAGGCGCAGCACCTGCATCGTGCCCCGGGCCAGGCGCAGCCGGACCGTTCCCGTCAACGGTTCGTCCAGCTTCGCCAGGCACTGCGCCAAGCTCTGTGCCAGATGTCCGTACCAACCGCCGTGCACGACCAGGTTCGTCCATTCCTGAGCGAGCGTCGCGCGGACCGAGAACTCCCGCATGCCGAACACCGCGTTGGCCAGCGCGCGGTGCGCGGTCGTGATCACCGCTGCCGCCGGCGCTTCGCGGACCTCGTGGTTCTTCACGCCGAACGGGAGGTCCTCCAGACCGGAGAAGCGTCCGATGCCGTGCAGGCCGCCGAGCACGTTCAGCGTCGACACCAGATCGCTCAGCGGGGTGGGTTGACCATCGATCTCGAACGGCAGGCCGCGGTCGAAGGAGATGTCGATCTCCACGCCACCATCGGGGCAGTCGTCGATGTCGCGCGTCAACGTGAAGACGGTCTCGTCGAGGATGTTCTCCGGATTCTCCAGCGGTCCGGACTCGATGACGCGGGCCCACGGGTTCGCGTCCACGCTGTAGATTCCCGTTTCGAAGGAGATGCCGGCCTCGCGCAGCATCTCCACCTTGGTGTCGCGCGGGACCTGTGATCCCAGGAAGGGCGCGGCGATGACGATGTCCCGGTCGAGAGCGGCGATCGAGCCGCTGAGCCGTAGCGAGCTGTTCTGCGTGTAGGTGGCCGTGTGTGCCACGGCGTCGCAGCCGAGCTGCCGGGCAGCATCCACCGCGACCTTGGCCATGAGCGGCCGGGTCAGGGTCGAGCCCACCGGGAACTGGCCCTGGTAATAGGCATCCGCATGGATCGCCGCGGGCAGGAAATCGGTGAAGAATTCGCGGGAGGCGTCGACGGCGTGCAGGCTCACCCCGAACTTGGCCGCGCGCCACTTCGCCACGTCGGAATCCACCTCGCCGGCATCGCCGAAGCGGACCTGGAGGGCCGACACCTCGATGTTGCGGCGCGCCAGCCACTGCAGCAGATAGGTGCCGTCCACGCCGCCTGAGTACAGCAGCAGCACGTGCCGCGGGGCGCAGCTCTCCAGCTCGTCCAGCGAACTGACGAAAGGAAGCATCGGTCCTCCTGTCGGGAGCGGTTTCGATATGTTTCGCGTCATCTGCCGAGATCCCGGCCCAGCCGCCGTACCGAGAACAAGAGCCCGGCCACGACCATGAGGAGGAGGTAACCGATGGGCACGACCAGGGCCATCCCGAAGTCGCCGATCGTCAGCGCCCGGAGAAGTGCGATCGACTGGTAGAGCGGGCTGAGCTGAACTATCACCTGCAGCCACTCCGGGTACTGCTGAATCGGGAAGAACGTGCCCGAGAACAGGAAGAGCACGGTCTGGGCCACGGTGATGATGTCGAAGTCCTGCCATCCGCGCAGCAGGGTGCTGAGGCCGATGCCCACGGCCGCGAAGGCGGCGATGACCAGGATCGTCGCCACGAACGCGACGAGGGCGTTGCCGACGCCGACGACCCCGGCCACGACCATGACGGCGACGAAGATCGCGCTGAGCATCGTGACCCGGATGATCTCCCAGAGCCAGTCCGCGACGACGACCTCGGCCGGGCTGACCGCGGCGGTCGAGATCATAGTGAACATGCCGAGATGCCGATGCCGGGTGTAGAAGCTGAATATCGACGCCGAGATCGCGCCGGACATGCAGGACACCGCCAGCATCGCCGGGGCCACGAACTGGATGTAGCTCAGCTGATGGCTGTCCACCGGGATCGTGCTGTCGATGAGGCTGCCGACCCCGAGGCCCATGGCCAGCAGGTAGAGCACCGGTTCGGTGACGGCGGTCAACCAGATGACGCCGAGCAGCGTCAGCGCTTCCCTGGTGCGGAAGCTGTAGGTGAAGAAGTACTCCAGTACGGCGCCGACGCGTGCCGCCGAGACGCGAGGCGCGGTCGGGACCGGAGTCGAGACGTCAGTGGTGACCATGGCTCCAGAATCAATCCGTGAGGCGCCGGCGATAGGTGATGTTCGCCAGGAACCAGCCGGCGACTATCCAGGCCAGGAGGTAGGCGAAATGCAGTGCCACCGTCATCGGGGTGGCTGTCCCGAAGGCGAAGTCGCGCATGAGCTCGACGGCGTGGGTCAGCGGTGAGAGGTACGAGAGCGGTTGGATGAAGGCGGGAAGCTGGCTGATCGGGAACAACACGCCGGAGAACAGCGTGGCCGGCAGAATGACGAACCGGGCCAGCACCAGGAACCAGTCCTGGTCGTTGATCGCCGCCGAGAAGGCGGTTGTCGGCGTCGCGATGGCGAGGGAGACGGCACCGCAGACGAACGGCGCGGAGATGGCCAGACCCGGAGTCAGCGCGCCGGCCAGCCAGATGACGATGAGGAAGGCGGCCACGGCCAGTTCGGTCGCGATGAGGACATAGATCAGCCAGCCTCGGATCATGTCTTGTATGCGCACCGGCGTCGAGCGCATGGCCTTGATCCCGCCCACCCACTCGAACTCGCTCAACACGCCGTAGGTCGATTCGTTCGCGCCGGTCTGGAACGCCGTCGAGGCAATCAGACCCGGGGTGATCCACTGCAGATAGTCATGCCCGTCGACCTGGTGGATGTAGCCGCCGACACCCAGGCCGATACTGGTGAGGAACAGGACCGGAAGTATGAACAGCGAGAATGCGGACGCCCGCCACAGCCGTTGATAGAGAAGCATGTGGCGCTCGAGGACCGTGATCGTTGGGTTCGCCATGATTACTCGGCCAGCGTCCGTCCCGTCAGGCGCAGGAACACGTCCTCCAACGTGCTCCTGCGAATCGTCAGTCGTTCCGGCGTCAGTCCGCGACGGTGTACCTCTTTCGCCGCTTCCTCGCCGTTCGCCACGTAGAGCACGATGCGGTCGGCCAGTACGTCGAACTGCTCACTGATGCCCTTCAGCGGGGCGGCGGTCTCTTCGGTCGGAGTCTCGGAGAACCACAGCTCGACGACCTCCTGGCTGACGTTCTCCTTGATGAGCATCTGCGGTGTGCCCTCGGCGACGATGTGACCGTGATCCATGATGACGATCCGGTCGCAGAGCTGCTCCGCTTCCTCCATGTAGTGAGTGGTCACGACGAGCGTCGTGCGCCTCTGCTTGAGCTCGAGCAGGCGCTGCCACACCACATGCCGCATCTGTGGGTCCAGGCCGGTCGTCGGTTCGTCCAGGAACACCATCTCGGGGGAGTTGACCAGTGCTCGGGCGATCGCCAACCGCCGTTGCATGCCGCCGGACAGTTCCCCAGCCTTGCTCACGGCCTTCTGCTCGAGCTGGGCGAACTCCAACATCTCCGCCGCGCGCCGCCGGCACTCGGACCTGGAGAATCCGAAGTACCGGGCGTACGTGGTCAGGTTCTCGACCACCTTGATGTCCAGGTCGAGGTTGTTCTCCTGGTGCACGATGCCCAGCCTGCCGCGAATTCTGGCCGCCTCCCGGCGGGGGTCCGTCCCCAGTACGGTCAGCGCTCCGCTGGTCGGCTGCGAGATGCAGCTCAGCATCCGCATCGTTGAGGATTTCCCGGCCCCGTTCGGTCCGAGGAGTCCGAAGCACTCGCCCGAATACACATCGATGTTGATCGCGTCCACGGCGGTGAACTCCCCGAACCGCTTGGTCAGGTCTCGACCGAGGACGGCCATGTCGTCGAGCGGTGGCCCGAACTCCGTATCCAAGTCACGTCCTCCTTAGCGGTCCTGTGGAATCGTCACCGGAATTGCCTGATGCGGAGGATAGTGGCCGAATGGCTCGCGGGAAAGCTATGGTAACGGAAAGTCCGAACGAACGGCCATACCCGAGTGCTCAGTTACTCCGGCGGCAGCCGGTCTGGCAGGGTTTCACGGCATGTCGGACTCGGTCGAGCTCATTGTCCCGAACGTTTCAGAATTTAATCTTCGGAATTTCTCGGCCCGACCGCGGAAGGAGGTGGAGCGGAGCTTCGTCGGCAACGGGGACATGTTGTCGGACCAGGCGGTCTTCTGGAGCGTCGCGCCCCGGGTCCTCGTCCTCCCCGGCGGCGTCGATGCGGACTGGTTCGCCGACGTTCACCGGGTGCTGGGTGTGGAGCGGCCGCCGGTCGTCAGCCCGGTGCCTCGCACGGGCAGGCTGATCGCGGATCTGCTGGCGGACGACTCGGCGTTGGCGCGGTTGCGCGCGGCACTGGGCGACCGCCGTACCCGGATCCTGTGTTTCGGCGCCACGCCAGGCGTGTACCAGCTGCTGGCTGCGGTGGAGGCCTGGGGCGTCGATGTGGAGCTCGACGGCCCCGCGAAGCAGGACTACTGGTCGAGCCTCTACCTGGACAACAAGCTGAGCTGTCTGGACCTGGCCGGCAGAGTGGCCGGGTTCCGGGTGCCGGGCGGTATCACGGTGACCACGCCGGAGGAGCTCGAGGGCGCGTTGGGCGCCGTGCTCGCCCACGGTGACCGCGCGATCGTGAAGAGCATGCACGGCATCAGCGGTGACGGGTCGATCGTCGTGCATCGGGACGAGGTGGACGCCTTCTGGGGCAACGTCTACCACGACCACTTCCTGCACACGTTCCCCGTGTTCGTGCAGCCCTACATCGGGCATGCGGAGGACGCGGGCTGCCCCGCCGTCGACGTCCGGGTCGCCGACGACGGCGTCGAGACGGTCGTGTTGAGCACGATGACCGTCGATGTGAAGCGTTATCTGTCGGTCTCGGTGGGTGCGCGTTTCGTGCCACCCGACGTCGCGGATCGGCTCTGCGCTCTCGGGAATGCCGTCGGTACGGCCGCTCACGCTCTCGGCTTCCGAGGTTGGTTGTGCGCGGACTGCATTGTCGACCGCGATCGCGAACTGTACGTCACCGAAATCAATGCGCGCCGCAGCGGCGCCATGCATCCCATCGCGCTGGTGGCTCATCGGGGTGGCGAGTCCCGAGGTCTGGTGGCACATTCCCACGACAGCATCCCCGTGCGACCGGAGGACGGTCCCATCTCGTATGCGGCACACATCCGTCCGTTCTTCGAGGAACTGTGGTCGCAGGGGGTCACGGCAGTGCCCACGGCGGTACGCGGGTTGAGCCGGTCCACGCCGATCTTCGCCGCGACCGCGGTGACCGAGGACCCGGAGTCGGCCCGGGCCGTCATCGCGGATATCGAAGCGAGGGCGCGCGCCGAACAATTGCTCCGATAAGGACGAGCGATCTGTTCGCCGATTCGGGGACCGGGCCGACACACCGCCGGGCGGACGCGAATCGCCGAGTCCTCGGTTGACACTCGGCGCCCAATTTCGTAGAACGGCTGGGTGACCGAGACCGCGGCGACGTTCTACACCCCCCAGAGTCGCTTCACCGATCCGCGGGCGATGGCATGGTGGCTGGACGACGTCCGGTCCGATTTGCCCGGTATCCATGAAGCGGCCTCCGGCCTGGTGTTCCACTACACGGCCCGGGGCGATATCACCCAGCACGGCTTCGCCGCCGGACGCATTGCCGAGATCGACGAGCGTTATGCCGACGTCCTGCTCGCCCGGCTGCACGAACTGGATCCCGCGCCACTCGGCGGTGATCGCGCACCGACCGACCGCGTGGTGGGCTGCTGCCGCGACTCCACCCTCCTGCTGGTCGCCCTGGCCCGGCACCACGGCATACCGGCCAGGGCCCGCGTCGGGTTCTCGATGTACCTGGAGCCGGAGTGGGCGATGGATCATGTGGTCGGCGAGGTGTGGGACCGGGACGAGGCCCGCTGGCGGCTGGTCGACGCGCAGTTCGCGGAGCACGATGCGGTCGATGTCCTGGACGTGCCGAGGGAGCTGTTCCTGGCCGGGCCGGAGGCATGGGCCCAGTGCCGCGCCGGCCTGCTGGATCCGGATCGGTTCGTGGTGTCGCCGAACCGCAAGGAGCGGTTCCTGCGCAGCTGGCCACAGCTGACGCACAACCTCGTGCAGGACCTCGCGGCGTTGAACAAGCACGAGATGGTGCTCTGGGACGTGTGGGGCCTGCTCGACGACGAGACCGTCGACGCCGAGGAGCTCGCCCCGAAACTCGATGGGCTGGCCGAGATCCTGCATGCACCCGACCTGACGCTGAAGCAGATCCTCAGCCTGTTCGCTGACCCGGACTGGCGGGTGCCGGAGACGGTGACGAGCTTTTCTCCCGCAGCGCTCGGGCCGGCTCCCGTGACCCTGCGCCCCGAGTGACCTGGCGGCACGTCGCCGCACGGGGCATCAGCGCCGCGGGCCCCCGGCGGCGCCGGGAACGCCCGGCCCTGCGTCGCATGTTTCAGCGACTCCATGCCGAGGTGGGTCGCTCCTAGGGTTCAGGCCGCAGACGGTAGGTCTCGGCCGGAGTCCGATCCCCGTTGAGGAGCCGCTCATGAACCCGTTCGACGACCCCGACGGCACGTTCCTGGTGCTCGTCAACCACGAGGACCAGCACTCCATCTGGCCCGCCCGCATCGCCGTGCCCGAAGGCTGGCGCGTGGTGCACGGCGAGTCCGACCGCCGGTCGTGCCTCGACTACGTCGAGGAGCACTGGACCGACCTGCGCCCGCTCAGCGCGCGGTGACGCCGACGACGCAGTGACGGCTGTGACGCAATGACGGCTGTGACGCAGTGACGTCATAGCCGTAAGCCTGTACCCGGACGACGTGGTGACGCCGTTGCGGCTCTGAACGACGCTCTGAACGACACGGTCGCCCTCCGGGCAGGATGTGCCGCAGCCCCGGCGCGGCTCGCGCTTCACATCCACGGCATTCCGTGCGCGCTCGTGCCGGCCGTGCCGGCCCCGCGGGAATCAGTGGCTGCGCACGGGCGTTGTGCTAACCGGTACGGGGGGATCTCCGCCGCTGCACGGTTGCGGCGAGCGGGGGTTTCCCAGCGGCGAGCGGGCGCGTCCTCTTGCGGGGCGCGTCACCTTGCGGCACCCTGCTCCTACCGGCAGGGCGCCGACGAGGACCCGTTTTGACCCCCTTCCTGTGGGGCGGGTACTCTGTTGTCTTGCGCTCGACCACGGTCGGGCCGATCTGCGTGCCCTGTGGTCGCCGATCCCGCACGACGTGCGAGAACGGTCCACCGGGTCCGTGGGCCCCCCGGCCCCTCGTGAGGTCCCCGATCTCATCGCTCGGTGCCCGGGCAGCAGTACGTCCGATCTTGGGACACGCCCGACCTCGGGGGTGGGCGGCCGGTGTGAATCGGCCTCTTCCCGCGAATGGCACGAGCACGCACCACCAGCACCGACAGAGCACACCGACGGGAAGAAGCAGACGGTTCATGCCCACGATCCAGCAGCTGGTCCGCAAGGGCCGTCAGGACAAGGTCGGCAAGACCAAGACCGCAGCGCTCAAGGGGAGCCCCCAGCGCCGCGGGGTGTGCACGCGCGTGTACACCACGACGCCCAAGAAGCCGAACTCCGCGCTGCGCAAGGTCGCGCGCGTGCGGCTCAGCAGCGAGATCGAGGTCACGGCCTACATCCCCGGTGAGGGTCACAACCTGCAGGAGCACTCGATCGTGCTGGTGCGTGGTGGCCGGGTGAAGGACCTTCCCGGCGTTCGCTACAAGATCATCCGTGGTTCGCTCGACACCCAGGGTGTCCGCAACCGCAAGCAGTCCCGCAGCCGCTACGGCGCGAAGAAGGAGAAGAGCTGATGCCCCGTAAGGGTCCTGCTCCGAAGCGGCCGCTGGTCTCCGACCCGGTCTACAGCTCGCCGCTGGTCACCCAGCTGGTGAACAAGGTCCTCCAGGACGGCAAGCGCTCGCTGGCCGAGCGCATCGTCTACGCCGCGCTGGAGGGCACCCGGGAGAAGACCGGCACCGACCCGGTGGTCACGCTCAAGCGCGCGCTGGACAACGTGAAGCCGGCCCTCGAGGTGCGCAGCCGCCGTGTCGGTGGCGCCACCTACCAGGTGCCGATCGAGGTCCGTGCCGTCCGGCAGACCACGCTGGGCCTGCGCTGGCTGGTGTCCTACGCCGGGCAGCGGCGCGAGAAGACGATGGTCGACCGGCTGATGAACGAGCTGCTCGACGCAAGCAACGGACTGGGCGCCAGCGTGAAGCGGCGCGAGGACATGCACAAGATGGCGGAGTCCAACCGAGCCTTCGCCCACTACCGCTGGTGACGGGCCGATCGTCCGCGCCAACCTGCTGAGGGAAGCGAGCTAACAGTGGCACGGGACGTGCTCACGGACCTGACGAAGGTCCGCAACATCGGCATCATGGCTCACATCGACGCCGGCAAGACCACTACCACCGAGCGGATCCTGTACTACACCGGGATCAACTACAAGATCGGTGAAGTGCACGACGGTGCGGCCACGATGGACTGGATGGAGGAGGAGCAGAAGCGCGGCATCACGATCACCTCCGCCGCCACCACCTGCTTCTGGAAAGACCACCAGATCAACATCATCGACACCCCCGGTCACGTCGACTTCACGGTCGAGGTGGAGCGGAACCTGCGGGTGCTCGACGGCGCTGTTGCGGTCTTCGACGGCAAGGAAGGGGTCGAGCCGCAGTCCGAGCAGGTCTGGCGACAGGCCTCCAAGTACGACGTCCCGCGCATCTGTTTCGTCAACAAGATGGACAAGCTCGGCGCGGACTTCTACTTCACCGTGCAGACGATCCAGGACCGTCTGGGCGCGAAGCCGCTGCCGCTGCAGCTGCCGATCGGCTCGGAGAACGACTTCATCGGTGTCGTGGACCTGGTCCAGATGCGCGCGCTCACCTGGCGCGGCGAGGTCGCCATCGGCGAGGACTACACGATCGAGGAGATCCCGGCCGATCTGGCCGAGCGGGCGGCCGAGTACCGGCTGCAGCTGGTCGAGGCCGTCGCCGAGACCGACGACTCCCTGATGGAGGCCTACCTCGGCGGCGAGGACTTCACCGTCGAGCAGATCAAGCACGGCATCCGCAAGATCGTGAACGACCGTGCGGCCTACCCGGTGATCTGTGGCTCCGCGTTCAAGAACAAGGGCGTCCAGCCCCTGCTCGACGCGGTGATCGACTACCTGCCGTCGCCGTACGACCTCCCGCCGGTGGAGGGCACGCTGCAGGACGGGGAGACCCCGGCCAGCCGCAAGCCCACGAAGGACGAGCCGTTCTCGGCTCTGGCCTTCAAGATCGCCGCGCACCCGTTCTTCGGCAAACTGACCTACATCCGGGTGTACTCGGGTCGGGTCGCTGCGGGTTCCCAGGTCATCAACTCGACCAAGGACCGCAAGGAGCGCATCGGGAAGATCTTCCAGATGCACGCCAACAAGGAGAACCCGGTCGACGAGGCCCTGGTCGGGCACATCTACGCCGTCATCGGCCTGAAGGACACGACCACGGGCGAGACGCTCAGCGACCCGCAGGCGCCGATCGTGCTCGAGTCGATGACCTTCCCGGACCCGGTCATCCAGGTCGCGGTGGAGCCGAAGACGAAGGCCGACCAGGAGAAGCTGGGTATCGCCATCCAGAAGCTCGCCGAGGAGGACCCGACGTTCCAGGTCCACCTGGACCAGGACTCGGGCCAGACCATCCTGGCGGGCATGGGCGAGCTGCACCTCGAGGTGCTGGTCAACCGGATGAAGAGCGACTACAAGGTCGAGGCCAACATCGGTAAGCCGCAGGTGGCCTACCGCGAGACGATCCGCCGCACGGTGGACAAGTTCGAGTACACCCACAAGAAGCAGACGGGTGGCTCGGGCCAGTTCGCCCGCGTGATCATCAAGCTGGAGCCGCTCGACACGGCCGACGGTGCGCTGTACGAGTTCGACAACAAGGTCAGCGGCGGTCGCGTGCCGCGGGAGTACATCCCGTCGGTCGACGCGGGTGCCCAGGACGCCATGCAGTACGGCATCCTTGCCGGTTATCCGCTGACCGGTATCAAGCTGACTCTGCTCGACGGCCAGTACCACGAGGTCGACTCGTCCGAGATGGCCTTCAAGGTCGCCGGCTCGATGGCTCTCAAGGAGGCTGCGCGCAAGGCCGACCCGGCCCTGCTCGAGCCCATGATGGCCGTCGAGGTCACCACGCCCGAGGACTACATGGGCGATGTGATCGGCGACCTCAACTCTCGCCGTGGCCAGATCCAGGCCATGGAGGAGCGGGCGGGCGCCCGCGTCGTCAAGGCGCTGGTGCCGCTCTCCGAGATGTTCGGTTACGTCGGCGACCTGCGGTCGCGGACCCAGGGCCGGGCGAACTACACGATGGTCTTCGACTCCTACGCGGAGGTTCCGTCCAACGTGGCCAAGGAGATCATCGCCAAGGCCACGGGCGAGTAAGAGGCTCGTGCCGCGGACGGGTACCGTCCGCGGCTCGTACCGGCACCACCCCACATACCTGCCGTCAGCACGGCGGACAAGTACACCAGTCCAGGAGGATTCCCCAGTGGCGAAGGCGAAGTTCGAGCGGACCAAGCCGCACGTCAACATCGGCACCATCGGTCACATCGACCACGGCAAGACCACGCTGACGGCGGCAATCACCAAGGTTCTGCACGACAAGTACCCGAACCTCAACGAGGCTTCGGCGTTCGACCAGATCGACAAGGCTCCCGAGGAGCGTCAGCGCGGCATCACGATCTCGATCGCGCACGTCGAGTACCAGACCGAGAAGCGCCACTACGCGCACGTCGACTGCCCCGGGCACGCCGACTACATCAAGAACATGATCACCGGTGCGGCGCAGATGGACGGCGCCATCCTGGTGGTCGCGGCCACCGACGGCCCCATGCCGCAGACGCGTGAGCACGTGCTGCTCGCCCGTCAGGTCGGGGTGCCCTACATCGTCGTGGCGCTCAACAAGGCCGACATGGTCGACGACGAGGAGATCCTCGAGCTCGTCGAGCTGGAGGTCCGCGAGCTGCTGTCGTCGCAGGAGTACCCGGGCGACGACCTCCCGATCGTGCGTGTCTCGGCGCTGAAGGCGCTCGAGGGCGACGCCGAGTGGGGCGCCAAGCTGCTCGAGCTCATGGACGCCGTGGACGAGAGCATCCCGGAGCCGGAGCGCGACATCGAGAAGCCGTTCCTCATGCCCGTCGAGGACGTCTTCACGATCACCGGCCGCGGCACCGTGGTCACGGGCCGCATCGAGCGCGGCATCGTCAAGGTGAACGAGGAGGTGGAGATCGTCGGCATTCGCGAGAAGTCGACCAAGACCACCACCACGGGCGTCGAGATGTTCCGCAAGATCCTCGACGAGGGGCGCGCGGGCGAGAACGTCGGCCTGCTGCTCCGCGGCATCAAGCGCGAGGACGTCGAGCGCGGCCAGGTCGTCGTGAAGCCCGGCTCGATCACCCCGCACACGGAGTTCGAGGGCCAGGTCTACATCCTGTCCAAGGACGAGGGTGGCCGGCACACGCCGTTCTTCAACAACTACCGGCCGCAGTTCTACTTCCGCACCACCGACGTGACCGGCGTGGTGACGCTGCCCAGCGGCACCGAGATGGTCATGCCGGGCGACAACACCACCATGAGCGTTTCGCTGATCCAGCCGATCGCCATGGAGGAGGGCCTGCAGTTCGCCATCCGCGAGGGTGGACGGACCGTCGGCGCCGGTCAGGTCATCAAGATCAACAAGTAAGACCCCCCGGTCGAGGGTGCCGCACCAGCGTGTGGCATCCTTGACGGGTTGTGCGTAGGGCGTCGGTGCGCGCGGAGAGGTACTTCCGTGCGCACCGGCCCCGGACGCCGACCCTCGAGCACAGCGACCCCCCGGGGGTCGCGGGTGATCCGGGAACTGGTCTGTGAGTAGGGCGCGACACGCCCGACCTCGTGGACCGGAGCCACGTGGGGTGAGACCCAACCGACGGAGGGCGGGGCTCCTCCACGCGTGCCCCACCCGGAGCGCGCGTACATGAGCGGCAGGAAGAAGAGGACGACCGACGACCATGGCGGGACAAAAGATCCGCATCAGGCTGAAGGCCTATGACCACGAGGCCATCGACGCCTCCGCGCGCAAGATCGTCGAGACGGTCACGCGCACGGGTGCTCGGGTCGTCGGGCCGGTGCCACTGCCGACGGAGAAGAACATCTACTGCGTCATCCGTTCGCCGCACAAGTACAAGGACTCGCGCGAGCACTTCGAGATGCGCACCCACAAGCGGCTGATCGACATCCTCGACCCGACGCCCAAGACGGTCGACGCGCTCATGCGCATCGACCTGCCGGCCAGCGTCGACGTCAACATTCAGTAGGGCTGACCGAGAAGATGACCGAGAGGCAGATCACCGGGATCCTGGGCACAAAGCTCGGGATGACCCAGGTCTTCGACGAGAACAACCGGGTGGTCCCGGTCACCGTGGTCCAGGCGGGCCCGAACGTGGTGACGCAGGTCCGCACCCCTGAGAGCGACGGCTACAAGGCCGTCCAGCTCGCGTACGGGGCGATCGACCCACGCAAGGTCAACAAGCCGCGCACCGGCCACTACAGCAAGGCGGGCACCACGCCCCGCCGGCACCTGGTCGAGCTGCGCACCTCCGATGCAGGCGAGTACACGGTCGGCCAGGAGATCACGGCGGCAGTGTTCGACGCCGGCGCCGTGGTGGACGTCGTGGGCACCAGCAAGGGCAAGGGCACCGCGGGTGTCATGAAGCGCCACGGCTTCAAGGGCCTCGGCGCCAGCCACGGCACCCAGCGCAAGCACCGCTCGCCGGGTTCCATCGGCGGGTGCGCCACCCCGGGCCGCGTCTTCAAGGGCGTCCGGATGGCCGGCCGTATGGGCAACGCGCGCATCACCACGCAGAACCTCACGGTGCACCGTGTCGACACCGACAACGGCCTGCTGCTGATCAAGGGCGCGGTCCCCGGTCCCCGCGGCGGCCTCGTCGTCGTCAAGTCGGCCGCGAAGGGTGGTGCGAAGTAATGACCAGTGTCGAGATCCGTACCCCTGAGGGGAAGGCCGACGGCACCGTCGAGCTCCCCGCGCACGTCTTCGACGTGTCCGCCAACGTGCCGCTGATGCACCAGGTCGTGGTGGGCCAGCTCGCGGCCGCCCGGCAGGGCACCCACGACACGAAGACCCGTGGCGAGGTCCGCGGCGGCGGCAAGAAGCCGTACCGCCAGAAGGGCACCGGCCGGGCCCGTCAGGGCTCCACCCGTGCCCCGCAGTTCGCCGGCGGTGGCGTCGTCCACGGGCCCACGCCGCGTGACTACACGCAGAAGACCCCGAAGAAGATGAAGGCGGCCGCACTGCGCGGCGCGCTCTCCGACCGGGCCCGCGCCGGCCTGGTGCACGTCGTCACCTCCCTGGTCACCGGGGAGACCCCGTCCACGAAGTCGGCGCGCACCGCGCTGGCCGCAGTGGCGGGCGACGCCGACACCCGTGCCCTCGTGGTCGTCGGGCGTGAGGACGAGGTCACCTGGCTCAGCCTGCGCAACCTCCCCACCGCCCACGTGATCGCGCCCGACCAGCTGAACACCTACGACGTGCTCGTCAACGACGTCGTGGTCTTCACGCAGGAGGCGCTCGACGCCTTCCTCGCCGGTCCCATCGCGGTGCCCACCAGGGCGTCCGGTGCCCGGGCCTCGGCCCGCGAGAGCGAACTCGCCGACATCGACGAGCAGGCACCGTACGGACCGCAGAGCCACGCTCCGCTGGCCGACGGCTCGCAGCCGGAGGGTTTCCCGGTCAAGGGCAACGCCGACTCGATGCTCTACCACGTGCCGGGCAGCTCGTTCTACGCCCGCACGGAGGCCGAGGTCTGGTTCGCCTCCGCCGAGGCGGCCGAGGCGGCTGGGTTCCAGCAGCCGTCGTCGCAGCGCAAGGAGGCTGACAAGTGATCCCCGATCCGCGCGACATCCTGCTCGCGCCGGTGGTCTCGGAGAAGAGCTACGGGCTGCTCGACGAGCGGCAGTACACCTTCATCGTCCGACCGGACGCGAACAAGACACAGATCAAGATCGCCGTGGAGAAGGTGTTCGGGGTCAGGGTGCTCAGCGTCAACACGCTGAACCGCCCGGGCAAGCGCAAGCGCTCCCGCACCGGATACGGCAAGCGCAAGGACACGAAGCGCGCGATCGTGACGCTCTCCGAGGAGAGCCGCTCGATCGACGTCTTCGGTGGCCGGGCGAGCTGAGGGGCTGACCGATGGGCATCCGCAAGTACAAGCCGACGACTCCGGGCCGTCGTGGCTCGAGCGTCTCCGACTTCGCCGAGATCACCCGGTCCACGCCGGAGAAGTCGCTGGTCCGGCCGCTGCACAGCAAGGGCGGCCGCAACGTGCACGGGCGGGTCACCACCCGGCACCAGGGCGGCGGGCACAAGCGCGCCTACCGCCTGATCGACTTCCGGCGTAACGACAAGGACGGTGTGCCGGCCACGGTCGCGCACATCGAGTACGACCCCAACCGCACCAGCCGGATCGCGCTGCTGCACTACGCCGACGGCGAGAAGCGCTACATCATCGCGCCGGCGAAGCTCAAGCAGGGCGACAAGGTCGAGGCCGGTCCGCGGGCCGACATCAAGGTCGGCAACAACCTGCCGCTGCGCAACATCCCCACCGGCACCGTGGTGCACGCGATCGAGCTCCGCCCCGGCGGTGGCGCGAAGATCGCCCGCTCGGCCGGTTCGGGCGTGCAGCTCGTCGCCAAGGACGGCCCCTACGCGCAGCTGCGCATGCCGTCCGGCGAGATCCGCAACGTCGACGTGCGCTGCCGCGCCACCGTCGGCGAGGTGGGCAACGCCGAGCACTCCAACATCAACTGGGGCAAGGCAGGCCGCATGCGGTGGAAGGGCAAGCGCCCGACCGTCCGCGGTGTCGCCATGAACCCGGTCGACCACCCGCACGGTGGTGGTGAGGGTAAGACCTCCGGTGGTCGCCACCCGGTCAACCCGGCGGGTAAGCCCGAGGGCCGCACCCGTCACCGCAAGGCAAGTGACGCCATGATCGTCCGTCGCCGTCGCACCGGCAAGAAGCGCTGAGCAGGGAGGTAACCAATGCCGCGCAGCCTGAAGAAGGGCCCGTTCGTGGACGACCACCTGCTCAAGAAGGTGGACGTGCTCAACGAGGCCGGCAAGAAGACCGTCATCCGGACCTGGTCCCGGCGGTCCACCATCATCCCCGACATGATCGGCCACACGATTGCGGTGCACGACGGTCGCAAGCACGTGCCGGTGTTCGTGTCGGACTCGATGGTCGGCCACAAGCTGGGGGAGTTCGCACCCACGCGGACGTTCCGTGGCCATATCAAGGACGACCGCAAGGCGCGCAGGCGCTGAGCGGCTCGAGTAGCGACTAGGGAAGGGTGAAAGGAAATCATGGCTGACAGCCAGAGCCCTGCCACCGCGCTCGAGCCGGTTCGGGCGCGCGCGGTGGCGCGGTACGTACACATGTCGCCGACCAAGGTCCGGCGCGTCGTCGCGCTGATCAAGGACCGGTCGGTGCAGGAGGCTCTCGACATTCTGCGGTTCTCGCCGCAGGCCGCCGCCGAGCCGCTGTTCAAGGTGGTCGCAAGCGCTGCTGCCAACGCTGAGAACAATCTCGATCTGGACCGCGACACCCTCGTGGTGGCCGCGGCCTACGCCGACGAGGGGCCGACGCTGAAGCGCATCCGGCCGCGCGCCCAGGGGCGTGCGTACCGCATCCGCAAGCGCACGAGCCACATCACCGTCGAGGTCGAGTCGCAGCCGGCGAAGGCCGGCCGTGGCGCACGCGGTGCGAAGGGGAGGACCCGCTGATGGGTCAGAAAATCAACCCGCATGGGTTCCGGCTCGGTATCACCACCGACTGGAAGTCGCGCTGGTACGCCGACAAGCAGTACGCCGAGTACGTCAAGGAGGACGTCGAGATCCGCAAGATGCTCTCCAAGGGCATGGAGCGGGCCGGCATCTCCAAGGTCGAGATCGAGCGCACCCGGGACCGCGTGCGGGTGGACATCCACACCGCCCGTCCCGGCATCGTCATCGGTCGCCGTGGCGCCGAGGCCGACCGTATTCGTGGCCAGCTCGAGAAGCTGACCAAGAAGCAGGTCCAGCTCAACATCCTCGAGGTCAAGAACGCCGAGTCGGACGCCCAGCTCGTCGCCCAGGGTGTGGCGGAGCAGCTGAGCAACCGCGTCGCCTTCCGGCGCGCGATGCGTAAGGCCATCCAGTCGGCCATGCGCTCGCCGCAGGTCAAGGGCATCCGCGTGCAGTGCTCCGGCCGCCTCGGCGGTGCGGAGATGTCGCGCTCGGAGTTCTACCGCGAGGGTCGCGTCCCGCTGCACACGCTGCGCGCCGACATCGACTACGGCCTGTTCGAGGCCCGCACGACGTTCGGGCGCATCGGCGTCAAGGTGTGGATCTACAAGGGTGACATCGTCGGCGGCCGTCGTGAGGGCGTCGCCGCGGCGGCTCCCAGCGCCGATCGCGCTCCCCGCCGGGAGCGCCCGCAGCGCCGCCGTTCGGGCGCGTCGGGCACCACCGGCACGAGCACCGAGGCCGGGCGCGCCGCCGCCGAGCAGTCGGCGGGTGGCTCCACCGCCACCGCCACGGTCGAGACTCCGGCCGAGACCGGTGGGGAGGGCTGACCCATGCTGATTCCTCGCAAGGTGAAGCACCGCAAGCAGCACCGGCCGCATCGCACCGGCGCTGCCTCCGGCGGCACCAGCGTGACCTTCGGTGACTTCGGTATCCAGGCTCTCGAGCCTGCGTACGTGAGCAACCGGCAGATCGAGTCGGCTCGTATCGCCATCAACCGGCACATCCGCCGTGGTGGCAAGGTCTGGATCAACGTCTTCCCGGACCGCCCGCTCACCAAGAAGCCGGCCGAGACCCGCATGGGTTCCGGCAAGGGTTCGCCGGAGAAGTGGGTGGCCAACGTGAAGCCCGGCCGCGTGCTGTTCGAGATGAGCTACCCCAACGAGCAGACCGCTCGCGAGGCCCTGCGCCGCGCGATCCACAAGCTGCCGATGAAGTGCCGGATCGTGACCCGTGAGGGTGGTGACATCTGATGGCCGCCTCGACGACGACTGCCGCCGAGCTCCGCGAGCTCACGGACGAGGAGCTCACGCTTCGCGTGCGGGAGGCCAAGGAGGAGCTGTTCAACCTCCGCTTCCAGATGGCCACCGGGCAGCTGGACAACAACCGGCGGCTGCGTACCGTCCGGCACGACATCGCGCGGATCTACACGATCATGCGCGAGCGCGAGCTGGGCCTCTCTGCCGCCCCGAGTGACGACAACGAGGGCGCGGCATGAGTGACGCAAGCAAGACGCCGCCGAAGACGGTGGAGCGGGCGGAGCGCAAGGTCCGGGAGGGCCTTGTCGTGTCCGACAAGATGGACAAGACGATCGTGGTGTCCCTCGAGGACCGCGTGAAGCACCCGATGTACGGCAAGGTCATCCGCCGGACGAGCAAGGTCAAGGCGCACGACGAGGCCAACACGGCCGGCGTCGGCGACCGCGTCCGGCTGATGGAGACCCGACCGCTGTCGGCCACCAAGCGCTGGCGGCTGGTCGAGATCCTGGAGAAGGCGAAGTGATCCAGCAGGAGTCGCGGCTGCGCGTCGCCGACAACACCGGTGCCAAGGAGATCCTCTGCATCCGGGTGCTGGGCGGATCGGGTCGGCGCTACGCCGGAATCGGCGATGTCATCGTGGCCACCGTGAAGGACGCGATCCCCGCTGCCGGGGTGAAGCGCGGTGACGTCGTCAAGGCGGTCATCGTGCGCACCGTGAAGGAGCGGCGCCGGCCGGACGGTTCCTACATCCGGTTCGACGAGAACGCCGCCGTGCTGATCAAGCCGGACGGCGAGCCGCGGGGGACCCGCATCTTCGGACCCGTCGGTCGCGAGCTTCGCGACAAGCGGTTCATGAAGATCATCTCCCTCGCGCCGGAGGTGCTCTGACATGAAGATCAAGAAGGGCGACACCGTGCAGGTGATCGCCGGCAAGGACAAGGGCGCGAAGGGCAAGGTCATCCAGGCCTACCCCGACCGCGACCGTGTGCTGGTCGAAGGTGTGAACCGGATCAAGAAGCACACCCGGATCAGCCAGAACCAGCGTGGCGCGCAGTCCGGCGGAATCGTCACCCAGGAGGCGGCGATCCACGTCTCCAACGTGATGCTGGTCGACGGTGACGGCAAGCCGACGCGGGTGGGCAAGAAGACCACCGACGAGGGCAAGCGTGTCCGCGTCTCCCGGCGTTCCGGGAAGGAGATCTGATGACCACGACTGAACGAGTGGCACCGCGTCTCAAGCAGCGCTACTCCGACGAGATCGCCGGTCAGCTCCGCGAGGAGTTCTCCTACGGCAACGTCATGCAGATTCCGGGCCTGGTGAAGGTCGTCGTCAACATGGGTGTCGGCGACGCCGCCCGCGACGCGAAGCTCATCGACGGCGCGGTCCGCGACCTGGCCACGATCACCGGCCAGAAGCCGCAGGTCCGCCGGGCCACCAAGTCCATCGCGCAGTTCAAGCTGCGTGAGGGCATGCCCATCGGGGCGAAGGTGACGCTGCGGAACGACCGCATGTGGGAGTTCCTCGACCGGCTGCTGACCATCGCGCTGCCCCGCATCCGCGACTTCCGCGGCCTGTCGCCCAACCAGTTCGACGGGCGGGGCAATTACACGTTCGGTCTGAACGAGCAGTCGATGTTCCACGAGATCGACCCCGACTCGATCGACCGGCCGCGTGGCATGGACATCACGGTCGTCACAACGGCCACGACCGACGAGGAAGGCCGGGCGCTGCTTCGCCGGCTCGGCTTCCCCTTCAGGGAGGCGTGAGATGGCCAAGAAGGCGCTCATCATCAAGGCGGCGGCCAAGCCCAAGTTCAAGGTCCGTGGCTACACCCGTTGCCAGAGGTGCGGCCGGCCGCGTGCCGTGCTGCGCAAGTTCGGCCTGTGCCGCATCTGCGTGCGCGAGATGGCGCACGCCGGCGAGCTGCCGGGCGTGCACAAGAGCAGCTGGTAGTAGTCGCAAGCACGAAGTGCACCACAATCGCCACAGGCCTTCCGGGGAACCAGGCGGGAAAGTAGTGACGTCACTATGACGATGACCGATCCGATCGCAGACATGCTCACGCGTCTGCGCAACGCCAACTCGGCGTACCACGACCGCGTGGTCATGCCGCATTCCAAGCTCAAGGTGTCGATCGCCGAGATCCTCCAGCGGGAGGGCTACATCGCGTCGCACACCGTCGAGGACGCCGAGGTCGGCAAGTCGCTGGTCATCGAGCTGAAGTACGGCCGCAACCGTGAGCGCAGCATCGCGGGCCTGCGCCGGGTGTCCAAGCCCGGGCTGCGGGTCTACGCGAAGTCCACCAACCTGCCACGGGTCCTGGGTGGCCTCGGCGTCGCGATCATCTCGACGTCGAACGGCCTCCAGACCGAGCGGCAAGCGCACAAGAACGGCGTGGGCGGAGAAGTCCTCGCCTACGTCTGGTGAGGGGTTAACACCATGTCCCGCATCGGGAAGCTGCCCATCGCCGTTCCGTCCGGCGTCGACGTGAACATCGACGGCCGCACGGTGACCGTCAAGGGGCCCAAGGGCACCCTGTCACACACCGTGATCGAGCCGATCACGATCGAGCGCGACGAGACCGGCACGGTCGTCGTCAAGCGACCGGACGACGAGCGCCGGAACAAGGCCATGCACGGCCTGTCCCGCACCCTCGTCAACAACCTCGTCGTCGGTGTCACCAACGGCTACGAGAAGAAGATGGAGATCTACGGCGTCGGTTACCGCGTTGCGCTGAAGGGCTCCTCGCTGGAGTTCGCGCTCGGGTACAGCCACCCCATCACGATCGAGGCGCCGGAGGGCATCACCTTCAAGGTGGACACGCCCACTCGGTTCTCCGTGTCCGGCATCGACAAGCAGCTGGTCGGCGAGGTCAGCGCCAAAATCCGCAAGTTGCGCAAGCCCGACCCGTACAAGGGCAAGGGCGTGCGCTACGCCGGCGAGGTCATCCGCCGCAAGGTCGGAAAGACGGGTAAGTGACCATGGCCGAGACGATTTCCGCCAACGCCAGGAAGCGCACCGCTTCCCAGGTGTCGAGCAAGCGCCGTACCGCGCGCACCCGTCGGCACGCCCGGCTGCGCAAGAAGGTCAGCGGCAGCGCAGAGCGTCCGCGCCTCGCGGTCAACCGGAGCGCACGGCACATCGTCGTGCAGCTCATCGACGACCTGGCCGGTCACACGCTGGCCTCGGCGTCGACGATGGAGGCCGACGTCAGGGCCATCGACGGCGACAAGAAGGCCCGCGCGGCCAAGGTCGGCGAGCTCGTGGCCGCCCGCGCCCGCGAGGCCGGTGTCACCACCGTGGTGTTCGACCGGGGTGGCTACGGCTACCACGGCCGGATCGCGGCCCTGGCCGACGCCGCTCGCGAAGGCGGGCTCGAGTTCTGATGGATGGAACACAGACGACCTGCTTGCACGGTCGGACAATCAACACAGCGGAAGGAAACCTCTGATGCCGGGACGCGCACGGCGTGACGGCGGGGGCCCTAGCACCGGGCCCGGTGGCGAGCGCAGCAACAGCGGCGACCGCCGGGACCGCCGCGACGGAGGCCGCGGCGGGGGCGGCCAGGACAAGACCCCGTACATCGAGCGACTGGTCACGATCAACCGCGTGGCCAAGGTCGTCAAGGGCGGTCGGCGCTTCAGCTTCACCGCGCTGATGATCGTCGGCGACGGCGACGGCCTGGTGGGCGTCGGCTACGGCAAGGCCAAGGAGGTGCCGGCCGCGATCGCCAAGGGCGTGGAGGAGGCGAAGAAGAACTTCTTTCGCGTCCCCCGCATCGGCGGCACGATCGTGCACCGCGTGCAGGGCGAGGCCGCTGCCGGCGTCGTGCTGCTGCGTCCGGCCAGCCCCGGTACCGGTGTCATCGCCGGTGGTCCGGTGCGCGCCGTCCTGGAGTGCGCCGGCATCCACGACGTCCTCTCCAAGTCGCTGGGCAGTGACAACGCGATCAACGTCGTGCACGCCACGATCGCCGCGTTGAAGATGATCCAGCGCCCGGAGGAGGTGGCGGCCCGTCGCGGTCTGCCGCTCGAGGACGTCGCGCCTGCCCAGATGCTGCGTGCGCGTGCCGCCGCGGCGCAGGGTGCGAGGTCGTGATGGCTGCGACGTCGAGCGATGCCACCGCGCAGAGCACCCCGACCAGTGACACCAAGCTCGTCGTGACCCAGGTGCGCAGCACCATCGGGGTCAAGGCGAACCAGCGTGCCACGCTCAAGTCGCTGGGGCTGCGCAAGATCCGCCAGTCGGTCGAGCGGGCAGACACCCCGCAGATCCGCGGCATGATCCACACCGTCCGCCACCTGGTGACGGTTGAGGAGGTCGGCTCCTGATGAGCACGATCAAGATCCACCACCTGCGCCCGGCTCCCGGGTCCAAGACCGCGAAGACCCGGGTCGGACGCGGTGAGGGCAGCAAGGGCAAGACCGCAGGCCGGGGCACCAAGGGCAGCAAGGCCCGCAAGAACGTGCCCGTCGGTTTCGAGGGTGGGCAGATGCCGCTGCACATGCGGCTGCCCAAGCTCAAGGGGTTCAAGAACCGCTTCCGCGTCGAGTACCAGGTGGTGAACGTGGGCGACCTCGCCCAGCTGTTCCCCTCCGGTGGCACGGTGGGCCCGGACGAGCTGGTCGAGGCCGGCGCTGTCCGGCGCAACCAGCCGGTCAAGGTGCTGGGCAACGGAGACATCGAGGGTGTCACGCTCACGGTGAGCGCGCACGCCTTCTCCGGTAGCGCCCGCGACAAGATCACGGCCGCCGGCGGCACCGTCACCGAGCTGTAGTTCGGTGCCCGTTCGGTGCGGACCGGCGCCATTGCGCCGGTCCGCGCCGTGGGGGCGACCCGGCCGCTGTTAGAGTCGTCTCCGCCCGGTTCCACGTCAGGCCGGGTGCGCGCCACGCTCGCGGGCGCTGTCCGCCCGGGCGGGTCCGCGCCGGAGCGGGCCACCAGTACAGGAGGATCACCGAGTGCTCAGCGCTTTTCGGTCGGCACTGACCACGCCGGATCTCCGCAAGAAGATTCTCTTCACCCTCGGGATCGTGGCTGTGTACCGCCTCGGTGCCACCATTCCGTCGCCCGGGGTGTCCTACCCCAACGTGCAGGAATGCATCCGGCAGGTCGAGGGCAGTGAGAACTCCGGCGTCTACTCCCTGATCAACCTGTTCTCCGGCGGCGCGCTCCTGCAGCTGTCGATCTTCGCGCTCGGCATCATGCCGTACATCACCGCGAGCATCATCATCCAGCTGCTCACCGTTGTCATCCCGCGGTTCGAGCAGCTGAAGAAGGAAGGGCAGTCGGGTCAGAACAAGCTGACCCAGTACACCCGCTACCTGACGATTGCGCTGGCCATCCTGCAGGCCACGGGAATCGTGGCACTGGCCGATCGCGGGCAGCTGTTCGCGAACTGCTCCCTGCCGGTCATCCCCGACTCCAGCGTCTACCAGCTCTCGATCATCGTCGTCGTCATGACGGCGGGCACCGCGGTCATCATGTGGCTCGGTGAGCAGGTCACCGAGCGTGGTGTCGGCAACGGGATGTCGCTCCTCATCTTCGCCTCGATCGCGGCCCGGATCCCGGCCGAGGGCGCCAACATCATGAGCAACGGCGCACTGGTCTTCATCGGCGTCTGCGTCTTCGGTCTCGCGATCATCGCCAGCGTGGTCTTCGTCGAGCAGGGCCAGCGCCGCATTCCCGTGCAGTACGCGAAGCGCATGGTCGGCCGTCGCATGTACGGCGGCACCTCCACGTACCTGCCGCTCAAGGTCAACCAGGCAGGTGTCATCCCGGTGATCTTCGGATCGTCGCTGCTCTACCTCCCCGACCTCGTCTCGCGGTTGGCCGGGAGCACCGGCGGCGGCTTCCAGCAGTTCGTGCAGACGTACCTGGTGGACCAGTCCAGCTGGGTGCACATCGTTCTGTACATCGCTCTCATCATCTTCTTCACGTACTTCTACGTCGGCATCACGTTCAACCCCGAAGAGCGGGCCGACGAGATGAAGAAGTTCGGTGGCTTCATTCCCGGCATCCGGCCCGGCCGGCCGACTGCCGAGTACCTGAACTACGTGCTCTCGCGCATCACGCTCCCCGGTTCGTTGTACCTGGGCATCATCGCCGTGCTGCCGAACTTCTTCCTCGGCATCACCGGCAGCGGCCAGAACCAGAACTTCCCGTTCGGTGGCACGGCGGTGCTGATCATGGTCGGAGTGGGGCTCGACACGGTCAAACAGATCGAGAGCCAGCTCATGCAGCGTAGGTACGACGGGTTCCTTCGCTAGCGTCGGCGATCGGTTTGTCGTGGTGGGGTTCGAGTTCAGGAGGTCGGTCGCGTGCGTCTCGTTCTGGTTGGTCCGCCGGGAGCGGGGAAGGGCACCCAGGCGGTGCGTCTCGCCGAGCGGCTGGACGTACCCCACATCTCCACCGGTGATCTCTTCCGGGCGAATCTGAAGGAAGAAACCGACCTCGGGCGCGAGGCGAAGCGGTACATGGACGCGGGCGAGCTCGTTCCGGATGCGGTCACCGTCGCGATGGTGCGCGAGCGGCTCACCCACGACGACGCGGCCAAGGGGTTCATCCTCGACGGCTTCCCCCGTACCCGGAGCCAGGCGTCGTCGCTCGGCGAGCTCCTGGAGGAGCGGGGCGAGCAGATCGACGCCGTGGTGGAGTTCCAGGTGCCCGAGGACGAGCTGGTGCGCCGGCTCATGGGCCGGGGCCGCGACGACGACACCGAGGACATCATCCGCCGCCGTCAGCAGGTCTACCGCGACGAGACGGCGCCGCTCCTCGACCACTACAGCGACCGGCTCGTGAGCGTCGACGCCGTCGGCTCGGTCGAGGAGATCACTGATCGCGTTGCCCAGGCGCTCCGCGCCAGATGAGAGGTTCGCAATGAGCGGGGGACGCAGCGGCGTCCGGGGGATCCTGGACCGCTGGCGGGGCCGGGACATCGAGCTGAAGACGCCGGGGGAGCTGGAGGCCATGCGTGCCGCCGGCGCGCTGGTCGCCGGCACGCTCGCGGCCGTCATCGAGCTGGCCCGACCGGGTGTCAGCACCGGTGAGCTGGACGCGCTGGCCGAGCACACCATCCGCGACGCCGGTGCGGTTCCCTCGTTCCTGGGGTACCACGGCTACCCCGCCTCGATCTGCGCCTCGGTGAACGAGCAGATCGTGCACGGCATCCCGTCGGCCACGCAGGTGCTCGCCGACGGCGACCTCGTCTCGGTGGACTGCGGCGCCATCCTCGACGGCTGGCACGGCGACGCGGCGGTGACGATCCAGGTCGGATCGGTCTCCGACGCGGATCGCGCCCTGTCGGCGGCCTGTGAGGCCGCGCTGTACGCCGGTATCGACGCCGTGCGCCCGGGCGGCCGGCTCTCCGACATCTCGCACGCGGTCCAGGTGGCCTCCGAGCAGGCGGCCAAGCGCGACGGCGTCGACTACGGGATCGTCGCCGAGTACGGCGGCCACGGCATCGGCACCTCGATGCACATGGATCCGTTCCTGCCCAACTTCGGCGACCCGGGGCAGGGCCCGCGGCTGGTGCCCGGGATGGCGTTGGCCGTGGAGCCGATGCTGACGGCAGGCGACCCGGAGACCCGTGAGCTCGAGGACGGCTGGACGGTGGTCACCGCCGACGGGGGCCGGGCCGTGCACTGGGAGCACACCGTCGCCATCACCGACGACGGGCCACGCATCCTCACGCTCCCGCTGAGCTGAACCCAGGCCTCTGAGAAGGCCGGTCGGCGGCGACGCCGGCGGACGGGTCGCTCCTCCTCGGGCTCTCACGAGCCGGAGAATCCGCGGTCGGCCTCACCCCCGAACGGGTGACGTTCGGTGTTCCCGGGGCAGCCGGGCCGGTGCTATCGGCACCGCTCGGGGCCTCTGAATCGGTCGATCGACGCGAATCGGTACGTACCCCGTCACAGGTATCTCCTGATTACCCGATCCCTGGGCTAGGCTCCGGTGTTGTGAATACAGAATCCACAGTACCGCGGCGCACGACCGTGGGGGTGCCTCGCGAGTCTGCCGCCGGTGAGCGCCGTGTCGCCCTGGTGCCGAAGGTCGTCGAGAAACTCCGGTCGCGGGGTGTGGAGATCGTCGTCGAGGCCGGTGCCGGCCTGGGCGCGCTGATTCCCGATGAGCTGTACACCGCGGCCGGAGCGACGATCGGTGACCCGTGGTCGGCCGACGCCGTGGTGAAGGTGGCGCCCCCCACGGCCGAGGAGGTGGGACGGCTACGGCCGGGCACCACGCTCATCGGGTTCCTCGCGCCGCTGACCGCAGCCGAGACGATCGCGTCGCTGAAGGCCGCCGGCGTGCAGGCGTTCGCGATGGAGGCGATCCCGCGGATCTCGCGGGCCCAGTCGATGGACGCGCTGTCGTCGCAGGGGAACGTGGCGGGCTACAAGGCGGTGCTGCTGGCCGCGGAGAAGTCCACCCGGTTCTTCCCGATGCTCACCACGGCGGCGGGCACCGTGAAGCCGGCCACGGCGCTGGTGCTGGGCGTCGGGGTCGCGGGGCTGCAGGCGCTCGCCACGGCGAAGCGCCTGGGCGCGCGGACCACCGGCTACGACGTGCGCCCCGAGGTGGCCGACCAGGTGCGGTCGCTCGGTGCACAGTGGCTGGATCTCGGTATCGAGGCGGTCGGCGAGGGCGGCTACGCGCGTGAGCTGACCGAGGACGAGCGGGCCGAGCAGCAGAAGCGGCTGGAGGAGGCGATCACCGGGTTCGACATCGTGATCACCACCGCCAACGTCCCCGGGCGGAAGGCGCCCACGCTCGTCACGGCCACGGCGGTGCAGGGCATGCGGCCCGGCAGCGTCGTCGTGGACCTGGCCGGGGAGAGCGGCGGCAACTGCGAGCTGACCGAGCCGGGGGAGACCGTCGTCAAGCACGACGTCACCATCGCGTCGCCGCTGAACCTGCCCGCGACGATGCCCGAGCACGCGTCGGAGCTGTACTCCCGCAACGTGTCCGCGTTGCTGGAGCTGATGCTGAAGGACGACGACGGTGCGGTTGCCCTGGCACCGGACTGGAAAGACGAGGTGCTCGCAAAGTCCTGCGTCACCCGCGATGTGGCTGATGCCACCGTGAACGGGGGAGATGCGTGATGGAGACCGGACTGCTGGCGAACCTCGCGATCCTGGTGCTGGCCGGCTTCGTCGGCTTCGCCGTGATCTCGAAGGTGCCCAACACGTTGCACACCCCGCTGATGTCGGGCACCAACGCGATCCACGGCATCGTGCTGCTGGGCGGCCTGATCGTGCTCGGCCACCTGGAGAACCCGTCGGTGATCGACCAGATCCTGCTGGTCATCGCCATCGCGTTCGGCATGATCAACGTGATCGGTGGCTTCCTGGTGACCGACCGGATGCTGGGCATGTTCAAGGCCAAGCCGGAGGCCCGGCAGGCGCCCGACGCCGACAAGGTCGCCACGAACGGGAAGGGCCACTGATGGACACGCTCGTCCCGATTCTGTACATCATCGCGTTCGCGCTGTTCATCTACGGCCTGATGGGCCTCACCGGCCCGAAGACGGCGGTGCGTGGCAACCTGATCGCCGCGGTCGGTATGACGATCGCGGTGGTGGCCACCCTCCTGGAGGTCCGGCACAACTGGGTGCTGATCATCGTCGGCCTCGTGATCGGCGCGGCGCTGGGCGTGCCGTCGGCGCGCACGGTCAAGATGACCGCGATGCCGCAGATGGTGGCGCTGTTCAACGGCGTCGGCGGCGGCGCGGTGGCACTGATCGCCTGGTCGGAGTTCCGCACCTCCACCGGCTTCCTCGACGAGCCCGGCTACGTGGTCGTGGCGTCCATGTTCGCGGCCATCGTCGGGTCGATCTCGTTCTGGGGCTCGCTGATCGCGTTCGGGAAGCTGCAGGAGATCCTGCCGGGCCGCCCGATCGGCCTGGGCAAGGCGCAGCAGTTCGTCAACGGGATCCTGCTGCTGGCCGCCGTGGCGTGCGCCGTGGTTGGCGGGATGGGCGGAGCGCCCCAGATCTGGATCATCGGGCTGCTGGTGCTCGCGGCCGTGCTCGGCGTGCTCGTGGTGCTGCCGATCGGCGGCGCCGACATGCCGGTGGTGATCTCGCTGCTCAACGCCCTGACCGGGCTGTCGGCCGCGGCGGCGGGGCTCGCTCTGAACAACACCGCCATGATCGTGGCCGGCATGATCGTGGGCGCGTCGGGTTCCATCCTCACCAACCTGATGGCCACCGCCATGAACCGCTCTATCCCGGCGATCGTCGCCGGCGGGTTCGGTGGCACCACCACGCTGCCCGGTGCGGACGACGGCATCGACCGCACCGTCAAGTCCACCAGTGCCGCGGACGCGGCGATCCAGATGGCGTACGCGTCCCAGGTGATCGTCGTGCCCGGCTACGGGATGGCGGTGGCGCAGGCCCAGCACGCCGTGAAGGACATGGCCAAGCTGCTGGAGGCCAAGGGCGTGGAGGTCAAGTACGCCATCCACCCGGTGGCGGGCCGGATGCCGGGGCACATGAACGTGCTGCTCGCCGAGGCCGACGTCTCCTACGACGCGCTCAAGGAGATGGACGACATCAACGGCGAGTTCTCGCGCACCGACGTCACGCTGGTGATCGGGGCCAACGACGTCACCAACCCCGCGGCGCGCACCGACCCGAGCTCGCCGATCCACGGGATGCCGATCCTCAACGTCGACGAGAGCCGCTCGGTCATCGTGCTGAAGCGCTCGATGAGCAGCGGCTTCGCCGGCATCGACAACCCGCTCTTCTACGCCGAGAACACCTCGATGCTCTTCGGCGACGCGAAGAAGAGCGTCGCCGCGGTGACGGAGGAGCTGAAGGCTTTGTAGCTCCGCGCGAGGCCCCTGGTTGCAGGAAAGCCACGTTCACGCAACGACGTTGCCTGAACGTGGCTTTCCTGCAGTGGGGGCCGGCTGCTCTCAGCAGCAGCGGCTGCCCGGGGTGGCGTCCTTGGCGTCGATGCGGCGCCGTTCGAACTCCCGCCGCGACAGCGGGGCCGTGCCCGGGTGCTCACGGGCGTGCCGCTCGAGGTAGCGCTCGTACTGCGACTCCCCGGTGAGCTCGCGCAGGTACCAGCGCACGCCCTGCCAGATCGCGCCCTTCCCGATGGCGGTCACGTCCGGTCTCCCGTGCCGGCGAGTGCGCGCTTCTCGTCGGCCGTGGGGATGAGCCCCGACGGCGCCACGATCTGCGACGGGACGGCGGGCGCCTCCGTGCTGGGCAGCGGCTCGGACGAGGTCAGTGCCCGGTACCAGACGACCAGCGCGTTGGCGATCACGATGATGATCAGGATCGCAAACAGGGCGGCGAGCACGCCGTCGACCGTGGAGTTGGTGACGACCGTCTGCATCTCCCCGAGGTTCTTGGCCGGTGCGAGCACCTGCCCCTGCTCCAGCGCCGCGGCGTACTTGTCCCGCTGCGCGAAGAACCCCAGCGTCGGGTCGGGGGAGAACACCTTCTGGTAGCTCGCCGTGAGCGTCACCGCCGCGTCCCACGCCAGCGGGATGCCCGTGACCCAGGCCCACTTCACGCGCCCACTCTTGATCAGCAGTGTCGTGCAGACCGTCAGCGCCACAGCGGCCAGCAGCTGGTTGGCGATGCCGAACAGCGGGAAGAGCTGGTTGATCCCGCCCAGCGGGTCGGTGACGCCGGCGTAGAGGAAGTAGCCCCACGCGCCCACGACCACGGCGCTGGTGAACCACATGCCGGGCTTCCAGTTCACGTTGGCCATCGGCTTGTACACGTTGCCGAGGGTGTCCTGGAGCATGTAGCGCCCGACCCGGGTGCCCGCGTCCACCGTGGTGAGGATGAACAGCGCCTCGAACATGATCGCGAAGTGGTACCAGAACGCCTTGAGCGCGTCGCCGCCGAACGCGCCGGAGAAGATCTCCGACATCCCGACGGCCAGGGTGGGTGCGCCGCCCGTCCTGGCGACAAGGGTGCTCTCCTGCACGGACGCGGCAGCCGCCGCGAGCGCCTCCGGCGTGATCGTGAAGCCGAGGTTGTTGACCGCCTGCGACGCCGACTCCACCGTGGTGCCGAGCAGCCCCGCGGGGGCGTTCATCGCGTAGTACAGGCCCGGGTCGAGGATGCTCGCCGCGATCAGCGCCATGATCGCCACGAAGGACTCCATGAGCATCGCGCCGTAGCCGATGAGCCGGACCTGCGACTCCTTCTGGATCAGCTTGGGCGTGGTGCCCGAGGCGATGAGAGCGTGGAACCCGGAGAGCGCGCCACAGGCGATCGTGATGAACACGAACGGGAAGAGCGACCCGGCGAACACGGGCCCGTTGCCGTTGATCGCGAACTCGGTGACCGCCGGGTTCTGCAGCACCGGCGCGGTGATCAGCACGCCGAGGGCCAGCAGGACGATCGTGCCGATCTTCATGAACGTCGAGAGGTAGTCGCGCGGCGCGAGCAGCATCCACACCGGCAGCACCGACGCGGCGAAGCCGTAGATCACCAGGCAGATCACCAGGGTGCGCGGGTCGAGGGTGAACGCGTCCGCCCAGCTCGAGTCCTGCACCCAGCCGCCCGCGACGATGGCGAGCAGGAGGAGCGCGACCCCGATCAGGCTGGTCTCGACCACCCGCCCCGGCCGGATCACGCGCATGTAGTAGCCCATGAACAGGGCGATCGGGATCGTCATGGCGATGGAGAACGTGCCCCACGGCGACTTCGCCAGAGCGTTGACCACGACCAGCGCGAGCACGGCGAGCAGGATGATCATGATCGCGAAGACGGCGATCAGTGCCGCGATGCCGCCGATCGGGCCGATCTCGTCACGGGCCATCTGGCCCAGGCTCTTGCCGTCGCGGCGCATCGAGAAGAACAGGGTGACCATGTCCTGCACGGCGCCGGCGAAGATGACGCCGACGATGATCCAGATCGTGCCGGGCAGGTATCCCATCTGAGCCGCGAGCACGGGCCCGACCAGCGGGCCCGCCCCGGCGATCGCCGCGAAGTGGTGACCGAACAGCACCCGGCGGTCCATGGGCTGGAAGTCGGTGCCGTTGTCCAGCCGCTCGGCGGGTGTCGCCCGGCTGTCGTCGACCTGCAGCACCTTCTTGACGATGAACCGCGCATAGAACCGGTAGGCGATGGCGTAGGACCCCAGCGCGGCCGCCACCAGCCAGATCGCGGAGATCTCCTCCCCGCGGGAGAGTGCCAGCACGCCCCAGGCCACGGCGCCGATCAGGGCCACCACGGTCCAGATCAGCACCGAGCGGGGGTTCATGCGCGACCGCGCCTCCGTGAGCGTCATGCGACACCTCCCCCGGGCGCCCCGCCGCACCGGGTGCTCCTGCTCCGCAGCATCGCGACCATCAGTTCTCCTCGCGCCCTCCGCGGCGCCATCGCCGCGGTTGTCGATGCAGTAGGTGCCGACGTCCTCCTTTCGGTCGACGTCCGCGCGGGAGATTCTGCGCCGTCTTGCGACTTTTGGACACATCTGGCTGTTCTGTGCCGCCCCGGTTGCGCCGCTCGGGTCCGCGACGCCCCCTGCGGCGTGTTCACGCCGTGACCGCCGGGCTGTCGAGGGGGTGGGCGATCTCGTCGGCAGGCAGCCGCCACCCGACGATCGCCGCCACCGCGAGGAACACGGGGATCGCACCGGCGAGCACGAACGTCATCGGGACGCCGAGCCACTCCCCGACCGGCCCGGCGAGCGCCATCGACACCGGCATCAGGGCGAGTGACACGAAGAAGTCCAGGCTGGACACGCGTCCCAGCAGGTGCGGGGGGACCCGGCGCTGCAGGAGCGTGCCCCAGATGACCATCGCCATCGCGCCGGTGAACCCGACCGCGAAGCTCGCCGCGGCCATGACCCACAGGTGCGGCGTGATGCCGATCAGCATCAGCGGGGCCGCTCCGGCGCCCCACAGCAGGATCATCGCCGTCAGGTAGCGGCGGGGGAGCCGCCACGAGGACACGATGATCGACCCGAGTGCCCCGCCGATCCCGAACGCGGCCAGGACGAGCGCGAAGCTGCTCGCACCGCCGCCGGTCTGGTCGCGCACCGCGAACGGCAGCAGCACCTCGATCGGGCCGATGAGCACCAGTACGTAGAACGAGGCGAAGGCCAGCGAGGCGAAGAGCCAGGCGGTGCGGAAGAGGTAGCGGAAGCCCTCGGCCAGATCGGCGAGCACGGAGCTGGGCGCCGCCGTGTTCGTGGCGACCGGTGCCACGCGCATGGCGAGCAGCGCGCCGAGGGCGAGCGTGTAGATCCCGGCCGCGACCAGGATCGACATCCCGGGGACGAACGCGCCGACCAGCACCCCGGCCAGCGCCGGACCGAGGGCCTGCTGGGCGATCGGCCGCAGGGTGCCCTCCACGCCGTTGGCGGCGAGCAGCTCCTCCGGGGGGAGCAGGGTGGGCAGGATCGCCGAGTAGGCGGGGTAGAAGAAGGCCTCGGCCGCACCCATGACGAACGCGATCGCGGCGAGGTGCCACAGCTGCAGCGCGCCGGTGACCGCGAGCGCGCCTGCCCCGCCTGCCGAGGCGATACGGACGACCTCCACCCCGATCATGACGGCCCGCTTGGGCAGCCGGTCGGCGGCCACGCCGCCGATCAGCACGCTGACCAGCATCCCGACGCTCGACGCGGCAGCGACGACGGACAGCTCGGACGGGCCGCCTCCCATCGAGATGACCTGGTAGACGATCGCGACGAGCCAGAGCCCGCTCGCGAACAGAGAGGCGGCCATCGACGTCACCAGCAGGCGGTACTCGCGGTGGCGGAAGGGGCGCAGTGGGCGGGGCAGTCGGCCGGCCGGGGCGGCGGATCCTGCGGGCTGTTCGGTCATCACCGTTCCAGGGAACAACGTGAACCGGACTTCAGGGCAACACCGGCTCGAAACGGGCGGAACCGCGACGATAACCGGCCCTCGTGCCCGGAGCGCGTCATTTGTCGGGATCGCACCGTCCGGGGCCGCTCGACCGGTGGCCACACCGGGTCCGGCGGAGCACCATGGGACCGTGGAGGAGACGGCAGAGCCCGGCTCGCCCTACGTGCGCCCCGAGAACATGCGGGCGGGCGACGCCGACCGTGAGCACGTGCTCGACCGGCTGCGCGCGGCCCATGCCGAGGGCAGGCTCGATCCCGCGGAGTTCGACGAGCGGATCACCGCCACGCTGGCGGCGCGCACCTACGGGGATCTCCGCGCGCTCACCGCCGACCTCCCGGGCGGCCCGCCGTCACCCCCTACGGTGGTTCCGGCCGCCCCGGCACCTGCCCTCCGGGATCAGGACGCGTTGCTCGACCGGGACCGGCACGGCGCCGTGATCGGCTGGGCGGGCGCGAGCGTCACGACGATCGCGATCTGGGCGATGAGCTGCGTCGCCACCGCGTCGTTCGTGTACCCGTGGTGGCTCTGGGTGGTCGGCCCGTGGGGGCTGGTACTGCTGTCCACCTGGCTGCGGGAGCGGCGCCGGCAGCCCTGAACGGGTGCCGGTGGCGGCGCGGCGCGTACCCCATGTGCGGGCCCGTCCGCAACGGTCGTACACTGGGAGTTCGGCGCGCCATAGGCGCCGGTTCCGTCGTGCCTCCCGCACCCCACGGTCCCGGAGCAACGACGTGCCCATGCACGGAACCGAGAGTACGCACACCTGTCACGGAACGCGGAGGATATGGCCAAGAAGGACGGGGCGATCGAGGTCGAGGGCCGGGTGGTTGAGCCCTTGCCGAACGCGATGTTTCGCGTGGAGCTCGAGAACGGACACCGGGTTCTTGCCCACATCAGCGGCAAGATGCGCCAGCACTACATCCGGATCCTCCCCGAGGATCGCGTTGTGGTCGAGCTGTCGCCGTACGACCTGACCCGCGGCCGCATCGTCTACCGCTACAAGTGACGGAGCCTGCGCCGTCACGACCGACAGTGACGGAGCTCGTGATGTCACGTCGAAACCGCACCGACAACTGAGAGAGCGACGGACGTGAAGGTCCAGCCGAGCGTCAAGAAGATCTGCGACAACTGCAAGGTGATCCGCCGTCACGGGCGGGTCATGGTGATCTGCTCCTCGAACCTGCGCCACAAGCAGCGCCAGGGCTGATCACGGGTGTCCGCCGTCGCAGACGGCGTCACCCCTGGAGCACCACGGCAACACAGAGGAACCCGACGCACCTGCCGGGCCACACGGGCCCGGTCCACCCCCGGAACCAGGCCGGGGCCCGGACGACAACGGTCCGGGACGGGCGTCGGGCAGACCTGGCTCAATGAGAACAGAGGAGTACCCCGCCGAATGGCACGTCTTGCCGGCGTCGACCTTCCCCGCGACAAGCGGATGGAGATCGCGCTCACCTACATCTTCGGGATCGGGCGCACCCGGTCCCTCCAGATCCTCGAGGCCACCGGTATCGACCGCGACCTGCGGTCGAAGGACCTGACCGACGAGGACCTCACCGCCCTCCGCGAGTACATCGAGAACAACTACCGCGTCGAGGGTGATCTGCGCCGCGAGGTGCAGGCCGACATCCGTCGCAAGATCGAGATCGGCTGCTACCAGGGGATCCGGCACCGCCGGGGCCTGCCGGTGCGCGGCCAGCGCACCAAGACCAACGCCCGCGGCCGCAAGGGACCGAAGAAGACGGTCGCCGGCAAGAAGAAGGCAGGTAAGAAGTAATGCCGCCCCGCACCCGCTCCGCGTCCGGACCGAAGAAGGTCCGCCGCAAGGAGAAGAAGAACGTCGCGCACGGACACGCGCACATCAAGAGCACCTTCAACAACACCATCGTGTCGATCACCGACCCGACCGGTGCCGTGATCGCGTGGGCCTCCGCAGGCCACGTCGGTTTCAAGGGCTCGCGCAAGTCCACGCCGTTCGCCGCGCAGATGGCCGCAGAGAACTGCGCCCGCAAGGCCGCCGAGCACGGCATGAAGAAGGTCGACGTCTTCGTCAAGGGCCCCGGCTCCGGGCGTGAGACCGCGATCCGTTCGCTGCAGGCAGCCGGCCTCGAGGTCGGCACCATCTCCGACGTCACCCCGCAGCCGCACAACGGCTGCCGGCCGCCCAAGCGGCGCCGGGTCTAGGGAAAGGGAGTAACAAGACATGGCTCGTTACACCGGACCCATGACCCGCAAGTCCCGCCGGCTGAAGGTCGACCTCGTCGGCGGCGACCAGGCGTTCGAGCGCCGTCCCTACCCGCCCGGCCAGCACGGCCGGATCCGGATCAAGGAGACGGAGTACCTCCTGCAGATGCAGGAGAAGCAGAAGGCCCGCTTCGCCTACGGCGTGCTGGAGAAGCAGTTCCGGCGCTACTACGAAGAGGCCAACCGTCGCCAGGGCAAGACCGGCGACAACCTGCTGCAGATCCTCGAGACGCGTCTCGACAACGTCGTCTACCGGGCCGGGCTCGCCCGCACCCGGCGGATGGCGCGGCAGCTGGTCAACCACGGCCACTTCATCGTCAACGGTCACAAGGTCGACATCCCCAGCTACCGCGTCTCGCAGTACGACGTCATCGACGTCAAGCCGAAGTCGCTGGGCACCGACCCGTTCATCATCGCCAAGGAGCTCGTGGGCGACCGCCCGATCCCTGGCTGGCTGCAGGTCGTTCCCTCGACCCTGCGCATCCTGGTCCACCAGCTGCCCGAGCGTGCGCAGATCGACACGCAGGTCACCGAGCAGCTGATCGTCGAGCTCTACTCGAAGTAGTCCGCGAGTAGCGGCTCGACACCCCCGGTCCCGTAGGGAGGGGCCGGGGCTTGCTGCGGCATCAAATAGCGGTTGCCGCAGGCCTGAAGGAGGCACCCACCCATGCTGATCTCTCAGCGCCCCACCCTGACCGAGGACTCGGTCGTCGACACCCGCTCCCGGTTCGTCATCGAGCCGCTGGAGCCGGGCTTCGGATACACGCTGGGCAACTCGCTCCGGCGCACCCTGCTCTCCTCCATCCCGGGATCCGCGGTCACCAGCATCCGCATCGACGGCGTGCTGCACGAGTTCACGACCGTGCCCGGGGTGAAGGAGGACGTCACCGACATCATCCTCAACCTCAAGGAGCTCGTCGTGAGCTCCGAGGAGGACGAGCCGGTCACGATGTACCTGCGCAAGCAGGGCCCCGGCCCGGTCACGGCAGGCGACATCGTGCCCCCGGCCGGCGTCACCGTGCACAACCCGGACCTGCACATCGCCACGCTGAACGACAAGGGCCGCCTCGAGGTGGAGCTCGTCGTCGAGCGGGGTCGTGGCTACGTCCCGGCCATGCAGAACAAGGCCACCGGCGCCGAGATCGGCCGCATCCCGGTCGACTCGATCTACTCGCCGGTCCTCAAGGTGACCTACAAGGTCGAGGCCACCCGCGTCGAGCAGCGCACCGACTTCGACAAGCTGGTGCTCGACGTCGAGACCAAGCCCTCGATCACGCCGCGGGACGCGCTGGCCTCGGCCGGCAAGACCCTCGTCGAGCTGTTCGGGCTCGCCCGCGAGCTCAACGTCGACGCCGAGGGCATCGAGATCGGCCCGTCGCCGCAGGAGGCCGACACCATCGCGGCCTTCGCGATGCCGATCGAGGAGCTGGACCTCACGGTCCGCTCGTACAACTGCCTCAAGCGCGAGGGCATCCACACCGTGGGTGAGCTGGTGGGCCGCAGTGAGGCCGACCTGCTCGACATCCGCAACTTCGGTGCGAAGTCCATCGACGAGGTCAAGATGAAGCTCGTCGGCCTCGGGCTCGCGCTCAAGGACAGCCCGCCCGGATTCGACCCGTCGGCCGCGGCCGCCGAGTACGGCTCCGACGGGTTCGACCCCGAGACCTTCGGGGACGACGGCCAGGACTACGCAGAAACGGAGCAGCTGTAGCCATGCCTCAGCCCACCAAGGGGCCCCGTCTCGGCGGGTCGCCGGCGCACCAGCGGCTGATCCTGGCCAACCTGGCCACCGCGCTGTTCGAGCACGGCCGGATCACCACCACCGAGGCCAAGGCACGGCGGCTCCGGCCCTACGCCGAGCGCCTGATCACCAAGGCCAAGCGCGGCGACCTGCACAACCGTCGCGAGATCCAGAAGGTGATCCGCGACAAGACGGTCGTGCACCGGCTCATCGCCGACATCGGCCCGTTCTTCGCCGACCGCGAGGGCGGCTACACCCGGATCACCAAGACGCTGCCGCGCAAGGGCGACAACGCCCCCATGGCCGTGATCGAGCTGGTCCAGCAGAAGACGGTCACCGACGAGGCCGAGCGCGCCCGCCGCGTCGCGTCCTCGCAGCAGCGGGCCACCCCGGCCGCGGCTCCGGCCGAGGAGACCGCCGAGGAGACCGAGGCCACCACCACGGCCACGGCCACCGACGCGGAGGAGAGCACCTCCACCGCCGACGCGCCGTACGGCGAGGGCAGCCACGCCCCGCTGGACGACGCGTCGGAGGCCCCGGAGGGGTTCCCGATCAAGGGCAACGAGAACTCGAAGCTGTACCACGTGCCCGGGTCGCCGTCCTACGACAGCACTGTGCCCGAGGTCTGGTTCGCCACCCCGGAGGCCGCCGAGGCCGCCGGGTTCGAGCTGCCCCGGTCGCAGCGTGAGGACGACTCCACCGAGGAGTCCTGATAGTTCCGCAGCACCCGCACCACCCCGTCGAGCCCGCCGTCCTCCGTGACGGCGGGCTCGCGGGCGTTCCGGGCCGGCTCGACGCCGGAGAAGGGGCGACTCGCGGGCGCGAGACGGGCGACTCGCGGAGGTTCCGGCTCGACCTCTCCTACGACGGCACCGACTTCTCCGGGTGGGCGATCCAGCCGGGGCGGCGCACCGTGTGCGGTGTGCTGACCGAGGCGCTGTCGACGGTGCTGCGGGAGCCCGTGGCGCTGACCGTCGCGGGTCGCACGGACGCGGGCGTGCACGCCACCGGGCAGGTGGCACACGCCGACCTCCCGGCCGACCTCGACGCCGCCTGGCTGGTGCGCAGGCTGGCCCGGCTGCTGCCGCCGGACGTCCGGGTGCGGGCGGTGACGCCCGTGCCCGAGGCCTTCGACGCGCGGTTCTCGGCGTTGCGCCGGCACTACCGCTACCGGGTGGCCACCGCCGCCCACGGCGCGGAGCCCCTGCGGGCGCGGGACACCCTGTCCTGGCCGCACCCGCTGGATCTCACCGCGGTGACGATCGCGTCCGAGCTGCTGCTCGGCGAGCACGACTTCGCCGCGTTCTGCAAGCGCCGGGAGGGAGCCACCACGGTCCGGGCGTTGCAGCAGCTGTCCTGGACCCTCGCCGAGGACGGGGTGGTCGAGGCCGCCGTGTCCGCCGACGCTTTCTGCCACTCGATGGTGCGCAGCCTGGTCGGGGCGCTGCTCGACGTCGGGCGCGGGCGCCGGACGGCGAACTGGCCCGCCGAGCTGCTCACACGCGTCGAGCGCGCGAGCGATGTGCCCGTCGCCCCCGCCCACGGTCTCACGCTCGTGGCCGTCGACTATCCGCCGGACGCCGAGCTCGCCGCCCGCGCCAGCGCCACCCGTCGCCGCCGGGTGCTCGGCGCGCCGTGAGCCCTGGCGTGCTCGGCGGCGACGGCCCCGGCACGGGCGAGTGCATCGGCGCGGGACCGCGCGGCCAGCGGCCGCAGCGCGGCCATGGCGGGGTCGATGTCGGCGGCGGTGAGCTCGGCGACGATCAGGGTGACCTCGGCGCCGAACACGTCACCGAAGATCCGCTCCAGGTACGGGGTGGAGTGGTCCCAGCCCTCGCGGGGGGATCCCGGGCCGTAGCCGCCGCCGCGGGCGATGACCAGACTCAGCGGGACGCCGGCCAGGGACCGGCCGAGAGGCGTGTGGCGGGGGTCGAAGCGGGGATCGGTGATCAGCAGGTCGATCCAGGACTTCAGGGCCGCGGGGACGCCGAAGTTGTACAACGGGGCGCCGACGGTGATGGCGTCGGCGGCGAGCACCTCGTCGGCGGCGCGGCAGGCGGCGGCACTGGCGTCCCGCATGGCCCGGGTCCGCAGGTCCGGGGGGAGGAACCCCCCGTAGGTGGCGAGCTGCCACGTCTCGAGCCGGACGGGAGCTGCGGCGAGGTCGCGGTGGACGACCTCGGCGTCCGGGTCAGCCGCCAGCCAGGCTCGCTCCACGGCGTCGGTCAGCTCACGACTGACCGACTCCTCGTCGCGGATGCTCGAGTCCACGCGCAGGAAAGTCATCTGCAGCTCCCTGTCCCATCAGGTGCGTCCGTCTCGTCATCCCTATGACGGAGCCCGTGGAGCAGAGGGGACACATGGACGAGCAGGACCGGCTGGCCCAACGGTTCGAGACGCACCGCGGCCACCTGCGCGCTGTCGCCTACCGGATGCTCGGTTCGCTCGGCGAGGCGGACGACGCCGTGCAGGAAGCCTGGCTGCGGCTCAGTCGCTCCGACACCGGCGCGGTCGACAACCTGGCCGGCTGGCTGACCACGGTCGTCGCTCGCCTGTGCCTGGACATGCTGCGCTCCCGCGCGGCGCGGCGGGAGCACCCCGTCGGGTCGCGGCTGCCCGAGCGCGCCGAGCCGTTCGGGACCGGCGTGGGAGGTACCGATCCCGCCCACGAGGCACAGCAGGCCGACGCGGCAGGCCGCGCGCTGCTGGTGGTCCTGGACAGGCTGGCCCCCGCCGAGCGGGTCGTCGTCGTCCTGCACGACGTGTTCGCCGTGCCGTTCGACGAGATCGCTCCGATCGTGGCGCGCTCGCCGGCCGCCGCCAAGAAGCTCGCCGGTCGCGCCCGCAGGAAGGTTCGTGGTGCAGACGCTGTGCCCGCCGGCGCGCTGGTCCGGCACCGGAGGGTCGTCGAGGCCTTCCTCGCGGCCGTACGCGACGGTGACATCGACGCGCTGCTGGAGGTGCTCGCGCCCGACGTCGTCCGCCGGGCCGAACGCGCCGCCCTTCCGTCGGGCGTCGCAACCGAGATCCGGGGTGCGCGAGACGTGGCGGAGGAGGCACGTCTCCTCTCGAGAGAACGCGCTCGGCTGGCCGAGCCGGTCCTCGTGAACGGCAGGATCGGAGCCGTGGTGGCCCCGCACGGCCGGTTGCTCCTCGCCCTCACCTTCACGATCGCGGACGAGAAGATCGCCGGGTTCGAGGTGATCGCCGACCCCGCCCGTCTCCGACTGCTCGACCTGGCACTGGTCGACGACCAGGGAATGTTCGCCGGCGGCTCTCCTTGCCGGGTCTGGCGCTGACGCTCGTCGGCCGTCACACTGACGGCCCCGCCCAGCCTCCCTTGATGGTTCGTCTGTCAACTCTGTGTAACTCCCACGGGGAGCCCCCGTCCTCGCAATGGGAACAAATCACCCGTACCCGTACCGTGATCCAGAGGGCGCGTCCGGCACACCGGGCGCGCCCTTCACACCCGTGCCTGCTGATCAGAACGGAGATGCCGTGCTCACCTCGCCCCCCACGCGGCTGCCCGACCCCGTCGAGCGCCCGGTTGCCGCAGCCCCCGCTGCGGGCACCTCCTCCCACGCCACGATCACGCTGCCGGTACGGGGGGAACCCGTCGGCACAGCCGTGGCGGATGCGACGGCAGCGAGGGTGGTGACCGCGGAACAGGTGGAGCGCGCGGTTCTCCAGCTGCGGGAACGGCCGGGGAAGACTGCGGTGGAGCAGATGCAGGCCGTGTTGCAGGCACTGGGCCTCACCGTGGTGCCACCGCACCGCTGATCCGGCCAGAGCGCGCATCCGAGGAGCGTCCATGACAGCGGATCCCGTACAGCCGGTCTCCGTCGACCGTGACTACGGCGGGCGCGTGATCGCCGTGGAGCCGGGCGGGAACGAGCCGATCCCGGCCGCCGAGCGCCACGGCCGCCCGCGGCAGCTCTTCTGGACCTGGACCTCCCCGAACCTCGAGTTCGCCACGGTGTTCGTCGGCGTCCTCTCCGTGCAGGCGTTCGGGCTCACCTTCCCCCAGGCCGTGGCCGCGGTGCTGCTCGGCAACGGGCTGGCGGCGCTCGCGCACGGCGTGCTCTCGGCCCGCGGTCCCGCCGCGGGTGTGCCGCAGATGGTGCTGGGCAGGCTCGCGTTCGGTTACCGGGGCAACGTGCTGCCCTCCGGGCTGATGACGATCACGTCGGGTTTCGGCTGGTTCGCGGTCAACAGCGTGAGCGCGGCGTTCGCCCTGAACTCGCTCACCGGACTGCCGGCGGCGGCCTGGCTCGTGGTCGTCGTGCTCGTGCAGATCGGCGTCGCGTTCGTCGGGCACAACCTGGTGCAGGTCTTCGAGCGCTTCGCCTTCCCCGTGCTCGCGGTGGTGTTCGCGTTCGCGGCGGTGATCGTGCTCGCGCGGTCGGATCCGTCGGCCGTTCCCGCCGGTGGCGGCACCGGCGGGGTCGGCGGGTTCCTGCTCACCGTCGGCGCCGTGTTCGGCTACACGGCGGGCTGGAGCCCGTACGCGGCCGACTACGCCCGCTACCTGCCTGCCGAGTCCTCGCGGCTGCGCACGGGGCTCGCCGCCGGGCTCGGGCTGTTCGGCTCCACCACCGTGCTCATGGTGGTGGGCGCGGCGTCGGTGAGCGCCACCGCGGCGGCCGGGGTGGGGTCCGACAACCCCGCCACCGCGTTCGTCGGCGTGCTCCCCGGTGCGCTCGCGAGCCTCACCCTGCTGGCCATCGCCCTGGGCGCGATCGCGGCCAACGTGCTCAACGTCTACTCGGGCGCGATGGCCTTCCTCAGCATGGGCGTGGACGTCCCGTTCCGCTGGGCGCGCGCGGTGGTCGCCGCCGCGTTCGGCGTGGTCGGTTTCCTCATCGCGCTGATCGCACTCCCGGACGCGGCCCACAGCTACGAGGGGTTCCTCCTCGTCATCGTCTACTGGATCGGGCCGTGGCTCGGCGTGGTGCTCACCGACCAGTACCTGCGCCGCGGCAGGCTCCCGACCGAGCTGCTCTACGACCGCGGCCACCGCAACCCCGCTGGCGTGGTCGCCCTCCTCGTGGGCATCGTGGTGTCGGTCCCGCTGTTCTCCAACCAGGTGCTGTTCGTCGGGCTGGTGCCGCGGCTCGTCCCCGGCGTGGGGGACGTGACGTTCCTCGTCGGCATCGCGCTGTCGGCCGCGGTGTACGCGCTGCTGTTCCGGCCTCACGCCGCTTGCGGGACGGGCGGCTGGCCCCGCAGAGTGAGACCGTGACCACCCTGCCCGACCCGGCGGTGACCGATCCGGCCGTGCTGCTCGACGTCGCCCTCGGCGAGGCCAGGGCCGGCCTCGCCGAGGGGGGCATCCCGATCGGGGCGGCGCTGTTCGCCGCCGACGGCACGTTGCTCGGGCGCGGGCACAACCGCCGCGTCCAGGACGACGACCCCTCCATGCACGCCGAGACGGCGGCGTTCCGCGCGGCCGGGCGGCAACGCGACTACCGCTCGACGATCATGGTGACCACGCTCTCGCCGTGCTGGTACTGCTCCGGGCTCGTACGCCAGTTCGGGATCGGCGCGGTGCTCGTCGGAGAGGCCCGCACCTTCCACGGCGGCCACGACTGGCTCGCCGAGCACGGCGTCTCGGTCACGGTGCTCGACGACGGTCGCTGCGTCGACCTCATGACCGACTTCATCGCCGCCCGTCCGGACCTGTGGCACGAGGACATCGGAGAACCCTCATGATCCCGACGGTCGATCTGGCGGCGTGGCGGGGCGGTGCCGCGGGTATCGGTGCCGCCGTCGACGAGGCACTGCGACGGGCCGGCTTCCTGCTGGTGACGGGGCACGGGGTGGACGCCGCACTGCGCGCCGAGGTGCGTGCGGCGGCGCGGGCCTTCTTCGCCCTGCCCGCCGAGGTGAAGGCCCGCTATGCGGTGCGGATCGGTGGCCGCGGCTGGCTCGCCCCGGGGGTGGAGGCGAACGGGAACGTCGAGGGCACGGAGACACCGCCAGACCTCAAGGAGTCCTTCGCCGTCGGGCCGGACACCCCGACGGGCGACCCCGAGGTCGACGACGTGTGGTTCCCGCCGAACGTGTGGCCGCCCGAGGTGCCGCAGCTGCGGCACGCCGTGGACCGCTACGCGGCCGCGATGACCGCGGTGTCGCGCGAGCTGCTGGAGCTGTGTGCGGACGCCCTCGGCCTGTCCCGGGAGACGTTGACCAGGCTCGCCTGCCACCCGACGTGGACGTTCAACATCAACCGGTACCCGCCGCTCACCGAGGTCGGCCCGCCCGCCCCCGGCCAGTTCCGGATCGGCTCCCACACCGACTTCGGGACGGTCACGGTGCTGGACCGCGAGCCGGGCGCGGGTGGTCTGCAGGTCGACATCGAGGGCACGGGCTGGGTCGATGCCCCGTACGACCCGGCCGCGCTCACCGTCAACATCGGCGACCTGCTCGCGCACTGGACGGGCCTGCGCTGGCGCTCCGGGCGGCACCGGGTGCTGCCGCCGCAGCCGGAGTCCCCGCACGAGGAGCTCGTCTCGCTGGTGTTCTTCTTCGAGCTGGACCACGACGCGCTGGTCACGCCGCTGACCCCGCCGATCGGCCGCCGGTCGGACCTCGAGCCGGTCGTCTCCGCGCCGTTCCTGCGGGAGCGGCTGGACGCGATCTCCGTCGCGTAGCCGGCCCCAGTTCTCCCGAACGCCCACGGGGCGGTGACCTGCAGAGCTAGCGTCGGACCGTGTCGCGACCGAGCGCCGTGCGGGCCCCCGCCACCCGCGACCAGGTGGACGCGTACCGGTTCGGCCTGCGCCGGCTCGAGGCGGCGCTGGTGCGCGGTGACCCGGTGCCCCTGCACGAGCAGATCCGGTCACAGCGCCGCGCGGCGCTGGCCGGAGTGGTGCTGGGGCTGCTCGGGCTCTGCGGCGCCGCGGTGTACTCGGTGGTGGTGCCCAGGCCCGACTGGAAACAGCAGGACGTGGTGATCGGCGCGGGATCCGGCGCGATGTACGTGGTGGCGCACGGGCCCGACCGGCTCGTGCCCGTGGCCAACCTCCCCGCGGCCCGGCTGGTGCTGGCGGCGCTGCGCACGGGCGGCAGCACCGGCGCCGACCCGGCCACCGCCACCCCCGTCGCGGTGCCGGACGCCGCCCTCGCCGCTGCGGCGCGCACCCCGACCGCCGCGGTCCCGGGGGCGGTCGCGGTGCAGCCGGGCGGTCCGGCACCCCCACCCCGGTGGGCGGTGTGCGACCGGACCACGGCCGACGGCACCCTCGTCGGCACCACCGTGGTGGCCGGCATGGCGGCACCCGAGCCGATGCCGCCGGGCGACGGGGTGCTGCTCGACGGACCCGACGGCGCCACCTGGCTGGTCACGGAAGGCCGCCGGCACCGCGTCGACACCGGTGACGGCCGGGTGCTGGCCGCGTTCGGGCTCACCGGCCGGATCCCCCGCGCCGCCGCACCCGACGTGGTGTCACTGGTGCCCGAGGGCGCGGCCCTGGCCACCCCGGAGGTCGCCGGTCGTGGCGGCACCGCTCCCGCCGGGCTGCCGGGGCGGATCGGCGACGTACTGGTCACCACCCCGGTGGGCGGGGCCCCGCGGCACTTCGCCGTGCTGGCCGGCGGCCTGCAGGAAGTGCCCGACGTCGTGGCCGAGCTGCTGCGGGTGGCCGCGGGGCAGGCGCAGGACCTGCCCATCGGGCCCACCGAGCTGGCCGCGGCGGCGCTCGTCGACGACCTGCCGGTCGACGGCTGGCCCGCAGGGGCGCCACAGCTGCGCGAGCCCGCCGAGTCGCCCGTCATGTGCTGGACGTGGACGGCGGACGGGGAGCCGTCCGGTGCGGTGTGGACGGGCGCCGCGGAGCCGCTGCCCACGGCGGCGCCACCGGTGGCGCTGGCCCAGGCCGACGGCCCGGGCACCCACGTGGACGCCGTGGCGGTGGGGCCCGGCGGCGCGGTGCGGGCCACCGGGCCGGGACGCCAGCCGGGCACCGGCCCGTTGTGGCTGGTGGCCGCCACCGGCGTCGGCTACGGCGTCGCCGACGACGCCACGGCCGCCGCACTGGGGATCACCGCCGCCGAGCCCGCTCCGGAGGCGGCACTGCGCCTGCTGCCGGCCGGACCGGCCCTGGACCTCGCTGCCGCGGGCCGGGTGGTGGACGTGCTGCCGGCCGGCTGAGCCAGGCCGGGTCCCTCAGCGCATCCTGCGCGGGCGGCGGCGCAGCAGGACCGCGGCCGCCGCACCCGCCAGCAGCAGCAGACCGGCCGCCACGAGGTCGACCGGTGGGCCCGACGACGGCGCCGCCGGCCGCGGTGCGGTGCCGGGGAGCTCCGCCACCACCGTCACCGCGGCTGCCGGTTCCGGAGCCGGGTGGAGCACGGCGGGCACCGCGGTGAGTGCGGCGACCGGATCGATCACACCGTGGCCCACCCGGTCGTCACGGCCGCGGGCCGGCGGGCGGGCCGTGGCGAGGATGCGGTCGGTCACCTGTCTCGCGGTGAGCTCCGGATAGCGTTCCCGCACCAGCGCAGCCAGCCCGGACACCCACGGCGCCGCGAAACTGGTGCCCTCGACGCCGGTGGAGGTCGTGCCGCCGCCGACGGCCAGCGAGCGCAGCCCGGTGCCGGGGGCGGCGACGTCCACCCACGGTCCGGGCACCGTGAAGGAGGCCGGGGCGTCGTCCGGGCCGACGGCCCCCACCGCGAGCAGCTGGTCGTCGTACCAGCCGGGGAGCGACACCTGGCCCGCGCCGGGCTCGACGCACGAGCCCGAACCCACGTTCCCCGCCGCCGCGACGACCACGACGTCGGACCGGGCGGCGAAGGAGAGCGCTGCCTGCAGGTCGGCGCCCGCCGTGGCCGCCTGGGCGGCGCTCAGGCACACGGCCTCGGAGATGTTGACCACGTCGGCGCCCTTCCGGACGGCCAGCACGACCGACTCGGCCAGCGTGCGGGTGTCGCCGGCCGGACGGGTGGTGCCGCCCGGCCCGGGGACCTCGAACGACGGGCTCGACTGGCGGATCGCGAGCAGCCGCGCGCGGGGCGCGATCCCGATGGGCGTGGCGGCCCGGCCGCGAGAGCCCGGTTCCGCCGCCGCGGCGAGCAGGCCCGCGACCGCGGTGCCGTGGCCGTCGCAGTCGTCGAGGCCGTCGCCACCGGTGAGGTAGTCCCCGGCGCCGCGCACCCGGTCGCCGAGCAGCGGGTGCGGGTACACCCCGGTGTCGATCACCGCGACGAGCTGGCCGCGGCCGGTGGCCAGCCGGTGGAGCTCGGGCAGCCGCAGCCGGGTGGCGATGGGGTCGGCCGCAGGCTCCGGGTCCGCCTCGGGCGGGGTGCAGCGGCTGGGCGCGCGCAGGCCGGGAGTGGATTCGGGCGGCTCACCGGCGGGCGGCGGCACGGCGATCGGGGGCGGCACCGGGTGGGCCATGGCGGGAGCCGCCTGCCCGGTGAGCGCGAGTGCCGTGGCCACCGCGCATGCCGCCCGTCTCACAGGCCCCGGACCAGCCTGAACAGGTCCATCGCCGCGAGTGCCAGCGGGATCGAGGCGGCGACGAGCAGGCCTTCCAGCAGGTCGACCGCCCGGCGGGAGACGGGGGAGCCCGCCGGCCGGGTGCGCCCGAGCGCGAGCGAGCCCGCCGCTGCCGCCACGAGCAGGACAGCCGCGACGCCGAGCCGGGCGCCGGGACCCACCTGCGTGGCGACCAGTACGGCCAGCCCCACGCCCGCGGTGACGGCGCTCCCCAGCAGGACCCGCGCCGGGGCGCGGTCGGCGAAGCTGCGGGCCCGCAGGGCGAGTACGGCCACGGAGACCGCCGCGAAGGCCGGCCCGGCCCACCCACCGGCCGCCGCGACCGGGAGCGCGGCAGCGGCCGCGAGGACGGCGCAGCCGCCGACCAGGCCGGCGAGATAGCCGCGTGCCAGGTCGGCCCGCTCCGCGAGCTCGGCGGGCGGCAGCAGGTCGGGGCCGTCGTCGGCGTCCACCAGCTCGGCACCGTCGGCCGGCACGACCGGCCGGGGCAACCCGGCGAGGCGCAACGCGGCCCGTGGCAGCACGGGGCCGACGGCGAGCGCGACCGCGCCCACGGCGGCCGCCGCGGCAGCCGGGGCGACGCCGAACCGCAGGACGACGACTGCGGCCACCCCCACCGGGACCGCGGCCACCACGATGCCGACGAGCACGGGGGCCACCACTCGCAGCGCGATCTGGGCGAGTGCGGCGGCGATGCCTGCCGCGGCCGTGGCCAGCAGCAGCTGTGCAGCGCCGCCCGCGGCGGACAGGGCCGCCCACCCGGCCGCGGCGGCCAGCGGAACGGCCGCCAGCGCCGCTGTGCTCGCCGCCTGCTGCCGGGCCGCCCCGTCGAGGGACTCGACCCTGCTCGCCCCGGCGGGCGCCTCGACGGTGCGGGCCAGCCGGGCGGCGTGCGCCACCGCGGCGACGGCCGCCAGCGCCGCGACCGCCGCCGTCCACGTCGTCCACGGCGTCCCGGGCGCTGCGGGCCGGCCCGCGAGCAGCGCCGCCGCGGCGAGGGCCACGGCCAGCACCACACCCGCGCCGAACCGGCGATCGCCTGCCGCGGCGGTGGCCGCCGTGGCCGCCAGCGCGTCCACGGGGTCGTCGAAGACCGGCGGAACCGGAGCCGGGCCCTGGGGGGCGAGCCGCAACAGCTCGCCGTCGAGCACACCGAGCTCGCCGAGGCTGGCCTCGGCGGGCAGCGGGCCGCCCGCGGCGCCGGACAGCCGCCACGGGACCGGGCGCAGGCCGAACACCGGTTCCCCGACCAGCTCGAGGACCATCGGCACCAGCTCGGCGACCGGCACGTCTGCCGGCAGCGCGACGTCGACCCTCGCCCGGGGGGCGAGCACCGTGAGCCGGCAGTAGGCCGCGTCGGCGGCAGCGGCACGCACGTGGTGTCTCCCTCCGCGAGCGACAGGACGACTTCTCCGGAACGGCCCCGGCGGACCCCGTCGGCTGCCTAGCATCGCAGCGCCGGGGCCGTGGGCGGGCCCGTTCGGCAGAACTCGTTCGGGGCCGGTTGACCGGCGGGGAGGGGTGCCGATGGGAACTGTCGGAGTCGTCCGGCCACGGCGGGTGCCGCCGCGGATGCCCGGTGGGGAGCTCACGCTCGAGCCTCCCCCCGAGCCGGAGCGGATCGTTCCCGCGGGGATGCTGGCCCGGCTGCTCCCTGTCGTCATGCTGCTCGGTTCCGTCGGCTTCATCGCCGTGCTCGGCCCGCGCAACCCCACCTCCTGGCTCTTCGGAGGCATGTTCGCGATCTCGACGCTCGCCATGATGATGACCGGCGCCGGCCGTGGGGGCGGCAACCGCTCGGCGAGCCTCGACGAGGACCGCCGCGACTACCTGCGCTACCTGTCGCTGCTGCGCGGCCGGGTCCGCGGCATCGCGGCCGAGCAGCGTGCCGTGCTGGAGTCGCTGCACCCGCACCCGGCGGCGTGGCCGGCGGTGCTCGCGGCGGGCCGGCTCTGGGAACGCAGGCCGGCCGACCCGGACTTCGGGCAGCTGCGCATCGGGCGGGGCGCGCAGCGGCTGGCCACCCGGCTGGTGGCGCCGCAGACCGGGCCCGTCGAGGGCCTGGAACCGGTCACGGCGCTCGCGCTGCGCCGGTTCCTGCTGGGCCACGCCGTCGTGCCCGACCTGCCGGTGGCCCTGTCGCTGCGGGCGAGCTCCACGGTGTGGCTCGAACCGGCCGATCCCGCGGAAGGGCTCGGGCCCGCCCGCGCTCTCGCCCGCGCTCTCGTGGCCCAGTACGCGCTCTGGCACAGCCCGGCCGACGCGCTGCTCGCCGTCGTCGCGCCGCCCACGCTCGCCACCGAATGGGAGTGGGTCAAGTGGCTCCCGCACGTCGCCCACCCCCGCAGGCGCGACGCCATCGGCCCGCTGCGGATGGTCTCCGGCGACGCCGACGACGTCCGCCGCTGGTGGGTGGCCGAGCTGGCGGGCAGGCCGGCGGGCCCCGGCACCGGTGAGCCGCACCTGCTCGTCGTCGTCGACGAGGTGGCCGAGGGGCCGGGGCCGTGGGCGGGCGTCGCCGGGGTCACGGTGCTGCGCGTGGGCGCGCCGCCGGGACGGCGACCGGGTCCGTCGGTCGTGCGGCTGCTGGTGGGTGCGCACGGGCTGCACCGCGTCGGCTCCACCGACCGGCGGCCCACCGACCTCGCTCCCGACGACGAGCAGGCGGCCCCGATCGGGCACCCCGACGGGCTCGGCGTGGCCGAGGCCAGAGCACTCGCGCGACGGCTGGCCCGTTACCGGTCCGGCGGCGCCGCGCCGGGCGGTGATGCGGCCCCGCGCCGGGCGCCGGGGTTGCCCGCGCTGCTCGGGCTGGAACCGGGCCCGGCCGGGATCGCCGCGCTGCGTGCCCGCTGGATCCGCGCCGAGACCGACAGGCTGCGCGTCCCGATCGGCGTCGACGAGCGCGGTGGCCCGGTCGTGCTCGACCTCAAGGAGTCCGCGCAGGGTGGGAGCGGACCGCACGGGCTCTGCGTGGGCGCCACCGGGTCGGGCAAGAGCGAGCTGCTGCGCACCCTCGTGCTGGGTCTCGCGGCCACGCACTCGCCCGCGGAGCTCAACCTCGTGCTGGTCGACTTCAAGGGCGGCGCCACGTTCCTGGGGCTGGCCGGGCTGCCGCACGTCTCGGCCGTGATCACCAATCTCGCCGACGAGCTGACGCTGGTGGACCGGATGGCCGACACGCTGGCCGGTGAGGTCACCCGCCGTCAGGAGCTGCTGCGCGCCGCCGGCAACCTGGTGGGCGTCGCCGACTACGCCGCAGCCCGCCGGGGCGGAGCCGAGCTGCCGCCGCTGCCCGCGCTGTTCGTCGTGGTCGACGAGTTCTCCGAGCTGCTCGCCCAACGACCCGAGCTGATCGAGCTGCTCGTCACCATCGGACGGCTCGGGCGCTCGCTCGGGATCCACCTGCTGCTCGCCTCGCAGCGCCTCGAGGAAGGGCGGCTGCGCGGGCTGGAGTCGCACCTGTCCTACCGGATCGCGCTGCGCACGTTCTCCGCCTCGGAGTCCCGTGCGGTGCTCGGCGTGCCCGACGCCCACCAGCTGCCGTCCGCGCCCGGCTCGGCCTTCCTCGCGACGGGCACCGACGAGCTCGTGCGGTTCCGCGCCGCCTACGTGTCGGGCCCCGGCACCCCAGCGGCGCCGCGGTCCGGGCCCGCGGCCGGCCGGCCCCGCGCGTACCCGTTCCGGGTCGGCCCCGTACCCGAGGTCACGCCGGTGGAGCCGGTCACCGCCACCGAGACCGACGGCGTGGACGGCCCCACCGTCCTCGACACCGTGATCGCCGCGATGGCGGGTCAGGGCCCGCCGGCGCACCGCGTCTGGCTGCCGCCCCTGGACGCCCCACCACCGCTCGACGAGGTGCTCGGCCCGGTCGACGCCGGGCCCGGCCAGGGTCCGCCGGCGGCCCGGACGGGCGTGCTCCAGGTGCCCGTGGGCCTGATCGACCGGCCCTACCAGCAGCGGCGCGACCCTCTCGTGATCGACCTGGCCGGCGGTTCCGGGCATCTGGCCGTGGTGGGCGGTCCGCGGGCGGGCAAGTCCACCGCGCTGGCCACCGCTGTGCTGGGCCTCGCCCTCACCCACACCCCGGACGAGCTCGGCGTGCACGTTCTCGACTTCGGTGGCGGGGCGCTCGGGTCCCTGGCCGGGCTGCCGCACGTCGGCACCGTCGCCGGGCGCCAGGAGGTCGATCTCGTCCGGCGCACCGTCGCCGAGCTCACCGCCGTGCTCGCCCGGCGTGAACGGCTCTTCCGCGAGGCCGGGATCGCCTCGGTCGAGGAGTTCCGGGCCCGCCGGGCGGCAGGCGCGCACCCCGGTGAACCGAGCACCGACCTGCTGCTCGTCGTCGACGGGTACCTGACGCTGCGCGGCGACTTCGACGACCTGGACGCGCGCCTGCTGCCGCTGGCCGCTCAGGGCCTGTCCTACGGGCTGCACCTGGCGATCTCGGCCGGTCGGTGGAGCGAGCTGCGTCCGGCGCTCAAGGACCTGCTCGGCGGCCGCATCGAGCTGCGGCTGGGGGAGCCCGCCGAGTCCGAGGTGGACCGCCGCCGGGCCGCCGAGGTGCCGGCCCGGCCCGGCCACGGGCTCGCGCCCGACGGCGCCCCGGCCGTCGTCGCGGCTCCCCGGCTGAGCACCGGCGCCACCGACCAGGCCGCGCTGGTGGGGGTGATCGCGCAAGCCTGGCCCGGTGCCGGCCTCCCCCCGGTGCGGCTCCTGCCCGAGCGCATCGACCTCCACCGGCTGCCGCCGGCCGGTCCCGGGTCCACCGGAGTCCCGATCGGCGTCGACGAGGAACGGCTCGGCCGCGTGGAGCTCGACCTCGCCGCGGACCCGCACCTGATGTGCTTCGCCGACGCGGAGAGCGGCAAGACCAACCTGCTGCGGCTCGTCGCGCGCGGGATCACCGACCGGCACGGCCCCGAGGCCGCCCGGCTCGTGGTCGTCGACCATCGCCGCACGCTGCTGGGCGTCGTCCCGGACACCCATCTGATCGGTTACGCCAGCACGGCCGACGCCACCGCCGAGGCGGCCCGCGAGGTGGCGGCATCGCTGCGCAGGCGGCTCCCCGGCCCCGACGTGACGCCGCGGGCCCTGCGCGAACGCAGCTGGTGGACCGGCCCCGAGGTGTACGTGCTCGTCGACGACTACGACCTCGTCGCGCCCGGCGGGGGCGCGCAGCACCCGCTCGTGCCGCTGGTGGAGTTCCTCGCCCAGGCCAAGGACGTGGGCCTGCACCTGGTCGTGGCCCGGCGCTGCGGCGGCGCCGGCCGAGCGCTGTTCGACCCGCTGCTCGGGCGGCTGCGTGAGCTGGCCGTGCCGGGGCTGGTGATGAACGGCAGCCCCGACGAGGGTGCGCTGGTCGAGTCGGTCAAGCCGGCGTCCCTGCCGCCGGGACGAGCCACGCTCGTCGACCGGCGTCGTGGCGCCCGCCGCATCCAGCTCGCCTGGCTGCCGCCGGACGTCGAGGACGACCCGTGAGCGGCCCGCGCCCCCGCCGCGGGCGACACAGCAGGGGAGGACGGTGAGCGGCACGCCGGTCCGGGTCGCCGTCCAGCTGGGGGCGGCCACGGCGCGGGTGGCAGCGGCGGGTGCCGACGGTGAGCCGTGGCTGGTGGCCCGGAAACCGGCTCGCGGCGTCACGGTGGCGTCGCTGCTGGCGGAGTTCGCTCCCGGGCCGGAGGAGCTGGTGCTGGTCCATCCGCCGGGCTGGCCCGCGCCGCGTACGGCGTCCTGGGTGGGCCGGTGCGCCGGTCTCGCCTGCCGGGTCCGTGCGGTCCCGGTGCCGGTCGCCGCAGCCGGGTGCGGGGACGTGGCCGTGCTCGACGTCGGGCACGGGGCCGCGGAGGCCACCCGGCTGGACGCCTCGGGCAACGTGCTCGCCGTCCGGTCCCGTGCGGTGGCCGGCGCCGCGCTGGACGCGGTGCTGGCGGAGCTGCTGGGGCTGTCGTCGGACGACCCCGCGGCCGTTGCCGAGGCCCGGCGCGTACGTGAGGCGCTCTCGCTGCTGCCGTCGGTGCAGGCGGGCGCACCTGAGCCGGTACCGGTGAGGGCGAGCGAGGTCCGCCCGCTGCTGGCGCGACAGCTCGCCGTCGCGGTCGAGGCGTTGCGCGAGGTGCTGCTGGAGGCCGGACCCGCCCCGGTGCTGCTCGTCGGTGGGGTGGCCCGCACCCCGCTGCTCGCGGAGCTCGTGGACGAGGCCGGGATCGCCGGCGCCGCGGGAGTCGCCGTGGCCCCGCGGCCGGACGTCGCCGCGGTGCTGGGGGCGTTGGTGCTGCCCGACGCCGGCGGTCACCCGTGGTCGGTGCGGGTGCCCGATGCCGGGCGGACTCCGCACCGCGAGTCGACGGCCGCGGCTCCGTTCGCGGCTCCCGGCAGCGGCCCGGAGCGCAGTGCGGCCCTGGTCGCGCGCAGGCTGCCGCCGCCGCCCGTCCGGACCCGCAGCCTGCTGCGGATCGTCTCCTCGGCCGCTGCGGCCGCCGTGCTCGTCGCGGGTCTCCTCGGCGCCGGCGTGCTCCTGCCCTCGCGACCGCCGGCCGCCGTGGTGCCTGCCGGCGTGCTCGTGCAGTACGGCTACCGGCTCGACGTCCCAGCGGGGTGGGAGCACACCGGCGGGTTGCCGGAGCGGCGCCGCACCCTGCTCACCCCGGCCGGGGCGCCGGAGGGCAGCGATCTGATCGCGGTCGAGCGGAGCCCGCTCGGCTACGACACCGGCGCCGAGCCCGAGCGGGCCCGGGCCGAGCTGCGCGCCGAGTTCGAGTCGGCGGCGGCGGCCGGGTCCGCGTTGCGGGACTACACGACCACCACGCTCGCCGGGCGCGAGGTGGCGACCTACCGCCAGCGCGGGGCGGACGGCCGGACCGTCGTCGACTGGTTCGTGCTCCTCGACGGGGATGCGCAGCTCAGCGTCGGCTGCCGGCACACGGCAGCCGGCAGCAGCGCGGTGCGGGCTGCGTGCGACGTGGTCGTCGCCTCGGTGCGACGAGCCTGAGCCCGGCGGCCCGTCCCGGCCCCTGGGCCGTCCACCGGCCCCCGCGTTCGCACCCGCACACGATCCCGCCGGTTCGGCCCCACGCGGGCGCGCTCCCTGCGACGGTGTCCGGACAAGCAGACCAGGCACGGGACAGGGGTGATCGGCATGGCCGACGGGTTCGGTACCACCGTCGAGGAGATGCAGCGGGCCGGGCGGCACGTGTTCACGGTGAACGACACCGTGCAGGCCGACCTGGCCACGTTGCGCAGCAGGCTCGCCCCGCTGGCCGGGGCGTGGCGGGGAGAGGCGGCCACGGCGTTCACCGCGTTGATGGCCCGGTGGGACACCGACGCCCGGGCTCTGAGTGAGGCCTTGCGCACCATCGGCGAGGCGATCGAGGGCACGGGCGCGAGCTACCGCGCGCAGGAGGAGCAGCACTCCGGCGAGCTGTCCGCGATCCGCGCGGCGCTCGGCTGAAAGGGGAGCCATGTCTGAGATCAAGGTCACGTTCGGGGCGCTGGAGGCGGCGCGGGCGGACGTCGGAGCCACCGCTGGCCGCATCTCCGGCCAGCTCGAGGAGCTCAAGCGGTTCCTGGCGCCCATGGTCGCCACCTGGGAGGGGCAGGCGGCCACGGAGTACCAGGCCACGCAACGCAAGTGGGACACGGCCGCCGCCGACCTGGCTTCGGTACTGGCCCAGATCGGGGTGGCGCTGGGCACAGCCAACGACAGCTACCAGCAGGTCGAGCGGGCCAACGCGGCCCGCTGGCGGTAGTCACCGCGGCTGCGGGAGCGAGCTACCCGGCGGTTGGAGGGGGCGTTTTGACCCTGCTTCGGACCGGCGGGTACCCTCGTTCTTCGACGTGCGGTGGGTGAAGACCCGCGGTCGCTTGACGGCGGCCCGCATGGTCCGTCCGCGGGCCCGGCGCCTTGCTCCCGCACCCGCGCACCGAAGGCAGCTCCCGAGTTTCTCGACGAGCACAAGACAGCGACGAGGTAGGTCCGTGCCCACGTATAGCCCCAAGCCCGGCGAGATCACCCGCGCCTGGCACGTGATCGATGCCACGGACGTGGTGCTCGGCCGCCTCGCCACGCACGCAGCCACGCTCCTGCGTGGCAAGCACAAGCCGACGTACGCCCCGCACATGGACACCGGTGACTTCGTCATCATCGTCAACGCGGAGAAGATCGCCGTCTCGGGCAACAAGCGGACGGACAAGTTCGTCTACCGCCACAGCGGCTTCCCGGGCGGTCTCAAGCAGCGCTCGGTCGGCGAGATGATCGAGAAGCACCCCGACCGTCTCGTCGAGAAGGCGATCAAGGGCATGCTGCCGAAGAACCGCCTCGGCCGGGCGATGAGCAAGAAGCTCAAGGTGTACGCCGGGCCCGACCACCCGCACGCCGCGCAGCAGCCGGCCGCGTTCGAGATCACCCAGGTCGCTCAGTGACCACCCCAGAGAACGAAGAGGGACAGCCCGTGACCACCCCCGAGCCCGGGACCGAGGCTGCCGAGACGGCGGCCGCCGAGATCGAGGCCGTCGAGGAGGCCGCGCTCGAAGCCGACGCCACCGACCTCGCCGACGGCGACGCCGACACCGATGCGGCCGACGAGTACGACGCCGACACGGACGTCGACATCGACGCCGACATCGACGTGGCTCCGGTCCCGGCGGTGTTCTCCGACCGGCCGATCCAGACCGTCGGGCGCCGCAAGGAGGCCGTCGTCCGTGTCCGGCTCATGCCGGGCACCGGATCGTTCCGTCTCAACGGGAAGACGCTCGAGGAGTACTTCCCCAACAAGCTGCACCAGCAGCTGATCCGTGAGCCGCTGGTCACCGTCGAGAAGACCGAGCGCTTCGACATCTTCGCCAACCTGCACGGTGGCGGCACGTCGGGCCAGGCCGGTGCGCTGCGCCTGGCCATTGCGCGCGCGCTGATCGAGGCCGACTCCGAGGACCGCCCGCCGCTCAAGAAGGCCGGCTTCCTCACCCGTGACCCGCGCGTCATCGAGCGCAAGAAGTACGGCCTCAAGAAGGCCCGTAAGGCTCCTCAGTACAGCAAGCGCTGATCTTGGATCTGCCTGCTGGCGACCGTGCACGTTCGGTCGCAGTGCGACGTCTGTTCGGCACCGACGGCGTTCGCGGACTGGCCAACGGCGAGCTCCTCACTCCGGAGCTCGCCGTAGCCCTTTCCGCGTCCGCCGCTCGCGTGCTCGCGGCACGCGACCGGTCCCACCGTCCGGTGGCCGTCGTCGGGCGGGACCCGCGGGCGAGCGGGGAGATGCTCGAGGCCGCGGTGGTCGCCGGTCTGACATCGGCCGGGGCCGACGCGGTGCGGGTAGGAGTGCTGCCCACCCCGGCGGTCGCCTACCTGGTCGGGTCGCTCGGTGCCGACTTCGGCGTGATGATCTCCGCATCGCACAATCCGATGCCGGACAACGGCATCAAGCTCTTCGCGGCGGGCGGCCACAAGCTCCCCGACGTGCTCGAGAGTGCGATCGAGGAGGGCCTCGACATCCGCCACGAGCGGCCGACGGGCACGCGCATCGGCCGGGTCCACGACCTGGTCGATGCCGCCGAGCGCTACCGCGACCACCTGGTCGCGGCCACTCCGGGGTCGCTCGCCGGGCTGCGGGTCGTGGTCGACTGTGCGCACGGGGCCGCGTCCGCCGTCGCCCCGGAGGCGTATCGCAGGGCCGGTGCCGACGTCATCGCGATGCACGCCGACCCCGACGGGCTCAACATCAACGACGGGGTGGGGTCCACCCATCTCGGGCCGCTCCAGAAGGCCGTCCGGGAGCACGGTGCCGATCTCGGCATCGCCCATGACGGCGACGCCGACCGTTGCCTGGCCGTCGACGCCACCGGCGCGGCGGTCGACGGCGACCAGATCATGGCGGTGCTCGCCCTCGCCATGCTGGAGGCAGGCGAACTCGCCCACGAGACCCTGGTCGCCACGGTGATGAGCAACCTGGGCCTGCATCTGGCCATGCAGGAAGCCGGTATCGCGGTGCTCACCACCCAGGTCGGCGACCGGTACGTGCTCGAGGAGCTGCGGACGGGCGGGTTCAGCCTCGGCGGCGAGCAGTCGGGCCACGTCGTGCTCCCGCAGCACTCCACCACCGGCGACGGCCTGCTCACCGCACTGCGGCTGATGGCGCGGATGGCGGCCACCGGCTCGTCTCTCGCCGGGCTGGCGTCCGTGATCACGCCGCTGCCTCAGGTGCTCCGCAATGTGCAGGTGGCCGACAAGGCGGCGGTCGCCGGATCAGCCGCTGTGCGGGAGGCCGTCGAGGCCGCTGAGGCGGAGCTCGGCGCCACCGGTCGCGTGCTCCTGCGCCCGTCCGGCACCGAGCAGCTGGTGCGGGTGATGGTCGAGGCGCCCACCTCCGAGCAGGCGGACAACGTGGCGCTGCGGCTGGCCGAGGTCGTCGCCGCGGCGAGCTGAATCGCCCGTTCCGCCTCGCTCCACCGCCTCCGTACTGCACCATCAGGCCATGTCGTCCGAGCTGCGTCTGCACCCCGATCAGCTCCGCTCCCACGCGGTCACCGCAGCGGGCCTCTCCGAGGATCTCCGGGCGGCGCTCCGGTTCGGGCCCGGCCCCGTGGGCGGCCGGGCTCTGACGGCTGAGCACGAGCGGTTGGGTGCGGCCGTGCTCGTCGCGGTCCGCGAGCTGGCCGAGCTCAGTGCCGCACTCGCCGATGCCGCCTCGGCCGCGACGAGCGCCGACGACGCCGTCGCCGGCATCCTGCGCCGGATCCAGGACGGACTCTCCGGCGAGGAGCACGCATGACACGTGCCGATGCCGATGCCCTGTCCGGTGCTGGGCGGTGGTGGACCGGGCTCGCCGACGCACTCGCCGAGATCGGGCGGCAGGTGGGTCGGCTGTCGGAGGAGATCACCCAGGACTGGCCGGACGCCCGCGGTCAGGAGTGGGTGGAGCGCACCGCGCATCTGGGCCACGAGCTCGGCCGCGAGGCCAGGGCCGCCGCGGAGCTGGGCGAGGCGTACGCGCGGCAGGCCGCGGACCCGTACCGATGGGACCCACCCCCCACCCGCCACACCGGCATCCGCCTGGGCAGCACGGAAGCCCGCCGCACGGACGACGAACGAGGCATGAGGATCGCAGAACTCCCGGACTGACCCCGCGCCCCGCTGGGTGGTTGCGGTAGCTGCCCGCGAGTCCAGCCTAAATG